>CAMWXI010000020.1 GCA_947178175.1 uncultured Porphyromonadaceae bacterium | reverse complement strand
AAGTATTAGGATTCAAATTTAGCTAAAAAAAGGGAAAATCAGTGTATGACGGAGTGTAAAAGAGGTAAAGGTGTTGTATAAATGGAAATAAAAGAGTAATTTTGCTGTCGAAAACAGGTCTTCATCCTTTATCACAGGAGAAAGGATGGAGAGCTGAATTAATGTGTGATGGAAAATTTGTCTATCTAATTTTAAGTAACACTAAACAATGAAAGTATTTGAACTTAAGGCAGAACCCCGTGAGGTAGTAGGCAAGAAGTCTGTAAAGTCAATTCGTAAAGAGGGAAAGATTCCCGCAGTGTTGAATGGTGGCAAGATCGTAGAGCTTCCCTACAACGGAACTCTCAAGACAGGAGAGAAGGTTGTGGCAATCGACGAAAAGCGTGGATTGATTACAACTGATATAGTTGTAAAGAATGAGGATGTTCGCAAGCTGATCTATACCCCCGACATTTTCGAGATTAACCTCGAACTTAACGGCGAGACCAGAAAGGCAGTGATGAAAGATCTGCAGTTCCAGCCCGTAAAAGATACAGTTCTTCATATCGACTTCCTTGAGGTGACACCTGAGAAGCCTATCGTAATGGAAGTTCCTGTAGTAGTTGAAGGTCACGCAGAAGGTGTGAAAGCCGGTGGTAAGCTTCAGCTCAATATGCGCAAGCTCAAGGTTAAAGCCACTTACGACAAGATGCCCGAACGTCTGGTAGTAAATGTAGACACTCTTGGTCTTGGCAAGTCAATCGCAGTCGGCGACCTCCACTATGAGGGTCTTGAACTGATGAATGCGAAGAATGCCGTTGTTTGCACCGTACAGCTCACTCGTGCTGCTCGTGGTGCTCAGTCAAAGGCAGCTCAGGAATAATTCGGGAAGAGCTTGAAGCTCTATCTTATCAACTGAAATTCATTGTAATGAATTTTTTGTCGAAATTTATTTTTAGATTGTTCAGGAGAGATGGTGAAAATCGCCATCTCTCTTCTTCAATTACGGAGAATATGAAAAAATTCCTGATTGTGGGTCTCGGCAATATCGGGCCTGAATATGAAGGGACGCGGCATAATGCCGGATTTATGGTGGTGGATTCTCTGGCAGAAAAAGGAGGGGTTGAATTCTCATCATGCAGATATGGAGACATGGCAAGGCTAAGAGTGAAAAACTGTGAACTGTTGCTTCTCAAGCCCTCTACTTTCATGAATCTCAGTGGCGTTGCCGTAAGATTCTGGATGAATAAGGAGAATCTTCCGTTGACCAATCTTCTTGTTGTGGTTGATGACATAGCTCTCCCTTTCGGTGCAATCCGGTTGCGGGGGTCCGGTTCTGAGGCGGGCCACAATGGTCTTAAGAACATCACACAGCAACTCGGGAACAATAATTATGCGCGTTTAAGGTTTGGTGTAGGAAACGATTTTCCGCGTGGAGGACAGGTTGATTATGTATTGGGCAAGTTCCCGGAAGAGGAGCGTGAGAAACTCCCGGAACGACTGGAGGTGGCCGGAGAGGCCGTTAAAGCGTTCTGCCTTTCAGGTCTCTCATTCGCCATGACCAATTATAACAACAAGTGATTCTATTAAGACCCTGTTCCCCAATCATAGTTTTGTAGACTGTGGCAGAGATTACCCCTGCCACGGCCAATCACCATGCGTCTGCGTCTGCTTGTTACGGTCACAATGCCACCGCATTGCACCCTCACTGCGCGAACACATATGCACGGCACTTGACCGCCCCAGTTTTATCAAATATTGGGGAACGGTGTCTTAGAATCACTTGTTTGCTATTATTCTGTCATTAATCAGTTGGTCTTGCCAACTCCGGGGAGGATTAGTCAATGTCGTCCTCATCATCGTCGTCATCCTCCCAATCGAGGAAATACATATCGGCATATGTGTCCTCTTTAAACCGTGATAATTCACGGCTGTCACGTTTTGTGGGACGTCCCAATCCTTTCCTGCGGTCAACGAATCCGGAGATTTTCGCCATCTCGAGAATATCATATTGCGACTGCGGAGTAATATTCTCTAAATATTCCGGCACAAGTTTGGCACCCAGCCGATTGCCGGTGAGCTGAAGCACCCGGAAGGTGTAGGTGACGGGAGGTTTTTTCACATCAATGATGTCTCCCACCTTGATACCCCTTGACGGCTTCACGATATTACCTCCGATAGTAACGCGACCTTTTTTGCATGCATCCGTAGCGATGGTGCGGGTCTTGAAAACCCGCATGGCCCAGAGCCACTTATCGACTCTTTCTTCAGTCTTTCCCATATTAATTGTCGGAAGTGCGTATTAACGTGAGCACCACTTTGTTATTATTATCCAGGAGAAGCACCTTGTCAGAGGAAACAGGTTTTGCGTGTGATGCATTCTCAAGCGCCACCAAGAGGAGGGTTTCGTATTGCGCATCCGGGCAAGCCATTCTGGTTGTAGCTATGGATTGAAAAGAGATGGAGTTGGGAGTGTCCATATCCGTTTCAAGGGAGCCGTTGAGGATATTGCATCCTGTGTTGCCGTGGAGTTTCCCTTCATCGATATCAATCACGAGTTTCATGTCTTCCACATTCACCGGTTCGTCATCAATACTCACCACTTTCCAAGTGCCGTTGAGGAAATCAAAATTCTGATGCATCAGTGACATCACCTGATTATCGTGGGAATCATAGAAATAAAGGTAATAGGTATTATTATTATCCAGATTCCAGGAATATCGTCGGGTGTTGTTGAGGGCTGCATTAATCTCATAGTCAGTGATCCCTTCCATGCCGCAGGCCATCATCGTGGATATCATCTTGTCAAAGACGATAGTACTGTCATTAGGATTGTACTTGTAAGACGCATTGATAGTGTTGCATCCGTTATTACCGTAGATTCGGTTTTCTGATGGAGCGAAGCGTATATAGGGAGTGGATTCCCCAACGGCATTTTTGCCATTGACCGTTTCGATAGCCCAGTCACCGGAGAGAATTCCCCGTGAGAGGCTTTCAGGATTAAAGGCCTTTTGTTGCGCCTGCTGTTGAATCTGTTCGCGGTCTCGAGGGAGCACAGCCTCCTTTTTTACCTTAGTGTTGTTGGTGGCTTGCAACATAGCACAGGAGCTCCCTAATATCATTAGCGAGAGAGCACAGCCTACAATTGTTATTTTTGAAAATGACATAAAATTCAGAATTTATAGAACGCATACGGGTACGTTCAGACAAAGTTAGAAAAAATCATAATTACCCGCAAATGCCGGGTGGTTCAATCTCCCCAATGCCGTCTGAGAGGATACTTCGTTGGTCTGAACAGGAGTCTCAGTGATGTGGAATAAGTGCAATAATTCCAGATCCAGTTCAGAAGAACGTTGATTTTATTTCTCATTCCGAGGATGGAAATCAGATGGATAAACATCCATGTCAGCCATGCCAGTCTTCCTCCGAACGACAAGGAGGTAAGGTCGGCAACCGCTCTGTTTTTTCCTACGGTTGCCATGGAACCCTTGTCGTGATATTCAAACTCGGTTGTGAATTTCCCCTCATTCAGCTGTTTGGCGAGGAGCTTGGCCTGCTGAATTGCCGGTTGTGCCATCTGAGGATGGCCGTGAGGATATTTTTCTGTCTCCATCAGGGCAATATCTCCAAGTGCGAAGAGGAAATCTTCATACCCCTTGACGCGGTTGTATCGGTCAACAATGATTCGTCCACCACGCCCTACCGTCTCTTTTGGAAGACCAGGCATAGGTTCGCCACAGACACCGGCCGTCCATATCAGGGTCTCCCAGTATTCTTCGCGTCCATCTTTAAAGGTAGCGACTTTATCGTGATAACCGCTTAATTGAGTATTCAGTCTTACGTCTACCATCAGATCCTTCAGATATTTCAGGGCCTTTTCCTGCGAATCCCTGCTCATGGCACCAAGGAGTGCCGGAGCACCTTCTACAAGGGTTATATTGACATCTTCAGGGTTCAGTTCCGGATATTCCCTGGGAAGTATATCCCGTTTCATCTCTCCGAGAGCCCCGGCAATTTCAACACCGGCAGGACCACCTCCCACAACAAGGAAACTAAGTAATTCCCTGCGACGTTCCGGATCCTGACAGAGTGCGCCACGTTCCAGTCGGTCCAGGATTTCATCACGTGTATAAGTGGCCTCTCCGATTGTTTTTATTCCGAACACATTCTCAGCCATCCCTTCCATCCCGAAATAATTGTTGGTTGAGCCGGCTGCAATCACCAGTTTGTCAAATTTCAATGTCTCGTAAGATGTTGTAAGGCTCTTATTTTCAAGGTCAATATTCTTGACATGGCCCATGTGGTAGGACACATTCTTACTATTTTTGAATTCCCGTCGGAAAGGGAATGAGATATTGCTTGGTTCGAGTCCGGATGAAGCGACCTGATAGAAGAGTGGGGGAAAGCAATGGAAATTATTGCGATCCACCAACATTATTCTGTATTTCCCGGGGTCAAGACCCTTTATAAGATTTAATCCGGCGAAACCGCCTCCGATGACAATGATGTTTTCCATAGAAAAACTCTTTTCCTATTCAGATGCCGTCCACACGAGGGGCGGGCCTGAATAGGTTTGGTTTATGATATGTTTACATTATAATTAACTTATGGCATCGCAAATTTGTTCACCTTTTACTCTGTGTCCCTTGTTATTGTGTTTATCAGTGAAAACCGAGTGAGCTAAATTGTTCCCTGTCTTCTATCATGATTCATTCATATTGGATAAAAGATGGCGGATTCGGAGCGGAATGGGAATCTTAACATTTTTTATGGATTTTATGGTAACGGCAGGTAAATGAATAAATTGAAATTTGTAAATTTGCAAGTATCCGCATAACGAGAATAATAGAAGTGAAAATAAGAATAGGGATATTATTGATTGTAATGGCAATGATTATGCCATGTTCCATAAAGGGACAGGTAGATGCCCAGCAGGTTCTTAACATAGGGAGGAATGTGCTCGGGATGGAAGATTATATGCTTTCAATCCAATATTTCAATCAGGCCATAAAGGCAAAGCCATATATGGCGGATCCTTATTTTTTCAGAGCGTTAGCCAAACTTAATCTTGACGATTATTCCGGAGCGGAGTCAGACTGCAATCTTGCCATAGAGCGTAATAAGTTCAAAGCCGAGGCCTACAAAGTTAGGGGATTCGCACGTCAGAGACAGGGGAAAGACTCCCTCGCGGTCGCCGACTATGAGATAGGATTGGAATATAACCCGTATGATAAATATTTCCTGTTTTATAAGGGAGTGGCGGAGTCAGAACTTAAGCGATATGAGAAGGCAGACACTACATTTGGAATCCTGTTGCGTCATTATCCGCGGTTTGACGAAGGATATGCCGCACGTGGGAGAATGAACGTATTGCGGGGAGACACCCTCAATGCCTTGGAAGATATAAACAAGGCGCTCGAACTAAACCGTACTCAGATAAATCCCTTTCTGATGCGAGCCGAGATAGAGGGTCGCAGAGGGGAGTGGGAAAAGGCACTTGAAGATATGGACGAGGCCATACGCCTTATGCCTGAAGAGGAGGATTTGTATATCAACCGCGCATATCTCCGATATAACAATAATGATTTTTTCGGAGCGATGTCAGATTATAATTATGCACTTGAGCTGAATCCTGAAAATCTTCAGGCAAGGTTTAACAGAGCATTGTTGCGGTTTGAGGTGCGCGATTTAAGAAAGTCGGCTGAGGATTTCGGAGAGGTTCTGAAGAAAGATCCTCAGAATTTCCATGCACGTTATAACAGAGCCTTGATAAATCTTCAGATAGATCATCCGTCGGCAGCCTTTGCCGACTTCAGGATGATTGCCGAGCGTTACCCGAGATTCTACCCTGTCTATTATGGAATGGCGGAGGCCAGGAGGATGCAGGGAGACCTGAGGGGTGCATTTGCCTATATGAATAAGGCGGATGATATGGTGAGAAAATATGTTGACAATCCGGAGAAGAATCCCTTAGACCGTCCTACCATTTCATCGGCAGCCAATGTCAACTCCCGTAAAGACAGAGATGAAGAATTGTCGGACGAGGAGGTTATGAACAAGTTCAATCAGCTTATAACAAACGCTGATGTCAACGAGACGAGATTGTCATATAACGAAAGGATAAAAGGGAAGGTTCAGGACAGGAATCTTCAGATTGAGCTTGAACCGCTCTATTCCCTGTCGTTCAAGGCTCCGGCAGTATCCCTGCGGGCTTTGTCCAATTATTTTCGGGAGCTTGATCTGTTGAATCAGCAGCGATATATTACGGAGCCACTGCATCTTGTTTCCGCAGGGGAATCATTGTCAACGGAATCGGAATTGCAGGAACAGTTTGACAAAGCAGACGGCTATACCGCAGCCATCTCCTCAGGAAAGGCTCGTCCGGTAGATTACCTTGCTCGCGGAGTGGTGAGGAGTATGCTTAAGAATTATGAGGAGGCGGAAGAGGATTTCACTAAAGCCATTGAAGGCGCGGAGGGATTTGTAGTGGCGTATATGGGTAGGGCATACGCCAGATATATGAATTCTTTCAGCCGGGAAGAGATGAGAAAGGAGGGAGAGATAAGAGGTGCGATGTCCGACTATGACGAGGCGTTGAAGCTGAATCCCAATCTCGTTTATGCATGGTTTAATAAGGGAAATATCTATTATGGTTTGAGAGACTATACCTCGGCACTTCAATGCTATAACGAAGCGTTGAAAATTGATCCGGAATTCGGACAGGCTTATTTCAACCGTGGATTGAGTTATCTTCAATCGGGAAACAGGGCTCAGGCATTCTCAGATCTTGGGAAAGCCGGAGAACTCGGAGTCTTACCCTCCTATAATATCTTAAAGAGAATGAGATAGAAAAATTAGAGATGAATAGAACTAAGTTGTCTACACTAATTCACGCATTGCCATAAAGAGATAAGTTTAGAAGACTTCGTGTTGAGAAATCAATAAAAATCATTATCTTTGCAAATTAAATAATTAAAAGGCTTGAAAATCGTTTGTCTGCAGGAATAAATCGGTTAGGAGAAAACGAAACTAAAAATCGGTAAGACCTGCATTTATTCGGGCAGGGAAACGGTCTAAAAGAATTGACAATATGATAAATATCACATTTCCCGACGGCAGTGTCCGTCAATATGAAGAGGGAATCACTCCATATAAGGTGGCGGAGAGCATCAGCCCGCGTTTTGCCGCAGATGTACTTGCGGCAAAAGTCAACGGAGAAGAATGGGACATATCACGCCCGATTTCCGGAGACTCTTCAATAGAATTATTCAAATGGGACTCAGAGGAGGGAAAACACGCCTTCTGGCATAGTTCTGCCCATCTTCTTGCAGAAGCTCTTCAGGAGCTTTATCCCGGCATCAAGTTCGGTATCGGTCCGGCCATCGAGAATGGATTCTATTATGATATAGCCCCGGGAGAGCATAAGATAACTTCAGAAGATTTCCCCAAAATCGAAAAGAAGATGCAGGAGCTTGTGGCGCGTAAAGAGGAGATAGTGCGTAAGGACATCTCAAAGGCCGATGCTCTAAAGATGTTTGGGGAACGTGGGGAAACCTATAAATGTGAATTGATTAGCGAACTTGAAGACGGTCATATCACCACTTATACTCAAGGAGAGTTTACCGATCTTTGTCGTGGACCTCATATCCCTAATACCTCGCCTATTAAGGCGGTGAAAATCTTATCGCTCGCAGGTGCTTACTGGCGAGGCGACGAGAAGCGCGACCAATTGGTGCGTGTCTACGGTATCACCTTCCCCAAAAAGAAAATGCTTGATGAGTATCTTGCACTTCTGGAAGAAGCCAAGAAGCGTGACCATAGAAAACTCGGAAAGGAGATGGAACTCTTCACCTTCTCGCCGACTGTGGGACAAGGACTGCCGTTGTGGCTTCCTAAAGGAGCTGCGTTGCGCGACCGTCTGGAGCAGTTCTTACGCAAGATTCAGAAAGAATATGGTTATCTCCAGGTGATAACACCTCATATCGGCAATAAGCAGCTTTATGTCACCTCCGGCCACTGGGCAAAATATGGTAAGGACTCCTTCCAGCCTATCCACACTCCGGAGGAGGGAGAAGAATATATGCTTAAGCCTATGAACTGTCCTCATCATTGTGAGATATTCAGAGCATCCCCGCGCAGTTATCGAGAATTGCCCCTCCGTCTCGCCGAATTCGGCACAGTTTATCGCTATGAACAGAGCGGAGAACTCCACGGACTGACCCGTGTGAGAGGCTTTACTCAGGACGACGCACATATCTATTGTGCGCCCGAACAGATCAAGGATGAGTTCCTTAAGGTAATGGATATTATCCTTTACATCTTCAAGGCACTTGACTTCAAGAACTTTGAGGCTCAGATTTCACTCCGCGATCCGAAGAATAAGGAGAAATACATAGGGTCCGACGAAAACTGGCATCTTGCAGAGAACGCCATAATTGAAGCATGTGCTGAAAAGGGACTCCCCGCGCGTCAGGTGGAGGGAGAAGCGGCCTTCTATGGTCCGAAACTCGACTTCATGGTTAAGGATGCAATAGGTCGTCGTTGGCAGCTTGGTACAATCCAGGTAGATTATAACCTTCCGGAGCGTTTCGGACTGGAATATACAGGTCGTGACAACCAGAAGCACCGTCCGGTGATGATTCACCGTGCGCCTTTCGGTTCGATGGAAAGATTTGTGGCAGTATTGCTTGAACATACGGCAGGAAAATTGCCGTTATGGCTGATACCGGAGCAATGTGTTGTATTGCCGATTAGCGAGAAGTTTAATGACTATGCTTATAAGGTAGTCAAAGATCTGGATCGTCAGGGAGTACGCGCCATCGTAGATGACCGCAATGAGAAGATAGGGAAGAAAATCAGAGACAATGAGCTGAAAAAAATCCCGTATTTGCTGATTGTGGGTGAAAAAGAAGCAGAAAATGATGAAGTTTCTGTAAGAAAACAGGGCGAAGGTGATAAAGGTACGATGAAAATTATTAACTTTGCAGACGCTTTGAACAAAGAAGTTGAAGCAATGATAAGTAATAATAACTGATTCCGTAACAAAAAAGATAAGCAAAAACGGAAATCAAGAAGTTTTGAATGGAGAAAAAACCTCAGTTCAGCGGACCACGCAAGCCGTTAGGTCCCCGTCCGAAGCCGGGCAACAAGAAATTCCAGCGAGGCGATCGTAACAGCCGCGACCCGCACGCCATCAACGAACAGATACGGGCAAGAGAAGTTCGACTGGTAGGAGACAATGTGGAGCAAGGGATTTATCCCATAGACAAGGCTCGCAAGATAGCTGCAGAATTGGAGCTTGATTTGGTAGAGATTTCACCCACAGCGGAACCTCCTGTGTGTAGGGTAATTGACTATCAGAAGTTCCTCTATCAGCAGAAGAAGCGCCAGAAAGAGCAGAAGGCCAAGGCAGCGAAAGTGGTAATAAAGGAGATACGCTTCGGTCCGCAGACCGATGACCACGATTATAACTTCAAACTCAAGCATGCCACAGGCTTCCTTGAGGATGGTTATAAGGTAAAGGCGTTTGTATTTTTCCGTGGTCGCTCCATATTGTTCAAGGAGCAGGGCGAGATGTTGCTTCTTCGCTTTGCCAACGATTTGGAAGACTTAGGTAAGGTAGAGTTGATGCCTGTTTTGGAAGGGAAAAGAATGTCTATCATTCTTGCTCCATTGAAGACCAAATCAAAAGATAGCTCCAAAGAGGCAAAGGATAATTCCAGGAAGAAGGAAAAGCCTCAGGAGGAGCCGGAAACAGAAGAGAAAGAATCGGAGGCATAACTGACGCCGAAGATAATAAATAGAGACCGTAGGCACCCGGTGCCGAGGTAAATTTTAACAACTAAAAAATCAAAACAATGCCAAAGGTAAAGACCAATGCCGCGTCTAAGAAGCGCTTCGCGCTCACCGGCACGGGAAAGATTAAGAGAAAGCATGCTTACCACAGCCACATTCTCACCAAGAAGTCGAAAAAACGTAAACGTAACCTCGACCACACAACATTGGTGGATGGAGCTAACAAGAAGCAGATTTGTGCACTTCTTAACCTTCGTTAAGCAACGCGAGTCGCTTAATCAAAAATTTTTATCCTTCACATTTTTTATTCACCGGATGTGACGCACCGCAAGAGCTGAAGCTTTCTTTGGCCGCGCACATTCAAAAAACACAAAAAAATGCCAAGATCAGTCAACCACGTTGCTTCACGTGCAAAAAGAAAGAAGATTCTTAAACTCACCCGTGGCTATTATGGAAGCCGTAGAAATGTCTGGACCGTAGCCAAGAATACTTGGGAAAAGGGTCTTACATACGCCTATCGCGACCGTAAACAGAAAAAGCGTGACTTCCGCGCTCTCTGGATTCAGCGTATCAACGCAGCAGCTCGTCAGGAGAATCTCTCTTACTCAAAGCTCATGGGACTCATTCACAAAGCAGGTATCGAAATCAACCGCAAGGTGCTCGCTGACCTCGCTATGAATAATCCCGCTGCTTTCAAAGCTATCGTTGATAAGGTGAAGTAAATTCCGGTTATTCCAGATTCCGGCTATCCGGGGTAAACAATTTTACCTCTGCCGACGTTGGAAAATTATAAGGAATAAACCACATCAAAGCTGATTGGGAAACTCATCAAATTTATCTGAAATACCGAGACCAGCCGGCTTGTCAATGGCGGGCCCCGTGTCGTAAGACATTGCTCCATTGGAGCACAGGCGGATTACAAAGATTTGTCGGCTCTCAAATCCTGTCACTCGGAGTTTCATCACATTCCTTTGATGTGGGAATCACAACGAAAGGTGGTTCGGGAATTATTCCCCGTCCCACCTTTCTCTTTTTATCCGATTAACCCGGACCCCTATCTCTGTTGAGTCTGTTAATTTCGTGATGATTATTTCTGATCGGGTTAATTCAGGGGCCTTAAATCATATATCACTTTTATGAAAGACGTGAAAAATACTCTTCTCGAACGCACCAGCGTCCGCAGATATGAGAGAGAAGCGATTCCGGAGGAGACAATGGAATTTATCTTCAAGGCTGTGGAGAATACTCCCACAAGCTACAACGGTCAGCAATTCTCCGTTATTGATATCTCTGACCAGGCACTTAAAGAGGAACTTTATGCCCTTACCAATCAGAAACAGCTTAAAACTTGCAACCGACTGCTGATTTTCTGTTCAGACTATAACAAGATTTCTCTTCTTGCAAAAAAGAAAGGATTGACAGTCCCTCCGTTCACAGACACTATGGATGGGGTGACAATCGGTATTATAGATGCCTCACTCGCTATGATGAGTGCCGTAGTAGCTGCAGAAGCAGCTGGATTGGGCAGTAACTGTGTCGGCTATCTCCGCACTGTTGACCCCGCAAAGGTGGCGGAACTCCTCAAACTTCCTAAAGGTGTGTTCGTGGTGTGCGGCCTTGCATTGGGTGTTCCCAGAGAGCATCCCGATCTGAAACCGAAGCAGCCTACATCCCTTGTGTTCCACAAGAATCATTATCGTCAGGATGATGATAAAATGATTGAAGAGCTGGAAGCATACGATGAAGTTGTGAAACATTATAATGCCACTCGCTCCGGCGGCACATCTACAAATGACTGGGTGGCTCATATACTCGACTATTATTACCATGCAATGGATTATAGGATCCTTGATTATCTAAAGGCGCAGGGATATGATGTGAAACGTTAATCTGCAAGAGCGGAAATATTTGAATTTTTTGAAATAACTTGAAAATTCGTGAACCATTTAATGGCATGATTGTTTTATAAGTACAAGGGCGATTGTTGCAGACATTGCCGTTTAAATAATAAAACAATGCTATGCGACAAAACGGAATCAGGGTCGAGGCCCGGTTCCGTTTTTTCTTGTTTCAAATACCGGTAGGTGGATTTTGTCAGTTTCGTTACCATGTCCTGAAGATTCTTTACGGGAAAAGCAGGATTGAAATGGCAGTCCCCCCGCCGGCGGGGTTGCGGGATTCGTGAGGATAATAATATCCTGAAGGTTAATGATATCATATATTTGTAATGTTTGTAAGAATTCTGATAATCAATTAAATATGTCAAAGCGTTTTTTTTAATTAACGTTTTTTAAAGTTTTGAGAATTAAACTTTGTAAACGGCAAGACGTCTAAGAAGTGTAGGTCCTGCAAAACAGGGGTTCCCGACGGGGGACGTAAAATCAAAATTAACCATACTGCCTTGAAGGCGGTAACAAACAGAAAAAGAAAAGATATGAAGAAAAAAATATTTGCAGTTGCAATCGCACTCCTCTCACTCGGTTCATTTGCCGCAATGGCACAAGCGGAAAACAGCAATAAGGAAGGTCTCGGATGTCCTAAAAGTGAACAATGTGCTCCCGAAAACTGCAATCCGGAATCTTGCAATCCCGGAGAAAAATGTGGAAAGTCCAAACCTTGTAAAGAAGGAAAGAAGTTTAAGGAAGGGAAGCAGTGTAAGAACGGTAAAAAGTGTAAGGCCGGAAAAAGAAAAGAAGGGAAATTCAAAGGGGAAGCCCGTCGCCACGAAAAATGTGAGAAGAAGAATCGTGGAGAATTCTTAGCAAATCTCAATCTCACTCCCGGTCAGCAGGTGGAATTCAACAAGATCATGTCCGAGAAGCGTGACGCGATTGCCAACGCTAAGGAAAAAGCCGGCAAGGAGAGAAAGAAACTGAATGAAAAATTCGATAAGAAGATTGAGAAGGTATTGAGTCCTGAACAGTTTGCGCAGTATCAGAAGAATCGTTTGGAGATGAGAAAGGATCGTCCTTCAAAGTTTGCACGCAAAACTAAAGACTTCAAAAAAGGTAACAGGGGTGGTTTAGGAAAGCCTCAGAGAGGTCCCGAGCCTGCAATGCTGACCAACAGCTGATATTTTCAATCATCCATATATAGAACATTCATACGTAAACAGTGGGAGTAGGTCATAGAAATCGACCCGCTCCCACTGTTTTTCAGCTTTCTGTATGCATGGATGTTATTTCAGAGACTCATAGAGTGAGCTGCAGGCATCTTCCAGAAGGTCAAGTACGAGTTCAAAACCTTCTGCTCCCTCATAGTACGGGTCTGGCACATGATCAGCATGGGGGTGAGACGTACAGAAGTCAGTCATCATAACTATTTTCTTCTCATCGTCAAGGGTAGGCGCGAGATTTTTAAGACGGTCATAATTACTATGATCCATTGCGACAATTATGTCAAATTTGTCGAAATCGGCAACCGACACAGGCCGACTCCTGTGAATCAGCGAATAGCCTCGTTGGAAGGCATGTACGCGCATACGTTTGTCGGGTTGTTCACCGGCGTGCCCCCCATAGAGTCCTGCAGAATCAAGAAGGAAACGATCGGAGTCATTGTTATGCTCCACAATACTCCTCATAACTCCCTCCGCAGCCGGTGACCGGCAAATATTGCCGAGGCACACAAAAAGGATTTTAACCGGAGTTCGGACTCTTAGAGAGTCAATTAGATTCTTTGAATTTTCGTAATGAGACATACTTCTGATTAATTTGTTGTAAAGATATAAAAAAGTTGCCGTAGCTGATGAATAAAGCGGAGAAAAAGGGAAGCAGTCTAAACTTATGTAGAATAATAAATCCGGGCCTAAAAAATATGTTCAGACGATTTCGATATGAAAAATCTTCGGGAGGGGGAAGATAAAGAAAAGATAAAGTCAATAAAAATTGTTAAATTTGCACTATGAAAACAGCATCACAGAAGAAGAGAGAGAATATCGCTGAATATCTGTTATATATGTGGCAGATAGAGGATTTAATCCGTGCCAATAAGCTTGATATGGATAAGATAGAGGAGAATATCATCAGTAAATATTCCGATCTTGACGAAAAGGAGCGGAAAGAATTACGTGAATGGTATGAGTCTCTGATAGATATGATGCGCAGAGAGGGGGTTGCTGAGCAAGGACATCTTCAACTGAACAGGAATGTGATAATAGCATTGAAAGACCTTCACAACCGTCTCATCTCAGACTCAAGGTTTTCCAAATATGCCGCGGAGTATTATGCCACACTTCCCATCATCGTGGAGTTGCGTGCCAAGGCCGGCGACAGGAAGGTGGAAGAGATAGAGACATGCTTCAATGCCCTTTATCTTATTCTGCTTATGAAAATGCAAGGGAAAGAAGTCTCCGGGGAAACCCTGGAAGCGGCAAAGCAGATATCCGCCTTCCTCGGCACTCTTGCGCATTATTATAAATTGGATTATAACAACGAATTATTCAAGGATTAATGAAGAAGGTATTAGTGACGGGTGGGAACGGCCAGCTCGGCAATTGTCTCAGGGAAGTTTTGGAGAGAGAGACGGGTATAGAGGCAGTTTTCACAGACGTTGCAGAATTGGATATCACCAACCCGGAGGCGGTAGACAAATTTGTAGGAGACCTAAGACCGGACTATATAGTGAACTGCGCGGCCTACACGGCGGTAGACAAGGCGGAGTCCGAGGATTCGCAGGCTGCCAGATTGAACACGGAGGCTGTGGGGAATATCGCTAAGGCCGCAGCCAGGCATAATGCCAGAGTGATTCATATCAGCACGGACTATGTCTTTGCCGGAGATTCCCACCGACCCTATGCCGAGAATGATGAACCTTATCCTCAGAGCATTTACGGACGTACCAAGCTTGAGGGAGAGGGAGTGCTTAAAGCCTTCTGTCCTGACTGCATCATCATACGCACAGCATGGCTTTATTCCGAATATGGAGGAAACTTCGTGAAGACCATGTTGAGAATAGGTGGGGCTACAAAGAGTATCAGAGTAGTGAGTGATCAGATCGGTACTCCAACTTACGCCGGAGATTTGGCGGAGTGTATCCGCACCATTATCCTTAAGGATAATCCAAGCGCCGGAATCTATCACTTCACGAATGAAGGGGTTGCTTCCTGGTATGACTTTGCGAAAGCAATCTTCCGTCTCTCGGGGATGGAAGAAGAGGTGGAGGTGACGCCGATAGGTAGCGAGGAATATCCGACTCCCGCACGCCGCCCATTATATTCTGTACTTAACAAGAGAAAGATAAAAGAAACATTCAACATCAACATTCCTTATTGGGAAAATTCACTTAAGAAATGTCTGAAACAGATGAAATAAAGCGACGCCGCACGTTTGCGATAATCTCGCATCCGGATGCCGGTAAGACCACACTTACGGAAAAATTACTTCTTTTTGGAGGTGCCATCCATGTTGCTGGTGCCGTAAAGAGCAACAAGATAAAGAAGACAGCGACTTCCGACTGGATGGAGATAGAGAAACAGAGAGGAATTTCTGTGGCCACGTCAGTCATGGGTTTCAATTATGGGCCGTATAAGATAAATATCCTTGACACTCCGGGCCATCAGGACTTTGCGGAAGATACTTTCAGAACTCTTACAGCAGTTGACTCCGTAATCATCGTTGTCGATGTGGCCAAAGGTGTGGAGACTCAGACACGCCGGCTCATGGAAGTGTGCCGTATGCGAAACACTCCGGTGATTATTTTTGTTAACAAGCTTGACCGCGAGGGAAGGGATCCGTTTGATATTCTTGACGAGCTTGAGTCGGAACTCAAGATAGGAGTTCGGCCGTTGTCATGGCCAATCAATATAGGTGCGAAGTTCAAGGGTGTATATAATATCTACGAACATGGCCTTGACCTTTTCACTCCTTCCAAGCAAACTGTATCGGAGCGCATAGAGTTAGATGACGTAAACTCACCGAAGGTTGATGAACTCGTAGGAGAGAGTGATGCTTCCAAGCTGAGGGAAGATCTGGAACTGATAGAAGGTGTATATCCCGAATTTGACGAAGAGGCATATCTTCGGGGTGAGATCGCTCCGGTGTTCTTCGGTTCGGCCCTCAACACCTTCGGCGTTAAGGAATTGTTGGATTGCTTCGTAAAAATAGCACCTTCTCCGCGTCCGATTCAGGCGGAGGAGAGAGAGGTGAAACCGGAGGAAGAGCCATTTTCCGGGTTCATTTTCAAGATACATGCCAACATGGACCCAAACCATCGTTCATGCATCGCCTTCCTTAAGGTGTGTTCCGGGAAGTTTGAGCGAAACGTCAACTACAAGCATGTGCGCAACGACAAGATGATGCGTTTTGCTGCTCCTACAGCCTTTATGGCACAGAAGAAGAATGTGGTAGATGAGGCTTATCCGGGAGATATTGTCGGATTGCCGGACACAGGAAACTTCAAGATTGGCGACACATTGACCTCGGGCGAAAATCTTCACTTCAAGGGACTTCCCTCATTCTCCCCGGAGATGTTCAAATATATAGAGAATGCCGACCCCATGAAGGCCAAACAGCTTGACAAGGGGATACGCCAATTGATGGATGAAGGTGTGGCTCAGATGTTTATCAACCAGTTTAACGGCCGCAAGATTATCGGTACTGTCGGACAGCTGCAGTTTGAGGTGATTCAATACCGTCTCCTGCATGAATATGGAGCACAGTGCCGCTGGGAACCGATAAGTCTTTACAAGGCCTGCTGGATTGAGAGTGATGACGAGGAAGCATTGGCAGCCTTTAAGAAAAGGAAGCATCAGTTTATGGCCAAAGATAAAGAGGGGAGAGATGTTTTCCTCGCTGACAGCAATTATGTATTGCAGATGGCACAGGCAGACTTTCCGAAAATCAGATTCCATTTCTCAAGCGAATTTTAATGGCATTGCAGTTAACTTATCTTTTTCATGACAGTTTTATTGTGTCGTCTCCCGACTGCAATATAATCTTTGACTTCTGGAAAAGGCCTGCTGAATTCCCGGCTCCTGCAAACGGATTTATGGATTCTTCTCCGTTTGGAGAGGAGGAGCTCCACAAGCCCCTTTACGTCTTTGTCAGTCATTTTCATAAAGACCATTATAACCCTGATATCTTTGAATGGCAAAAAGTATGGAAAGAAAGGGGAGGAAAGGGTAATGTGAAATATATTATCAGTGCCGATGTATGTCGCCATGCACGTCATATTCTTCACCACGACTCTATCTATAAGGGTTATCATCCGGATATTGAGAGTGTGGTGGTGTTAAGAAAAGGGAAGAAGTGGAATGATGAGCTAATCACTGTCACTGCTTACGGCTCGACGGATATCGGCAACTCTTATTTAGTGACAGTTGACGGAAAGAATATATTTCATGCCGGGGACTTGAATGCCTGGATTTGGAAAGATGAGTCAACCGAAGAGGAGGTGATTCATGCCTTGAATGCCTATCGTTCGGAGTTAAGACCGATTGTAAGTGAAAATCCGAGACTAGATATTGCTCTTTTTCCGGTTGATTCCCGCATAGGAACCGACTATTTCACGGGTGCTTCAATTTTGCTTGACAAGGCTGATGTGGGCTATTTTATTCCCATGCATTTCATGTTGGGAGAAAATGAGGAAGAACAGGCGCGATTGAGTAATGATGCGTTGCGGTTCGGGGCGTACGCCCCGAATGATGGGAAAACAGTATTTGTAGGATTGACGGCACCAGGCGACAAACTTTTAATTCCATAGATATAACGGATATTGAGATAGATATAGCATATATAGGGATTTTGGGACTTGCAAAATCGGGCATAGTTTTGTAATTTCGCTGAATATCCTGAAAAACAACTTTAAAAACTAATATGGCAACAAAACCCTTTCATTATCAGGAGCCATTCCCTCTTGGCCCTGACACAACAGAATACAAACTCATCACAAAGGATTATGTGAAGGTTGAAAATTGGAACGGACACGAAATGCTGGTTGTAGATCCCGAGGCATTGACCGTTATCGCCAATGTAGCATCCCACGACTGCTCATTCATGTTGCGCAGGGAACACAACGAGAAGGTTGCAAAAATTCTTCATGATCCCGAAGCCTCAGAAAATGACAAATTCGTGGCGCTGACACTTCTCCGAAACGCTGAGGTGGCAGCAAAAGGAGTCCTCCCGTTCTGTCAGGACACCGGCACAAGCATCTGCTCTGCCTATAAAGGACAGCAGGTATGGACAGGTTGCAACGACGAAGAGAAGATTTCTTTAGGTGTGTATAAGACCTACACTGAAAATAATCTCCGTTATTCACAGAATGCGCCGCTCACAATGTATGAAGAGGTAAACACCGGATGTAACCTTCCGGCTCAGATAGAGATTCACGCCACAGAAGGTGATGAATATAAGTTCCTGTTCGTGGCAAAGGGTGGTGGTTCTGCAAATAAGACTTATCTCTATCAGGAGACAAAAGCCATACTTAACCCCAAGACACTCGTACCCTTCTTAATCGAGAAGATGAAGACACTCGGCACAGCGGCGTGTCCTCCTTATCACATTGCATTTGTAATCGGAGGCACCAGTGCGGAAGCCAATCTTGCGACAGTAAAGAAGGCATCAGTGAAATATTACGACAATCTCCCCACTACGGGCAATGAATACGGTCGCGCCTTCCGCGATGTGGAGCTTGAGAAAGAACTTCTTGAGGCCGCTCAGAATATCGGACTTGGCGCTCAGTTCGGTGGTAAATATTTCGCACACGACATCCGTGTTATCCGTCTCCCCCGACATGGAGCATCATGCCCCGTAGGAATGGGTGTCAGCTGTTCTGCCGACCGTAATGTTAAAGCGAAGATTAATCGTGACGGTCTCTGGATAGAGAAACTTGATGAATTCCCCGGAGAATTGATTCCCGAAGAATTGCGCAACGCCGGCGAGGGAGAAGTTGTGAAGATCGATCTTAATCGTCCTATGGAGGAAGTGCTTGCTGAACTTGACAAATATCCCGTATCGACACGTCTGAGCCTTAAGGGCACAATTATAGTAGGACGCGACATTGCTCACGCAAAAATCAAGGAACGTCTTGATGCCGGAGAGCCGATGCCGGATTATCTCAAGAATCATCCCATTTATTATGCCGGTCCTGCCAAGAAACCTGAAGGTATGCCTTCCGGTTCATTCGGTCCGACAACTGCCGGACGTATGGACCCATATGTAGATCAGTTCCAGGCTGCCGGAGGTTCCATGGTAATGATTGCGAAGGGAAACAGAAGCCAGCAGGTGACTGACGCATGCAAAAAGCACGGAGGTTTCTATCTCGGTTCCATCGGTGGTCCCGCGGCTATCCTCGCACAGAACTCCATCAAGAATGTAGAAT
>CAMWXI010000019.1 GCA_947178175.1 uncultured Porphyromonadaceae bacterium | reverse complement strand
AACACCAGTGGAGCAATCCGTGCCGGTTCGACCCCGGCTCAGGGTACAGGAAAGAGGATTCTCATTGCGGGAGTCCTCTTTTCTTTTTTCACCGCCGCCTAACTCTTTAGTGCAATTTTACATAATCGGTAGTTGCAGCCAAAATCAGTTATAACTTGTCACTTTCCATGACTTCTGTCAAAAAATTTGGGGTATATTGATTTTCAATAAATATTTTATTGTTTTTTAAGATTTTTAAGTTATATTTGCATCCAAAGAGTAGGTTAACCACATTTATCTGCTCCACTATTAATTTAGCCTTAAATTACCAAAAACACTAACTATAAATTATTTACTATGAGGAAAAATTCTATCCTTATTTCCGGTGCCCTTTTACTCGGCGCTATCTGCGCTGTCGGCACCTATGGACTGATTTCAAACTCTTTCTCAGCTTTCGCTGAAGAAACTAAGGAAGTCACTCCCGAATACACCTATGAAGGTACTATTTCTCAAGCAGTTCCTGCACAGAATGCTGAACTCACAATCAACGACAAACTCCAGAACCTTTACTATACCTTCTCAGGTGCAGGCGACAGAGGTGTATCTCTCATTAAAAAAGAGGGTCTTGAAGTTGTGATCAAAAAAGACGGAAACATCATTTATGAAATCCCCTCAACCGGAAATTTGATGGCGATTGATAATAAATTCACATCTCGCCTTAACATCACTCTTCCCGAGGCTATCACTGAAGCTGGCAGCTATACTGTAGAAATTCCCGAAGGTCTTATCCTTATCGCCGAGTCAAGTAAAGAGGGTGACCCTATTCTTGATGAAAACGGCAACCAGGTTACCGATGACGATGGCACAAAACTCACTGAGACTATCCCAGTTTATCAATGCAACGCAGCGGCTACCTATAACTTCACCGTTAAGTTTGCTTTACCCTACACTTTAGCTCCGCAGCCCGGAACTTACATGCTGGGTAGCCTCAACACATTCACATTCACATATCCTGAAGGCACATCAATTAAGGTTAATTCCGGAAGCAAGGCTGCGACATACATTCGCTACAGCGAAGCCGGAATCCTTAAGGATGCTGAAGGCAATCTCGTAAGAGAACTCACTCTTTCCAATCTTACTGCAACAGCAAACGGAAACGTTGTGACTCTTACTGTTGACAACCCCGGAGCCCTTACAGCATTCACCCCATCAGATGTGCTCTACGATTGCCTCGTAGTTCCCGGCGGTCTCTGGACAGCCTCAAAAGATGGTGTTGATGACTCTAACGTCCCTATGGAATTCTCTAAATATGGTCTCGTTGCATTCCAGGCTTCAAGCATCAACGTTAGCCCGGCCCTCAACACCGAACAGCCCATGAGCGCACTTGACCTCGAAACAATCCGTCTCAGCTTCCCTTCAGAAGTTCAGTGGGATTCTTCAGTAAACTTCAATCCTAACGATGAATCTTCTAACAAAACGAAGACCGTCGGCTATCTTAAGGTTGCAGTCGGAACTACCACCAAGACTATCGCCAACCTCTATCCCGCCGCTCAGAGCGCATCAGGTAAAGTTCTTACTGTAAAGACTTGGGCTGCAACTGCAACATCCAATGACCTTACCAAGGTGCCCTCTTGCAAGGTTTATATGGAAATTATGCAGAACAAGATTTACAGCGTAGAGGGAAAGGCTAAAAACTCTGCTCTTACCTTCTCAAACTTTAATGTTCAAGGTATCGATTATCTCGCTCTTAACAGCACCTCACCTGCAGACAATGCCATTATAACTTCTAACACTTCAACCATTACTCTCAACTTCTGGAGCAATGCCAAGATTGCTAACCCGAACGGCAAGATTGCACTCTATAAGAATGGTGAACTCGTTCAGGAATGGAAAGCTTCCGAAACTTCAACATCTACTCTCAACACTGCCGCTAACGGCTCAACATCTGCCGGTTTCAGACTTACAAAGGCTATCGCGACAACTGACTATGGAACATATAAGATTAATGTTGAGAAAGGTACATTCAAGTGGGTTGGTGATGAAAATATAACCAATGATGCTTTTGAATCTACATTCTACTCTATTGAACCGCAGAAAATTTCTATAGAACCTCAGGACTACATTGAGAATAAGGATGCTTCATACTCTGAAATAAGCAAATTCACTGTTACATTCCCTCAAGCTACTGAAATTTCTGCACTTTCAATTCCCGCATACCTCTCATATGGTAATGTTACCCTTACTTCAATTAAAAATGATACGCGTACGTATTCACCGATTTCAACTTCTAACGCGACTATCTTAGGGTATAGCATTAAAGGAAATGCCATTACATTTGACATCAATCCTCTTGTCTCAGCAGTGAAGCCGGGTTATCAGGTTGTTGGTGTAATCCTTCCTGCAAGCCTTGTAAATGTTACCATTAATGGTGTGACATCTCCCAACACCAAGCAGACTCTGTACTTCCCCATCAACCGTCCTGTTCAAGGTGGAGTTGACGTGGCTGTTGACGGCAAGATCGACGTTCAGAACTTCTCAGACCTCGCTACTATTGTCTACACTGCTAAACAAGCTGTATACTCTGGAAGCACCAACGGTCTTAAAGCTTACCTCCTTGATGGTGAAGGAGAAATCATCGCTAACTACACCGGTAAGATTGCTGACGGCAACAGAGAGATAACTTACACCTCTACTGATCTTCCCGAAGATGTTAATCCCGCTGCTCGCATTGCAAACAATTACAAGTTTGAAATCCCTGCCGGTTCTCTCGCTTTCGGTTCTTCCTCATCCTCTTCAACTCTTCGCTTCGAACTTGCAGAACCCTACAACTGGGATGTTACTGTAGCTAATGTCAACACTCTCGTTGAAGAAATCTTCGCAGACGCTACAAGCTTCGACATCTACGCTATCAACGGCGCAGTTATCGCTCGCAACGCTGATAAGTCTGCTCTTCTCAACCTCACTCCCGGTCTCTACGTTATCAACGGCAAGACTGTTCTTATCCAGAAATAATCCCTTCTGATTTTCAGACAAAATAAAGAGATTGGGCATATGCTCAATCTCTTTTATTGTATAAATCATCATAATCTATCGAACCTCCCTAAACTCCACTCCAAGCGGAAAGTATCCTTTCTTTACTACGAGCCTGATACGAAAATAGCGCCACCCTCGCATTGCCATCAGTCCGCTCCAACCGCAATTACCGGCTTTCATCAAAAACCAATGCTCAAGATCATCTGAAACCTCAAGCTGACTCGATATGATATAACTCCCTTCCGGCAAGACCCTGTAACTAACTATCTTCTTCCGTCTTAATGAGTTTCCAAGCTTCATAGGTCGACTCTCTATCATTATTACTCCCTTTGCCCCCGTTTCCTCCTCAGATTCATATTTGTCAATGTCATCCTCTCTTTCGTCCTCCTCGTTATCTTCATTATCCCTCTCTATGTAACTATGGGATACAATCAAAAAACGATTTGAGTCATCTATGAAATATAACTCCGGAAAATGCTGAATCAACCGTCCCGGACCCCATTCCCCTACTCCACATTTCTCCCTATCAATCTCTCTACCGTCGTTTAGACGTAAACCGCAGACAATCCGATTGTCTCGTGACACCAGGATTGTGTCGTCTCTATAATAATAGTTTACTGAGACATCTCCACTCCCCCCATTAATTATTCCTGATGCAATTCCCCCTGATGTGACATTTCCTGAAACCATCATAAGCTTCTCGTAAGAAATCAATGTCTTGATGTTACTCCCTTCAAGAGTAAGCACACCCCTTAAAGTAGGGAAATGCACACCGGTTGGCGATAACACTACCCCTCCTCTTCTTATACATATATCACGGCTTATCAGCTGAACACTTTTAAATCCTCCATTATCCGAAGGGGAAAGTGCCCTTATGCCATCCTTACAAAACGCATACAGCGGAAACTCTCCCAGCTGTCCGCTTGACAAAGCACGCATGGAGGGGATTATATCCATGATTCCACCTCCTTCTATCTGCGCCATTCCACGAATTTTGAAAGGATTCCCGGAATGACAGAACATAAGCTCATTTCCAGATATCCCCATCAAAGCTCCATTGACAACCTGCAGCACCCCCTCATTCCGTGACTCGGTCCCATAATACCAGTCTCCCGGTGTCTTTCCCGATATTTCTGATTTATGACAATTCTCAGCCGACAATGTAGAAGCTCCACTATTAATGAAATCCGATAATTCAAATACCTCTTCTCCTGACAGTATATCTCCGGATAACCCGGAAATATACATTTCATCTGAATATATTGATGCAGCTGCTACTTTGGAATGAAATATAAGTTCTGATTCCTCATCCGGCGTCTCGTTTCGTCTGAGGGTCCAACCCCTGCCGTGAATCATTTCCTCACCATCATAATAATTAATTGGATGCAGAATCCCCGTTTCCGGCAACCCGTTTGAGTTGAGACGCAAATTTCTCTTCATCTCTTCTATCCATATTTCCCAACCACTTGCAATTTCACTTAGAAACTGCGGCAGAACTTTTTCTCTTTCAGAAATATGAACCCTTAAATTATATGGAGGGAGCGAGACTCTGAGTATCAATCTTGCAACTCCATTCCCAACCATGGCACTCTCCAATATCAGACTTATATCCTCATCCATTCTTTCTCCACTACATTCAATGATGTCAGAGCGCAATATCTCCTCCCTATCCTTACATCGCAGACAACTCATCAGTCTGTAAGGATAAATAGAAAGCGAGGCCTTTCTTACCGTTTTCTCGTATTCCAGATACCCTTCTGCCACACCCTCCGCAATCTTACCGCGAATCTCCTCGAAATCACGCTCTGACTTAATCTCTCCTATATCCTCTCCGGCCAGCCATTTTCTAACACCTTCCTCCATATTGACGTTTACGGGAACTGTCACCGATATCCGTGGTAGGGAATCTGCAGAAGTCATCAACCCGGAAATTCTTACCCTCTGCATTTCTGCCTCCATTTTTAGCGGTGAAGGAATCGGCAATGGGAAACTATACCCTCCGCTGTTACTCCATAATGAATACAGAACATTATCCTGTGTCTGAAATATCAGATAATTTCCAAGAGTCACCACCGAGATTATTTCCGGAAAATCCGGTGGAGTAAAACGCACACATATCCCTGCCGGCATTAAATCATAGGCAACATCAATCTCCTCAGATTCTCCCTTTGAGGAAATATAGAGAGGAATGTAGCCTAATCCCTTGTCGCCGAGACGCAGCAGAATATTTGTCAACTTTTTCTCCTGATTGGAACATTCCCGACCGGAATCCGGGGATGCTGACGGAGAATGAAGGGTCAGGAAGATGGATGAAGATGGAAGAGTGACTGCAGAATCCTTTAATTGAAAGCGGCATATAAATTCCGGAGTTTCAGTTTCCGGAGGTAAAGACCCTGTTCCCGCTCCGGGAATCAATACTCCATTTGCAAGCTCTCCGTCGGCAGCATTGATATCATCGGAATCTGTGCCGTTTTTAAACAAAATCAGATGACGTTTCATTTTTTTGGTCACAAATATACCCGCATGAAATTCTAACTGACGATTAAAAAATGAAAACAATAACAACAGCCTTCCTTGCAAATAATTAAAAAAAACTAATTTTATCCTGATTCGGACACAAAAAAAAGCGGACACGATTTTCGTGTCCGTCTTTTAGCTATCATAGCCAATAAATTCGACTAGTCTTCCTTCATATTATGGAATACATTCTGCACATCCTCATCATCCTCAAACTTCTCAAGAAGTTTCTCTATCGCTTCGCGCTGCTCAGCTGTCACTTCCTTATAGTCAGTGGGGATACGCTCAAATTCAGCCGAAACAATCTCTGCACCGGCCTCTTCCAGATAATTCTGAATGTTGGCAAACTGATCGAATGCACCATAAATCATCCATTCCTCTTCATCCGCCTCCAACTCAGCATCGAAATCCATCAGTTCAAGCTCAAAGTCCTCAAGACCTTTATCTGCATGCGGCTTGATATGAAACACACTTTTATGATCGAAAAGGAATGAGAGGGAGCCCTGTGTGCCGAGTGAACCGCCATGCTTGTTGAAATAGCTGCGCACATTGGCTACAGTACGCTGATTATTATCAGTGGCTGTCTCCACCACAATGGCTACGCCATGAGGACCATATCCTTCATATACTATCTCCTTGTAGTCTGATGCATCCTTATCCGTTGCTTTCTTAATGGCACGCTCCACAGTGTCCTTAGGCATGTTGGCGGCTTTTGCATTCTGCATCAATACGCGGAGTCGCGGATTCATTGCCGGGTCCGGTCCACCGGCCTTTGCGGCTATTGTGATTTCCTTACCGATGCGCGTAAAGGTTCGGCTCATGTTGCCCCAGCGTTTCATCTTGCGGGCTTTGCGATATTCAAATGCTCTTCCCATTGATTCTTTACTCTGTTATTTTTATTGTTTTTGTTATTATTTTCATAATACCCGGACTTATCTCAACTCTGCTCCCAATTCCGTGCGAAGAGCCTCGACTATGCGTCGTGCGGATTCTTCTATACGTTTGTCGGTAAGGGTCTTCTCGTTGTCCTGAAGAGTGATGGATACTGCATAGGACTTCTTTCCTTCGGGCAGATTCTTACCCTCATAGACATCAAAGAGAGTTACTTCGCCAAGCATCTTACGCTCTCCCTTTCTTATCACTCTTTCAACATCTGCAAATTTCACTCCCTTGTCAAGGAGCAAAGCGAAATCGCGACGCACCGGTTGAGTCTTCGGAAGGTCGGTGAATTTCACATCCACCCTTGATGCCTGACGACACAAAAGTGTCCAGTTGATTTCTGCGAAAGCCACATCCTGTTCAATATCAAATTTCTTAAGAAGCGACTTGCGGATGAGCCCGAGCTCACAAATCTGTTTTCCTCCGGGGAGTTTTACACTCAACTTCACCGAGAACTGTTCGTCACTCTCCTGAACATATTCGAGAGCGCGTAGTGAAATACCGGCTCTGCGGAAAATATTCTCCACAATCCCCTTGAGGTCGAAAGCCGTGGCCTCGCCACTCTTCACATTCCAGCTCCCGGGAGTGAAATCACCGGTAAGCCAAAGGGCAAGCACCGGCTCTTCCGTGAAGGGAGCGAGAGGTGACTCAACGGAAGACTCCTTCTCCGGATTACGCTCATATCTCTTCCCGAACTCATACATTCTGAGACTTGAAGCCTTTCTGTTGATGTTATGGGACATCGATTCCAGACCTCCATAAAGGAGAGTTCTGCGCATCACGGAAAGATCGCCGCTGAGAGGATTCATCAGCTGCACACATCCTTCGAGGGGATATTTCTCAGACTCCGCATAATATCCGCGGGCACTAAGCGAATTGTTAAGAATTTCCACAAAACCCTGTGCTGTCAATTGCTCGGATATAAGCTGTTCGAGTGCATAATTAAAATCTGTTGCGCTTCGCTGTGAGAGATTGGCATGCATTTCCGTGCCAAACTCAACATTGTTGTATCCATAGACACGGAGAATCTCTTCCACCACGTCACACGGACGTGTCACATCAACCCTGTAACGCGGCACTTTCAGCTCCAGAATATCATTGTCGGCCGTTTCCTCCACTTCAATCTCCAGAGCACGTAGAATACAGATTACGAGGTCGCGAGGGATGGTTTTTCCAATAAGACGATTGCAGTAATCAAGTGAGAAGGTGATGGGGAACGGCATGACATCTCCTGCACATTCATCTACTATTTCTCCGCAGATTTCTCCTCCGGCAAGTTCCCGGATCATCACCGCGGCGAGTTTGGCGGCATAGACTGTTATTGCAGGGTCAGTGCCACGCTCATAGCGGAAGGACGCGTCGGTGCTGAGTCCATGACGACGGGCTGTGCGTCGCACTCGGGTTGGATTAAACCATGCACTCTCTATAAAGACATCTTTTGTCTCAGCAGTCACACCCGAATCAAGGCCGCCGAATACTCCGGCAATACACAACGGTTTCTCAGTGTCACAAATCATCAGGTCGGTAGAGTCAAGGGTATGCTCCACTTCATCAAGCGTTATGAACTGTGTGCCTTCCGCAACTGTGCCTACCACTATTTTCTCATCCTTCACTTTGGCAAGGTCAAAGCAATGCAGTGGCTGACCCAGACCGAGAAGGATAAAGTTAGTGATATCAACAATATTATTAATAGGGCGCTGGCCGGTAGTAATCAACAGATTCTTAAGCCAGTCAGGTGATTCCTTTACTTCCACTCCACGGATTGTGATTCCTGAATATCGAGGGCAACCCTCCTTATCCTTTACCACAACTGTCACGGCACCATCCTTTCTGTCAATATTGAACGAGGTCACATCTGGCAACCGGATTTCGGGAAGTGGAGATTTCGGATTCTTCTCGAAATTATTTCGGGCAATCCATGCCTTGAGGTCACGGGCTGTACCGTAATGAGAGGCGGCGTCCACACGGTTGGGAGTCAACTCCACCTCCAGACAATAATCACTTTCAATATTGAAGTATTCCGCTGCGGGAGTGCCTGGCTTCACATCTTCAGTGATAACCATTATTCCGTCGTGGGCACTTCCTACACCTATCTCGTCTTCGGCACAAATCATACCGAAGGATTCCACGCCACGTATCTTGGACTTCTTGATTTTAAATTCTTTATCTCCTTGATAGAGGGTCGTGCCTACGGTAGCCACAACTACGGTCTGTCCTGCCGCGACATTGGGAGCACCGCAGACAATCTGCACCGGAGACTCTCCTCCGAGGTCTACTGTGGTGATATGCAGATGATCGGAATCAGGATGATCTTCACAGGTCAACACTTTCCCCACGACAACTCCACGCAAACCGCCACGGATTGTCTCAACTTCTTCTACTGTGTCACATTCAAGCCCGAGAGAAGTCAGTGTTGCCGCCAACTCTTTGGGACTTAAGGAGAAATCAATATAGCGTCTAAGCCATTTATAGGAGATATTCATCTTTTCAAAAATTTCATTTACACGGAATATCCGCAACAATGCAAAATTACTAAAAATCAGCTATTCCACCAAATCCCCGCGCCATGCCCCATTCCATTGTCATTTGAGCTTGATGCGAATTTGGTGCTTTACAAAAAAAAAGCTATTTTTGTATGATTTTTACCCCTTTACAATCTCACATCTTAACTTGAGTTGACTATGGTCAGAATCAAAAGAGTAAAGATTCATCACGAAGGCACCAACATTCTTATCATGTTGTTTCTGATGTTGGCGGCTCTCAACATTCCGCTCTGGCTGTTTATGCCCGGAGTCGCTATCCCGGCTGTATGCACTGCCGGCTGCGCCATAGTCTACGCTTTCGTTTTCAATTTCTTCCGTTGCCCGAAACGTGTTTATACCGGCCCTCGAAAAAATCAGGTGGTATCTTCGGTCGACGGGAGAGTGGTGGTCATCGAACGTGTTTTCGAACCCGAATTCATAAAGGGAGACGCTATTCAGGTTTCAGTTTTTATGTCACCCATGAATGTCCACGCCAACTGGTTTCCGGTTGACGGCACAGTGGAATATGTCAAACATCACAACGGCCGGTTTCTATCTGCCTATCTCCCGAAGAGCAGCACCGAAAACGAACGCTCTACTATAGGGATTGTTACTCCCGAGGGTCATCGAATCACCGTCAGACAGGTGGCGGGAGCGCTCGCCAGACGCATTGTGACTTACGCCGAACCTGGCATGGAAGCAGATATTGACGAACATCTCGGATTCATCAAATTCGGTTCCCGCGTTGATATTTATCTGCCACTCGGAAGCACAGTTGAGCTGTCCCTCAATCAGCAGACACGTGGCGGACTGACTCCTCTTGCCACTCTCCCGGAAATCTGATTTCCCTGACTGTCTCCCGACCTCCCAATCTTTTAAATTTTCAACTATGAACCGCTTTATAAAAAATATACCGAACTCCATAACCTGTCTGAATCTCCTCGGAGGAGTCATAGCAATTATTTTTGCAACGGACGGATATGAGAAAATCGGTTCACTCGAGGCATGGCAATGGGCTGCAATATGCATCGCCGTTTCTGCCGTTGCCGACTTTCTTGACGGTTTCTCAGCACGCCTGCTCGGCGCTTTCTCCAACTTAGGGAAAGAGCTCGACTCCCTTTGCGACCTCGTAAGCTTCGGAGTTGCACCGGCCATAATCATGTTCCATCTGATATCTCAGACTCCATCAGCTCCCGACTGGTTAAAATGGACGGTTCTCATCATCCCCATAGCCGGGGCTCTCAGATTGGCAAAATTTAATATTGACACACGCCAGTCTTCCTCCTTTATCGGACTCCCTATCCCGGCCAATGCAATTTTTTGGATTGGCATAGCCGCTATCCTATCCTCATCTTCGGGAGCATCTCTCCTTTACTCTCCGATGATTTTCACAATTATCGTGGTGATTGAATCCTGGCTGATGGTGTCGCCCCTGCGCCTCTTCTCTCTCAAATTCAAATCTTTCTCCTGGAAGGGGAATGAAGCGAGATATCTGCTTATCTCCGCCGCAATAATCCTTGTAGCCTTGCTCGGAGTAGCCGGACTTGCAAGTCTTATCATCTTCTATATCATACTCTCCACATTCCCCTTCACTCAAAAATAATTCAAGATTTTTCCGAAAGTGAAAATATATATTTTACTCATATTCCTCGCACTCATCTTCCTCTTCTGGCCTGTCATAAAAAAATGGACCTTTCAATTTCTCGCCGGAAGAGCCGAAGATTTTATGCGCCGACAGATGGGACTCCCCTCCCGCAAAGAGGAGAAACGTTCCAGAAAAAAGAGTGTCAGGGAAGAATCCTCCGATAAATCTTATTTCCGTCAGTCCCGTCGTCAGCAACGTCACCCCTCTCCACATATCCCTTTCCCAAAAGAACAAGCTGTGGATGTGGAGTTTACTGAATATAGGGAATTCTCCCAGACTATTATCACAGGCTCTGTGAATAAGAAAAACAAATCACACACGTCTTCTCATGTTGTGGAGCAACAGATTGAAGACGTAGAGTTTACTGAAATTGTGAAATGAAAACCCTCTTTGTCTCCGACCTTGACGGCACTCTACTCAACAACAATTCCGAAATATCACCGTGCAGCCGGGATATCCTGAACTCCGTGATTGCGGATGGCGCCTTGTTCAGCATTGCCACAGCAAGAACTCCGGCCACTATAGCTGATATCACCCGCGGTGTCAACCTGAACCTCCCCTTAGTCGTCATGACAGGTGTGGCGCTCTGGAACCGGGATAAGAATCAATATTCAAACATCCATTATATTGACCCTACCGCCGTTGACGAGATGATGGCTATCTATCGCAACTGCAATGTCCCTACATTCCTCTATACTCTTGAGGACAACATGATAATCATCTATCATCAGGGGGAGATGACACCTGAAGCCCGGTTATTCATGGACCAACGTATAAATTCTCCCTATAAGCGTTTTGTCGTCGACAGCCTCGGTCGCTCCGCAATCCCGGCCGCTCCGCAAAACGCTCTTCTCCTCTACTCCATGTATCCCTCCTTGCCGGCAAAGAGAGTTTATGACCTCACCTCCCGTCTTCCGGAAGTCAACGCCTTGTTTTATCATGATATATGGGGTCCGGAGATTGCTCTGCTGGAAGCTTTCCCGGCCACTGCTTCCAAAGCCGTCGGAATACGCGACCTCGCGCGCATCTGTGGCGCTGACAGAATAGTCGCCTTCGGCGATAACCTCAACGACATCCCTATGCTTAAAGCGGCTGATATGGCGGTTGCTGTGGAAAACGCCGTGGATGAAGTAAAGAAATGTGCCGACATTGTCATAGGTCCGAACACAGAAGACTCGGTTGCCAAATTTATTCTCGATAACTACAATTGATTATTATGGGAATCTACGAACGCCAACGCACCGGGAAGTTTATCTTTCTCATCCTCTCTATTGCGGCTATCATCATCTTCCTTATTATGAGCAATAATCTCGTGAAGGAACTCGCCAAGCAGGAGCGTGAGAGAATGAATATCTGGGCAAGTGCCACCGAACGACTCGCCAATGCCGAAATAAATACAGATATCGAATTTCTTCTCGGAATTATAAGTGAGAACAATTCCATTCCGGTGATGCGCGTTGACGAAGACGGAAATATCCTTGAGTTCCGCAATTTTAATCTTCCGGATACTCACGATGACCCCGCATCCCCCATTGAAACCTTATCCGACAAAAACCGGAAATTCCTTGCCGACCGCCTCCACAAGGGTCTCGGGAATTCCTCTCCCTCCGACCTTGCCAACAACGAATCGCATATTATCAAAGTCCGGATTTATTCCGACAATTATCAATATATCTACTATGAGGATTCTATCCTTTTGCGACGCCTGAGCCTTTACCCCTATGTGCAACTATGCGTAATGGTGGTGCTTGTCATCATCATATACTTCGCAGTGGTATACACCAAACGCGCCGAACAGAACCGTGTCTGGGTGGGTCTCTCAAAAGAAACCGCACATCAGCTCGGAACCCCCATTTCCTCCCTCATGGCATGGTCTGACTATCTATCCGCCACAGGTGCGGACCCGGAAATTACTTCCGAAATCAATAAGGATGTCCAGCGCCTGTCCACCATTGCCTCACGTTTCTCAAAAATCGGATCTCAGCCGGAAGTACAGCTGGAATATCTTAACGATGTTGTCGGCTCCTCCCTTGACTATATGAAAAACCGTATCTCCGGAAAGGTTGACCTCAATATGCACCTTTCCGAAGATGACCACGGTGTCAGACTCTCCCGCCCTCTATTTGAATGGGTCATGGAAAACCTTACAAAAAATGCAGTCGACGCTATGGAAGGTATAGGAAAAATAGACATAACAACCGGAGTGGATCATAATAAGGTATTCATCGAAATAAAAGATACGGGAAAGGGAATTCCCCGCAAAAACTTCAAGACGATATTTAACCCCGGTTTCACTACCAAGAAGCGCGGATGGGGACTCGGTCTGACCCTCGTGAAAAGAATCATCGAAGAGTATCACGGAGGTAAGATATTCGTAAAAGAATCCAATATCGGCCAGGGCACAACCTTCCGAATCGAACTCCCCAAAATTTCCTGACACTTCTTTACTCCTTCATGCAAATGTCTCCTAAACTTATATTCCCGGCTCTTCTTCTCTGCATCCTGTGGGCATGCAACTCCGGACGCGAGAATCTAAAGCATACCGATATCCCGGCCGATGATATCACCGAATTAAAAAATGTCATCAAGGCCGCTTCCACTTTTGAAGCTGACCGCACCCATACGTTCGATTCTCTCAGAAACGAACTTTACAAAACAACAAATCCTGACAAACAATTTAAAATCTGCCTTCGTCTTTCTGAAGAATATCGAAATTTCAACACTGATTCCGCACTCTATTATGCCAATAAGTGCATGGTTATGAGCCAGGATTTGCCTGCCCTGACCCAACAACAGAGCAAAATAGCACGAATAAATGCCCTCAGCACCGCCGGTCTGTTCACCCAGGCACTACCCATTTTTGAAGAGCTTCGCACTCTCCCGGTAGACCCTTCACTTAAAACAGACCTATGGCTTGCCGGAAGAACTCTCTTCTCTTATATGGAATCGTATGTTGAAGGAGAAGAGGAATTCTCCGACCTTTACCACCAGCGATATCTTGAATGTGACGACACACTGCTCAGGATTCTGCCGCAAACCTCCAATATGAAACGCTTCCTGGAATGTGAACGCCTTGTGCAGGAGGCACGCTTTAATGAAGCCAGAATCAAGCTTGAACATCTGCTGAATTCAGTGCCTGACAACTCCAACCTCTTCGGTATGGCAGCCTTCCAGATGGCGGAAGTCTACCGCTATTCCGGCAATGAGGCGCTCTACGCATCATATCTTGCGAAAGCCGCTGTCGCTGATGTCAAGGGTTGTATTCATGAAGGTATTGCCCTTCCCCACCTTGCCGAATGGCTGTATGAACGTGAAAACTTCTCCGATGCATTCTCTTTCATCAACTTCTCTCTTGAAGACGCAATGAAGGGGAATGCGCGAATGAGAACAGCCTCCATCGCCCGTATGGTGCCTCTTATTGACGGTGCCTATCGCGAGAAAATCAATGCCTCCCGCGACGAGATGATGATTTATTTCCTTCTCGCCTCTTTCCTGTTCGTCCTTACCGCAGTCCTCCTGTTTATTCTTTTTAGATCCATGCACCGCACTAAGGAGAATGAGATTAAACTTGCCTCCCTCTCCAAACGCCAGGAAGCATACATCGGTAACTTCATCGCGCTCTGTGCATCCTATGCCGACCGTCTTGACTCACTATCCAAAACAGTAAGCAGAAAACTCTCCGCAGGACAACAGGACGAACTCCTCAAACTTGTTAACTCAGGTAAATTTACCGACAACGGCAATGAACAGTTCTTTGAAATGTTTGACTCCGCTTTCCTTGATATTTATCCCGATTTCATCGAAAAAATCAATGAATTGCTACAACCGGAATACCGCTTCCCGCAAGATATTAAGAAACTCTCTCCGGAATGTAGAGTCTACGCTTTTGTTCGCCTTGGAGTGGAGGAGAGCACACGCATTGCCCAGATCCTACATTATTCCGTCAGCACTGTCTATGCCTACCGCAACCGCATGAGAAATCATGCCATCAATCGCTCTTCTTTTGACTCCGACGTTATGAAAATCTCTAAATGATTCCTGCACTATGAGTTCCGAATCTCAAGGTCTTCATCTCGAACAGAAACAACGACTTCGTCTTTCACAACAACAGTTGCGCTTTGTCAGGCTTCTCGAACTTAATGCCCCGGAACTTGACGAGGCTGTCGAACGTGAACTTGAAGATAACCCGGCTTTAAAGCCTGACGATGACGCCACTCCCCAAACAGCTGAGAACTCCTCCCTGGCTTATTATAACCCATCTCCCTTAAACACTGATTCTCAGGAGATAGTCATAGCCGACAACTCTGAAAACCTATATGATTATCTTGAAAGGCAGATTGCCGAACTCCCCCTGACTGATGAAGTGCGTGCAACTGCAGAATATTTGATAGGGAATATTGATTCCAACGGCTACCTCACAAGAAGTCTCCCTCTTATTCTGAATGACATAGCCGTCAATACCGGACATGAAATACCCGAAGATACAGCCGAAAAGGCTCTCTCGGTTGTGCGCAAACTTGATCCCCCGGGTGTGGGAGCGCTCAATCTTCAGGATTCCCTTCGTCTTCAACTGGAAAGATTGCCGGAGTCTCCGGTGCGTGATGATGCGTTGGCAATCATCAATGATGCCTTCACGGAATTCTCAATGAAACATTATCATCGCTTCCGCGCCCTATTAGGTCTTGATGAGAAACGCTCCCGCGAGGCAATCAATCTCATACTATCTCTAAATCCAAAACCAGGAGCTCAGTATTCATCGCGCAGTCAGGACCCCTCAAATATCATTATTCCTGATTTCATCGTCGAAAATAGGGATGGTGAGCTATATATCGCCCTCAACACACGCATCCCCGGACTGTCGGTTGAGGAGAGCTTCACTGAAGCAGTGGATGCTCTTAACCGAAATTCTAAAGAGAAGAAAAAAAACAAAGGGAATGAATTCATTCTTGCCAGATATAACGATGCCCGCGAATTTATCAAAATCTTCAATCAGCGTCAGAAGACCATGATGATGGTTATGACAGCTATAGCCGAAATCCAGAAAGAGTATTTTTTAACCGAAGATGTGGCAAATATGAAACCCATGATGATTAAGGATATTGCCAACAGGACAGGGCTCGATATGTCGACTATCTCCCGGGCTACTAATAATAAATTTGTGGCTACAGGCTGGGGGATTCTACCCCTTCGCCATTTCTTCAGCGATTCAATCGGAGAGGGAACCGACCTGATCACCAACCGGCGAATCGAAGCGGAGATTGAAAAAATTATTGTCGAGGAGGATAAACGACACCCTCTGAGCGACGATAAACTGTGTCAGGTTCTTCATGAGAAAGGGTTTGACATATCCCGACGCACTGTGGCAAAATATCGCGATAGAAAAAAGATTCCGGTTGCACGTTTGCGTAAGATTTTGTAGTGTTTCCACCCCTACATTTCTATTTTTATCACTCTTAATATCATAGCTGAAACTTATACATACTGTCATATATAGTTCTGGGAAACAATAATTTATTTCTATATAAACTTATATTTCGATTTATATTGATTCAAAAACATTTGCAATCCCTCCTTTTAACCCCTAATTTTGCATTGTAGAAATTTGAAAACGACTCTTCAACGATTGAGTTTTTCAAGAACATCTCTACTCTTTACTTAACTAAAAAATTCTAAGGAAAAACTTTCTAAGGTTAGCAAAGGCTAAGAAAAAATTAGGCAAAAAGATTTAAATCGTTTATGTTAGGTTTGTAGAAATTAAAATTTGATTCGCATTGCGGCAGGCTTCTTGTGAAAGACGTCTGCTTTTTTTATTCCCCCGGTTTCAACGATTCGTAATTCAGGTTGCCCAAACGGAAAAACAATATATTTAGCTTCCACAATGAATATAATAGTGATGAATATTTCGCATCCACAATGTCAATTCCCAAAATTCCCTTTACTCTGTTTCTTCCAACTCCTCTTCCAATCAAATCCTTGTTAAACCCTTGGAGTCTGTTACGCGTTTAAACTAAAGCATATCTCATAAGTTAACATAAAATGAGCGACTCCACTCAAAACTACACCGATGCGAATCAGATTCCTGATTCAAGAATATCCACTCTGCCCCCGAAGGCTTATCCGGGGCTTCTCGCTACCTGTGTGGCTATCGGTGTGGCGTGTGGCATCGCCACTTTCCTGATTGATAAAGGAATCTCCCTTATATCAGACTCTATCCACCATTTCCTGAAACCGGAACATTTTAATATCGCCTTTATCTTTGTCCCGGCCGTCGGAATGTTGCTGAGTGTGCTTTATGTGAACAAGATGGTGAAAATCAATCTCTCTCATGGCTCTGAACGTGTCAAGGAATATCTGAAAACCAAAGACTACAATCTCCCGCCACGACTCATGTGGGCCTCCGGAATCGGAACATCCCTCACTCTCGGATTCGGCGGATCGGCGGGTGCGGAAGGCCCGAGTGCCTTCACCGGTGCGGCTATTGCCGGCAATTTCGGACGTTGGCTCAAAATGGATAATGAGAGTATGCGACTGCTGATCGGCATCGGAGCCGGAGCGGGTATTGCCGGAATCTTCCGTTCCCCAATCGGAGGTGTGCTTTTCACTCTTGAAGTGTTGCGTATGCCCATAACTACTCTTCCGGTACTCGGTCTGATTTCGGCATCCCTTTCTGCAGGTCTCACAGCCTATATTCTAAATGGTTCCCAATATGAAGTCGCCATTACTAACGGCCCCGTGCCTGAACTGTCTCAAATACCAATCATACTTCTGTTAGGAATTGTCTGTGGAATCTATTCGGTGTATTATTCCGGCGTTATGTCAAAATTAGGTAGTAAACTCAACAACTGGAAAAACCCCTGGCTTAAAGCGTTAGTCTGCGGACTCACAATCGGAGTGTGCATATTCCTGTTCCCCGATTTATACTCCACCGGCTACAGCTCTCTGGGAAAACTGTTGGTTTCAAGCAATCTTAATATCACAAGCTACAGTCTTTTCCATCATGACAGACCTACACCGGAATTATTGGCCGGAATAGCATTGGGAATAATTATCCTCAAGGCACTTGCCGTGACGGCCACAAACTATGGCGGTGGCGTATCCGGAAATTTCGCTCCGGCCTTATTTGCCGGCGGATTTGTGGGATTCCTGTTTGCCACTCTTGCCAACCTATGGTTTGACGCCGGGCTGGATGTTGGAAATTTTGTATATATGGGAATGGCCGGCGGAATGTCCGGGATTATTAAGGCTCCTCTGATGGCGATGTTTCTTACAACCGAAATGTCGGGTCATTCCCGATTTCTGTGGCCTCTGGCTGTAGTATCCGTCATCTCCTGGGCAACTGTGCTACTCTTCAACAACAGATTCAAATTCTCCGGGAAACGCGTCTCAGATGATAACACTTCCGACAGTTAAGCCCTCCGCAGATATTTCCGGTAAATAAAGATACGGCAAAAAAAGAAACGGGCCACGTCTCGAAAGCCATGACCCGATTTCATAAAATAAGCAAAGTGTTTTATTATTTTATGTAAAAAAGCTTACTTTGTCAGGAGGAGAAGGGAGTTGAGAATTCTTATTTGCCGAGGCGAGCCTTCTCGCGAGCGATATAGCCGTCAATGCTCATGCCGTTACCGAAGCGGAATTTAGGATAACCTGTCTTAATCTGTTCGTAACATTCCAGAGCCTTGGCATAATTCTTCTGCGCATCATATACGTTTGCTTCCTTGATAAGGACAGCAGGCACAATCTGAGGATTTGAGTCTGCTTTCTTGATTGCTGTCTGATAAGCATCTATCGCTTTGCTATAGAATTTATCGCCTTTGTTGACATAGCAGTCGCCAAGAAGCACCTTTGCCTGAGATGCAAGAATCGGCTCTGAGAGATTGCTCTTTTCAAGATATTTGATAGCATCGTCATATTTACCCTCGTCATAGAATGCCTGGGATGCAGCTAAGGATGCCACAGCTGCCGCGTCAGTGCCGGAATAGTCATCCGCCACTTTCTTATACTGAACCGCTGCAGCTGAGTCTGTCACCTCTCCCTTCATCTGCTGGAGCATTACCTTATTATATGCTTCCCAGGAGTTGTTGGTACGGGGATTCTTGTAAATAAAGAAATAACTCATCACAAAGACTGCTACTGCAACAATACCTCCAAGGGTCCAATATACAATCTTCTTGTTATTGACTAATTTCTCGCCGGCTCCGGTGAGACGACTATCAAGATTCTCTATTGCATTCGGCTCGTTTATGCCTTTATTCTTTTCAGATGCCATTCTTTTCTTTTTTTGTATTATGGGACCCGCTTTCCGGAACCCCGCTTTTCAAGTCGCAAATTTACTAATTATTTATTTCCCTACAAAATTAATTCCGTTTTTTTCGCTAATTTTGTACTCTATTTTTGAAGCTTATTTCTTTTATGATTCCTAAAGCCCGATGTTTTTCTCTTTCTAACGGACTGAAAGTCGCTTTCCGCCCCTCTTCCGGCGCTGTCAGCTATATCGGAGTGGCAATTAACGCCGGTTCTCGCGATGAAGCTCTCTCCCTCCAGGGACTGGCTCATTTCGTGGAACATACCATTTTTAAAGGCACCACCCGACGTCGAGCTTTTCAGCTCGCCAACAGAATGGAATCCATCGGCGGGGAACTCAACGCTTACACATCCAAGGAGGAAACGGTGGTCTACACTAACGCTCCCGCGGGATATGCCGAACGTGCTCTCGACCTCCTCGCTGACATCATCGCTAATTCTATCTTCCCGGAGAATGAACTGTCTAAGGAACGTGATGTGGTCATTGAAGAGATTAACTCTTATCTTGACTCCCCGGGCGACTCCGTATTTGATGAATTTGAAGAATTAATATATGCCGGTTCTTCTCTGGCCCATAATATTTTGGGAACTCCTGAAAGTGTGCGCGCGCTCACCGGAAACGACTGCCGTAAATTTCTCGACAGCTTCTATACTCCCGGAAACATGGTGCTCTACATATCCGATCCCGGCGCCCCTCAGCATC
>CAMWXI010000018.1 GCA_947178175.1 uncultured Porphyromonadaceae bacterium | reverse complement strand
GTATAAACCAGCAGATTTACAGTCTGCCCCATTTGGCCACTCTGGTATTCGCCCTAAATGTGAGAACAAAGATATAAAATTAATTTAATTCCCACAAATTAATTTTAAAAATTCCCCAAAACAATCGTTATGACTTTTTGATTTCCGGGTAGGCTATGCGTGAGTGATAGATAGTGGCAAGACGCTTCTTAAATGTATTCTTGATGGTCTCGACATCCCGGAAACTAATCGGAGATTCCTTAAACAATCCTTCACTCTGCTGTGTGTCAATTATCTTATCTACCAACGCATCTATGGATTCCGCCGAATAGTCTTTCAAGCTCCGTGAGGCAGCTTCAACGCTGTCTGCCATCATCAGGATAGCTGTCTCTTTTGAACGGGGATTAGGACCGGGATACCGGAATTTCTCTATATCCACCTCTTCTCCATTGCTATTGTTGACGGCCGTATTATAGAAATAACGGGTCACTCCCTTGCCATGATGCTCTGAGATGAAACTGCGAAGCACTGTGGGGAGCTTGATTTTCGTAGCTAAAGAGAGCCCCCCGGAAATATGAGAGATAATCTTGCGGGCACTCGTCTCAGGGTCAAGTCCGGAATGTGGATTCACACCATGCTGATTTTCGGTAAAAAACACCGGACTTTCCAATTTCCCTATGTCGTGATAGAGGGCTCCGGTCCTTACCAGCTGAGTGTTGGCATCAATGGCACGTGCAGCCTCTGCAGCAAGCGTAGAAACCTGCATGGAATGTTGGAAAGTACCCGGGGCTTCTTCGGCCAACCGACGGAGTATCGGTGAGTTGATATCGCTGAGTTCCACAAGTGTAACAAGCGAAGTAAACCCGAATATCTTCTCCACTATAAAGATCAGGACATACGCAAAAGACATTACCACACTGTTTATAGCGTAATAAGTCACCATTTTCCATGTCAGGTCGGAGAGATTACCGTTAATCAGCAGAGAGAGTGTGATGAGACACACAATATAGGAAATGAATGATATCCATGCCGTGCGCAAAAGCTGTGAGCGCTTGGAGAGCTGCCGGAGAGAATAGGTGCAGAAAATTCCTGTTATAAGCTGCATGAAAATAAACTGGAACGGGAAGGTGGCAACCATGGCTGTGAGCAACACTGCGACCAGAAGGGAGAAAATTGCTGTGCGTGAATCAATAAACACCAGCACAACCACCGGCACTACTGCCATCGGCACCAGAGTCAACCCCGAATTGACAAATTCAAACATCACCAAAGCATACACCATGAACAGAGTCAGAAACGACACAAGGAATGTTATATGCCTCAGGGAATTGTAGACTTCCGGACGATAAATTTTCAAGAAGAGATAGAGGATCAGGAAGCAGAGGAGAATATAGAGAATCTGTCCGATAAAATAGTTGGAATGGAAGGAGGATGAAAGGGAATTGCGTTCCAGAATCTCCTGATATGTATTAAGATTAGTGAAAATCTGAGCATCAATAATCTCTCCTCTGTCAACAATTCTCTGTCCTTTTTTTATAACCCCGAGAGCTCCGGTGACCGTGAGATATTCCTGAGAACGATATTTATCATCAGTGATGGAGTCAAGCCGATAGTTGGGGATGAGACTGTTGTTAAGTGCGCGGGCCACTTCAGCCGGTATGGTTCCCGGGTCGGAACCATAGGATGCGGAATAGGCTGAGTCTATAAGATGGAAAGCTCTGGCCGGAGAGAGCATATCCTTCCCTTCCATCATGCTTACCGTGGCATTGTCGGAATCTCCTTCCATCATCCTGACGGAGGTGGTACGTCCGCGATGCACCTGGTCATAGACATCAGTCTGGATTATTCCACGACGATAGACGGTGTCAAGGAGCGCCACAAGACGGGCATGCTGAGGTGCAGGGAGGGAAGCACGCGTCAACTGTGAAAACCTCTCTATTGACTTCTTAGGCATCGAGGCATCCCTGACAATAAAGGGTATGAAGTTAATGTCAATACTGTCGCGCAACTTGTTGGCCGACGCCGAGTCTCTCAATATCGGAGTGTCGAATTCCGCGGTCAGCAACGGATACTTCCACGGCTGATTGAGTTCGTAGGAGTATGACTGATGGTCCGCACGCGGCAGGAGGGCGAGGATGATAGCCGTTGCACCAAGCAGAAGAGCGATTCTGAGAAGAAAGATTTTTGTAAATATCTGTTTCATGAGTTACGTGTCAGAGAAAAAATTCAACTCATTTGCCTTAACATATCTGAAGTCAGGACAAAGATTTCAGGGTGGAGACAGGTGAGCGAGAAGTGCTGTCTTAGCCTTGGCTGTATGGCAGAATGGTATCCATTCCCGGGACGGTGTCACGGACTTGGACGTTATAATCTCCACCTGGTCGCCACTCTGCAAGGTATGCGAGAGAGGGTAGAGACGATGATTGATTTTTCCGGCAAGACAATGGAGTCCGGAATAGTCATCAAGCGCAAATGCCAGATCAAGCACACTCGAACCTGCCGGAAGTGTGATGAGGTCACCCTTGGGTGAGAAGATATATATTTCTTTAGAGTATAGACTCAGTCTGATTGTCTCGAGAAAATCAAGGGCATCCGGTCCGGGGTGTGCCAACAACTCCTTAATTGTGTTCATCCAGTTGTCAAGTTCCTTGGGAGTCCCCTGTTCTCCGGTCTTGTATTTCCAATGGGCAGCAAGTCCGAGTTCGGCGATGTCATCCATCTTGCGGGAGCGGATCTGCACTTCAATCCATCTCCCTGACGGGCCCATCACTGTGATGTGAAGGGCACGGTATCCATTGGCTTTGGGAGTTGAAGTCCAATCGCGCAGACGTTCCGGATGAACCTGATGATTCTCGGTGAAGGCAGTGTAGATTTCCCAGCAGCGGATTTTCTCCAGAGAGTCATCTTCATTCTCAAATATGACACGGATAGCAAATATATCATACACCTCCTCGAAGGAGATGTTCTTCTTTGTCATCTTTTTATATATGCTATACGGAGTCTTGACGCGTGCCTTTATCTCATATTTGAAACCTGCTTCGTCAAGCTTCACCCTTACGGGAGCAATGAATTCGTCAACTATCTTCTGTCGCTCGGGTCTTGAGATGGCAAGCTTACGGGAAATTTCTGCGTGTTCCTGCGGATGCTCATAGCTGAAGGCGAGATCCTCAAGCTCAGACTTGATCAAATTCAGCCCGAGCCGATGAGCCAACGGAGCATAGACATAGAGAGTCTCGCGTGCTATGCGTTGCTGTTTGAGGGGAAGAAGGACGTCAAGGGTCCGGAGATTATGAAGGCGATCGGCCATTTTGACAAGGATGACCCTGACATCCGCCGACATGGAGAGGAGAAGTTTGCGAAAATTCTCTGCCTCAACCGAGGCTTTATCACCGAAGATTCCCCCGGAAATTTTTGTAAGAGCCTCCACCATCGCCGCTATCTTGTTGCCGAAGAGGGGGCGGAGATCATCGGAGGTATAGTCAGATTGCTCCAGGACTTCATGAAGCAAGGCGGCACAGATTGATGTGGAGCCGAGTCCGAGTTCCGCCACCGCTATCTGCGCTACGGCAATAGGATGAAGAATAAACGGGTCGCCATTCAGGCGGCGAGTGTCCCGATGCACATTTCGTGCAAATGAGAAGGCCTTCCGGATTATGTCTACCTTCCTTCTATGATTCGAGGCAAGATAAGAGGCCATAAGCTTGCCGAAGGCGTTATCTATCAGGATATCGTCTTCAGCTTGATGAGGCAGGGGGCAGAAACGACTCAAAGTCATCTTTTACCTTTTAGAGAGAAGGGAAACCGGCAGACGGAGCTCTAAATCGAGAGTCTGCGAAGGGTGGCAAGAAGCTCGCGGTTGATAGGTTTGTCGTTCTTGATCGCTTTTGTGAAGGGGACATAAACGATTTCATCGTTCTTGATTCCTATCATCACACTTCTCTGTTCGTCAAGGAGTGCATCTATGGCAGCCGCTCCCATCCGGGAAGCCAGAATTCGGTCGAAAGCTGTCGGAGATCCCCCTCGCTGGAGATGGCCAAGAATGGTGACACGCACATCATAATCCGGATATTCCTCCTTGACACGCTGTGCCAGACCCATTGCCCCTCCGGTGATGGGAGATTCTGCCACAAGCACGATTGAGGAGTTCTTCGATTTCCGGAATCCATTCTTGATAAGTTCAGAGAGCTGGTCGACCTGTGTGGATATCTCAGGAATGATGGCGGCTTCCGCTCCGGAAGCTATGGCACCGTTAAGCGCGAGAAATCCCGCATCGCGCCCCATCACTTCTATAAAGAAGAGACGTTCGTGGGAGGTGGCGGTGTCACGTATTTTGTCAACACATTCCATAATGGTGTTCAGCGCTGTGTCATACCCTATGGTTGAGTCAGTGCCGTAGAGGTCATTATCAATTGTGCCGGGAAGTCCGATAATCGGAAATGAAAATTCGTTGGCGAAGACACGCGCTCCCGACAGGGAGCCATCGCCTCCAATCACAACCAACGCATCAATCTCATGACGTCGGAGCACATCATAGGCACATTGTCTTCCCTCAGGCGTGGTGAACTCCTTGCACCGCGCTGTCTTCAGAATAGTTCCTCCCCTCTGAATGATATTAGACACATTCTGGGTTGAAAATTCTTCTATTTCGTCGGCTATAAGACCGCGATAGCCACGATAAATACCAAAGACGCGGAAACCGGCAAAAATACCTGCACGCGTGACGGCACGGATTGCCGCATTCATCCCCGGTGCATCTCCTCCCGAGGTGAGGATACCTATTGATTTTATCTTTGTCATGATTATAAAATTGATGTGAGGGGGATTACAAAGATAGTCAACTCATGGGAAATACCCAAAATTTTCACTAAATTTGCCAAAACTAACAAACTTAAGTGGACGGACTGTAATCCCGGTAATAATATGATAACGGATTTTGATGCCGGAAAGATTAAGAACGTTGTGTTTGATCTTGGCGGCGTAGTAATAGACCTAAAACGTGAAAGGGCTGTGGAAGCTCTTGAGGCTCTTGGAATTAAAAATGTAGATGAGCTTCTTGGACTCTATCGCCAGGAGGGGCCTTTTTTAGGACTCGAAACAGGGAAAGTGACAGCTGACGAATTTTTCGACCTCATGCGCTCTCAGGCCCCCGGTGCCGACGACCGGGCTCTTTCCGAAGCTTTCTGTCAATTCCTGGTGGATCTCCCCGTTGAGCGTCTACGCGCTCTCAGGAAACTGAGGGATGCCGGGTTCAGGGTCTTTGCTCTTTCCAACACTAATCCTGTAATGTATAACTCCTGGATTGCCAACGCCTTTCGACGGGAGGAAAGAAATATCAACGACTATTTCGACGGGATTGTCGCCAGCTTTCAGGAACTGATATGCAAACCTGACCCCGAGATTTTCCGGCGGGTGCTGACCCGATATTCCCTCACTCCGGAAGAGACGCTGATGCTCGACGACTCCGAAGCTAACTGCCGGGGGGCTGAAAGTGTAGGGATGAAAGCCTGGCAGGTGGGCACTGACAACGGACATGACATGCTGAAATATTGCGCAATCCTTCTCAACCGCTGACCGGATGAACAACATGACGGCGAAATCAACAAGGCGTGGTGTGACCATCGGGACGTTCGACGGTATGCACCGGGGACATCAGGAAGTGGTGGCCACTCTGCGACATATCTGTGAGGAACGTGGGCTGAAGCCTCTCATCATGACTTTCGACCGCCATCCACTATCCGTCATCGCTCCCGAACGCACTCCCAGGATGCTAACCCCTCATGAAGAGAAGCTGCGACGGATTGAACGTTGCGGAATGGAGCATCACACCCTGATATTCACAGCCGGCCTGGCTGCCGTCAGTGCCAGAGCATGGATGCGAAGACTGCGCGAGGAGTTTGACGCTGAAGTGCTTGTGATTGGTTATGACAACACTTTCGGCTGCGACGGCCGCAGTCTCGGACCGGATGATTATATACGGATCGGGGCGGAAGAAGATCTGGAAGTCGTGGTGGCCCCGGTTCTCTCCGGAATAAGCAGTTCTGCAATACGCAAGGCTGTCAGCTCAGGCGACATCGCAGCCGCCAACGAGATGTTAGGAACCCCTTTCATGATCGAAGGGATTGTGGAACATGGCAAAGCCCTCGGCCGTACACTCGGATTCCCTACCGCCAATATCTCCATAGAGGAGGGATTGGCAATTCTCCCCTCCGGAGTTTATGCAGCGGAGGTGGAAATCGAGGATACGCAGGAGACATACCCTGCTGTGGTCAACATAGGAGTACGCCCGACGGTCGAGGATGACGGCAGGATGATGATTGAAGCCCATTTATTAGATTTCTCCGGAAATATCTACGGAAAGAAGGCACGAATTAGATTCATGAGTTTTATCCGGCCGGAGCAGAAGTTTGACTCCCTTGAGTCTCTGAAAGATAGAATTGCCGAAGACATCATAGTGTGCAGGGAAAGAGAAGTAAAGAGTAAGACACCGGTGAAAGAAAGAATAAAGTAAAGCTAAAGATATATGGAGATTATAAATTTTGCAGAAAAGCCGTCGCTGGTCAGCCGGTATATGCTTGAGCTGCGAGACAATAAGATTCAGAAAGACCCTATGCGGTTTCGTCGCAACCTTGAGAGAATAGGTGAGATAATGGCCTACGAACTTTCAAAGAAGCTGGCTTATAAGGATGTTGAGGTTCAGACGCCACTGGGTCCTTGTGTCTGTCAGGACATTGCCGAACAGATAGTTTTGGCCACTATTCTGCGTGCCGGCCTCCCCTTCCATCAGGGCTTCCTGAGCTATTTTGACCATGCGGAGAATGCCTTTGTCAGCGCCTACCGCCGATATAAGGAGAAAGGAGACTCGTTTGATGTGCTAGTGGAGTATCTGGCATCCCCCGACATTGAAGGTAAGACACTGGTACTTGTTGACCCCATGCTGGCCACAGGCTCTTCCATGGAACTCGCATATAAGGCCATGCTGAACAAGGGGAACCCGGCTCATATTTATGTATGCTCCGTTATTGCTTCCCGCCGGAGTGTGGAGTATGTGCGTGCCCATTTCCCGGAAGATAAGACCACTATTCTTCTCGGAGCTGTAGACGACGAAGTGAATTCCCACAGCTATATAGTACCCGGTCTCGGCGATGCCGGTGACCTTGCCTACGGCGAGAAGCTTTAAGAAACTGCTTGAGAAACAGCTATGGTGCTCGACAAGATAGAGATCGTCAACTTTAAGAATATAGAGTCTGCAACGCTGGAATTTCCGGCGAGTGTGAACTGTATGCTGGGGAATAACGGCATGGGGAAGAGTAATCTTCTGGAGGCTATCCATTTTCTCTGTCTGGCCCGACCCATGCGCTCTATCCCGGAATTATCCCTGTTGCGCCATGGCACCGAACTGATGAGTGTGCATGGAAATTTCACCTCCGATGCCGGCACCTCGGAGGAGGTGAGCATCGGGATTGTCAAAGGGAAGGGGAAGACACTCCGGCGCAACGGAAAGGAATATGACCGTATGTCGCGTCATATCGGTGCGTTCCCTCTTGTGAGCGTCACTCCGCGTGACAGCGACATCGTGACCGGCTCGGGCGAAGAACGCCGGCGCCTAATGGATATGGTGATTTCCCAAGCCGACCCTGCCTATCTCAGTCAACTCGTCAGATATAACCGTGCGCTGGAAAGCCGCAACCGGATGCTTCGTGCCGGTGTGCGCGACGACATACTATTTGAATCGGTCGAGATGCAAATGAATGAGTCATCGGCTGCCGTGCATGCCGCGCGCAAAGAATGGACCCGGATGCTGGCACCGGAGGTGACGAGATATTACTCTCTGATTGCCAACTCTTCGGAGAAAGCGTCAATTCAATACAGGAGCGTCCTTAATGATGCCTCTTTTAACGACATCATAGCTCAATCCCGCCCAAAAGATATTCTTCTCGGATATACTTCCCAGGGAGTGCATAGAGACGACCTGTTCACCGGACTTGACTCCTACAGCATGCGCCGCCTCGGAAGCCAGGGACAAGTGAAGACTTTCACTCTCGCCCTACGCCTTGCCATATACGATTATCTTCGCTCCCACGGAGGAATGACCCCGATTTTGCTCCTTGATGATATTTTTGATAAACTGGATTCCCAAAGAGTAGGGAAAATCATGGAGCTGGTGAGCCGTGGCGATAATTTCCGACAGATTTTCATCACTGACACCAATCGTGAACATCTTGATGAAATTCTCTCACATCTAAGCGGTGAACGCCGGCTGATAGGTGTTAAGGATGGTCATTTTGAAGTTTTAAGATAATTCCGCATGGAACGTAAGGAGTATGAGCAGATAGGGGATGTGATGCGTGGCTTTATCCGCATGGCGCGCATGGAAGAGCAGATGGAAGAGCGTCAGGCCGTCTATCTGTGGCCGGCTGTGGTAGGCTCCGAAATCGCCCGTCAGGGACCCCGCCCTGTAGTCAGAGCCGGAGTGATGTATATCAGTATTCCCAACGCCGGACTACGCAATGAATTGCACCTGCGTCGTTCACGCCTTTGCAATATGCTCAACTCTATGCTCGAACATCCTGTCATTAAAGAAATTAAATTTGTATCATGAAATCCTCAATAGAACTACCCTCTCTCTCTGATTTCCGCCACAATACGGAGGCTCAGTTGAGATTTAACGACATCGACATCCTGGGACATGTCAACAATACTGTCTATCTCTCCCTCTATGACCTCGGAAAGGCCCGATATATGGAAGCTGTCAACCACGGAAAGGTCAACTGGCAACGCGTCGAGTCTATCATAGCCAACATCAACTGCTCGTTTGTCAACCAGATGCGGTTTGGCGACAACATCAAAGTATATACCCGCTGTGTGGCTATCGGAAAGAAGAGCTATACACTGGAGCAGGTGCTCGCCGACGATAAAGGGGAAATAAAATCCCTCTGCCGCACCATTATGGTAGCCTACGACCCTACGGAGCGTAAAGCCGTGGAAGTGTCGGAAAACTGGAGAAGAAATGTTGAATCCTTTGAAGGTAAAAAATTCTGATTTTATTAATGAAGCCTAATTGTAAACATCCCCTGATGCCATGAAAAAAAGAATGACGGAGATATTGGAGGCGGAGGCAAAAGCTATCCTTGCTATCCCGGTTACTGACGCTTGTCAGAAAGCAGTTGATATGATTGTAGACGCAACCCGAAATAAAGGGGGAAAACTCGTCACTTCCGGAATGGGGAAGGCGGGGCAGATTGCCATGAATATAGCCACCACCTTCTGCTCCACAGGCACCCCCGCGGTATTTCTTCACCCCTCGGAAGCACAGCATGGCGACCTCGGAATTCTTCAGCCTGACGACATTATGCTCCTGCTGAGCAACTCCGGGAAGACTCGCGAGATTTTAGAAGTAGTGGAACTTGCCCGCGGACTGAACCCGAATATTAAAATGATTGTTATAACTGGAGATGCAGACAGTCCGCTGACCCGCATCACGGATGTCACACTCTCCACAGGTGGCTCTCCGGAGGTGTGTCCGTTAGGCCTCACTCCTACCACCTCCACCACCATGATGACCGTGCTGGGGGATGTATTGGTGGTCGGGGTGATGGAAGCTATCGGTTTCACCCCCGAAGAATATGCCAAGCGTCATCATGGCGGATATCTCGGCCATCGCAGCCGCGAAATGTGCTGACACAGGACAATTGATTAACACTCAGGATTAACCTGTTATAAATACTGAATTATGTTAGAAATTTCATTAAATCTCGGAGGTTTTGATAAAAACAGCAATGATTTCAGAATCATTCAGGAAGCGCTGGCTGCACGTCAGACTGCCCGGGATTTTTTAGCCGCAGACAAGAATGTGGATGCGCTGGAGCGTATCGTATCGGCCTTGCGCACTCTTCGCGACTTCTCCGATTATGACAATATAGAATTCAAAGCCCTGCTTATAGGTCTTCTCTTTGACCTCAGCGAAATTCATTTCGCCCTTAAGGACTATAAGCAGAGCGAGAAAGAGCTTGACTCCCTCTTCAAAGTGCTGGAAGGAATGATTAAGCAGGATTCCGACCGTTTCGGACATCTGCATATTCTTGCCATGGAGCTCTCCACACGTATTCTCCGCTCACGCAAACGCGCTATGGATATGCTCGTCAAGCAACAGATTAATGCCGCACAGCTTTATGAAAAAGTGAACCAGGGAGTTGTGGCAGCCACAGAAAAACTCGTGGAGTCCCTTCGCAAAGTGGGACAATTATTGGCCTCTTCCGGTGATTATCGCGCGGCTATGAAATTTTATGCCGAAGCTATCAAAATTTCCAAGAAGCGCACGGGACGTGTCACACGAAAGGAGATTAAGATGACTATCGAAATGGCGGAAATAATGATGCGTGTAGGCTCAATGCGCCCGCGTGCCAAACGCCTTCTTAATGCTATCCTTCCCCATGCAATCGCTCTTGAAACTCTTGAACTTGAAGAAGAAATCATGGCTCTCAATGAAATCATTGACGCCGACATGGAGCGTGAACCGAAGTGGAAAACATTCATACATCGTATTTCCAATCAGGTCGGTCGCCTGAAAAAGGGGAAAGAAACCAAAGAGGAGAAGGGGAAGGAAGACGAAATCACCACTGAATCCCCCTCCACCCATGAAGCTGAGAAAAAAGGGAAAGAGACCTCCAAAAAATCCGCTCACGGAAAGGAGAAGAAAAGTAAGAAATAAAGGTTGGGATATGTCTACAATATTGAATACCAACGGCTCCATGCTGGAAGTGCCTGAAGTGGAGAATCCGGACACCTTCAACTGCTATATAATCACTGCTGAATGGAATCATGACGTGACGGGAGCTCTCGAAGCCGGTGCCGTGGAAACACTTCTGAAAGCCGGTGTCCCCGAAAGCGGGATTCATCGTCTTTCCGTACCGGGTACGGTTGAACTTGTCAATGCAGCGGCCGCCGTGATGAAGAATAAGAAGCCGGAGGCGATAATTGTCATCGGATGTGTGATTCGTGGCGACACACCTCATTTCGACTATGTCTGCCTGCACACCACAGAAGGTGTGGCCTCTCTTAACGCACGGGGCGAGACACCCGTGATTTTCGGAGTGCTGACTGTTGAAAACCAACAGCAGGCTCTTGACCGTGCCGGCGGCAATTTAGGAAATAAAGGGAGCGAGGCTGCCGTTGCCGCCATCAGAATGAACTCTCTCCATAATATGATCTCAGATAAGAAATAATATACTTTGAAATAAAAAAACCGGTTGTCTCACGACAACCGGTTTTTCTATGAACGGGGTATGCACGCGCATCCCCCGTCCAACTTCAATTGCTTAAATGTATATAACCCAAAATTTAGACAATTAATTTCTGTCCGATGCGCGTTTCCTTGACTATGGAGCCCACCGGACTTACTCATCAGAAAGGCGCTTTTGGATGAAAAACGAAAAAAACGGTGTGAATATTAGATACAATTCCACAAAAAAAGTTAAATATATATCCTCCAACTTTTTGGGGTCAGCTCTATTTCAGTTTTCAGGGCATTTATATTCCCCTGAGGTTGTCTGAACTTATATTCACGTTAAGATTAATGAAGATTTATATCTCCTCAGGGGATTTATTATCCGTAAATAAGTTTTGACTACTTCAATGGAATCTCATTAAACAATTTTTAACTAATTTTTGTAATAATATTGTACTCTTTCCTCTCTCTTAAGATAAAATCAAGGTTACGTATGAAAAATATTCTAAGATTAGGAGCTGCGACTCTTACAATAGTCTCATCTCTTTCACTTTGGGGCGCTTCCCCGACTACAGTGAGTCTTGATTCCTGCCGACATCTTGCATTGGCCAACAATAAGACCATCATGATTGCCCGCGAGGGAATCAATACCGCTGAATTTAATAAGAAGGCTGCCAAAGCGGCATATCTTCCGGGAATAGATTTCTCCGGTGGATATATGTATAATCAAAACATTATTTCCCTTCTCGGCGAAAACGCCAAACTGCCAACCATGTCGTTTGACGCCGCCTCCGGCTCCTACAAGCCGAATATACTTGTAGGACCCGACGGAATCCCGGTCAAAGACCCGGCCACGGGAAGCTATATTCCCACCGAAGTGGCTGTCATTCCCAAAGAGGCAATGGAATACGACGTGCACAATGTCTTCGCAGGGGCTTTCACTCTGACACAGCCTATCTTTATGGGTGGCCGCATCAAGGCGCTCAACGATATTGCCGCCCATGCCGAGAGCGCCGCACGCTCCGGACATGAGAAAGTGGTGCAGGACGTCACCTATAAGGTTGACGAGGCTTATTGGCTCGTTGTCAGCCTTAAGGCCAAAGAGAAACTTGCCGACAGCTTCGTGGCGCTCATGGACTCTCTGAAACTCAACGTCGATCATCTCCTGGAAAATGGAATGGCTACCCGCTCTGACGTGCTGAATGTGGAGGTAAAACTCAACGAAGCCCAGATTGCCCGCACCAAAGTCAGCAACGGTCTCTCTCTATCCCGCATGGCTCTCGCCCAGACCTGCGGACTTCCCATAGACACTCAGATGACTCTTGAAGATGAAGACCTCAAGAGCTGCAACGCCGACACTTATTCTCTACCTCAGGATTTCAATATGGCCGACATTTATGCACGTCGACAGGACCTCGAAGTTATCCGCCAGAGCATAAATATGCTTAAGGGAACTGAAAAACTCGCCATGGCAGATATGCTCCCCACTATAGCGGCTGTGGGCATGTACTCCTTCTCCAACCCTAACGTCAAGAACGGTTTCGAGAAGAAATTCGGCGGTGGCTTCAGTGTCGGAGCCATGCTGACTGTGCCTTTATGGCACTGGGGGGGCAATTACAACAAATATCGCGCCGCTAAATCCGCCACCAACGCTCAGCGTCTCCTTCTTGAAGATGCGGAGGAGATGGTGAACCTGCAGGTGAATCAGGCCAAGTTCAAATATAGCGAAGCGTTCAAGACTCTTGACATGACACGCACCAACATGAAGAAGGCCGACGAAAATCTGCGTCAGGCTCAACTCGCCTTCCGTGAAGGAGTGCTCACCGCTGACGATGTCATTGCCGCTCAGACCGCATGGCTGCAGGCTCATTCAGAACTGATTGATGCGGAAATCGGCATCCGTCTCTGCGACGTTTATCTCTCTAAAGTAACCGGTAATCTTTAATTGAAAATATCAACTCCTATGAATACTAATTCCAATAACTCATCCTCTACCTACGACCAGCCCGTAGAAAAAAAAGACAAGTTCCTTATCGGGACTATTCTGATTGTGATTCTCGTTTTGGCGGCTCTTGCCGTTATCGGTTTCCTATGCATAAAACAAGGTCCTGACACCATTCAGGGACAAGGAGATGCTACGGAAATCCGCATCTCGGGAAAACTTCCGGGACGTGTGGCGGAGATTTACGTTGAAGAAGGTCAGCGTGTGAAGGCCGGCGACACTCTCGTGCGCATCCACTCCTCCCTGGTTGACGCTCGTCTTGAACAGGCACGCGCCATGGAAGACGCAGCACGCGCCACCGATCGCAAGGTTGACGCCGGAACACGTTCACAGATTATTGCTTCCGCCAAGGATGTATGGGCCCAGGCCCGGGCTGCTTCCGGAATTGCAAAGAAGACCTACGAACGCATGCAGAATCTTTATAAGGAGGGAGTGGTGACCGAACAGAAACGCGATGAGGCTAAAGCCGCCTACGACGCCGCAACTGCCGGTGAAGCCGCTGCAAAAAGTCAATATGAACTCGCTCTCCAGGGTCCTCAGCGCGAAGACAAGGAGGCCGCTTCCGCTATGGTGAATGTGGCTAAGGGTAGTGTAAAAGAGGTTGATGCTGTCCTCGAAGATCAGTATCTTATCGCCCCCTGCGATGGAGAAATCACAGTCATTTATCCCAACGTCAGCGAACTCGTGGCCACCGGCGCTCCTATCATGTCGCTGCAGAAAGATGACCACTGGGCAGTCTTCAATCTACGTGAGACAAGCCTTAAGAATATGAAAAACGGCACTGTCCTCAAGGTCTATATCCCGGCATTGGACAAGCACGTCGACATGAAAGTATTCTACATACGCGCCCTCGGCACCTACGCCAACTGGCAGGCCACGAAGGCTACAGGCGATTTCGATGCCCGCACCTTCGAGGTTAAGGCCCGCCCCGACAAGAAGATTGAAAACTTCCGCCCCGGTATGTCCGTGGTTCTTGAAGATATTAAATAAGAGATTATGAGTGACTCTAAGAACGGATTTGGAATAATCTTCCGCCGGACATGGGTGTCTATAGTGCGCAACCCGGTCTGCTGGATGGGTTTCTTCCTCCTCCCCCTTTTCTGCTTCCTCTTCCTCACCTCCATGATGGAAGACGGACTCCCCACGAAGGTACCGGCGGCCATCATTGACAAAGATGGCACCTCTCTTTCGCGCGAGGTGAGCCGCACTCTCGCCGGTATGCAGATGGTGGATATTGAAGCCATTCCGGAGTCCTATACCGATGCACGACAACTTGTGCAGGAAGGGAAAATTTTCGGCTTCTTCCTTATCCCTGAAAATTTTCAGTCCGAACTCCTCTCCGGACGAAAACCGGTCATCACTTTCTATACCAACATGACCTATTACGTGCCGGCCTCCCTGCTGTTCAAGACTTTTAAAGCCACAGCTCTCTATTCCAAGGCCGGTATCGCCGTGCAGGTTATTCAGCAGGTGGGATACACCGAGAATGTAACTCCTCTGCTAAATCCTGTCAGCGTCTCCACCCGACCTATCGGCAACCCTTGGCTGAACTACGGCATATATCTCTGTAATTCCTTTATCCCGGGTGTGCTTCAAGTCATGATTTTCCTGATGACCTGCTACACTCTCGGAATGGAAATCAAGCACGGACAATCCCGCCGCCTGTTGCAACTTGCCGACGGTTCTGTCCTAAAGGCTCTGACCGCCAAGCTTCTCCCCCAAACCATCATCTGGACCGTTATCGCCCTCTTCATGGAGGCATGGCTCTTTAAGTTCAACCATTTCCCCATGAACGGCTCGTGGCTATGGATCACACTCTCTCAGCTGATGTTTGTGCTAGCAGCTCAGGGATTCGCTCTGTTTATCTTCGCCATATTGCCGAATCTCCGCCTGTCGCTCTCCGTGTCTGCGCTTATCGGAATCCTGTCATTCTCTATAGCCGCCTTCTCATTCCCCGTGGAAAGTATGTATGGCGCTATCGGAATTTTCAGCTGGATTCTGCCCGTCAGATATAACTTCCTGATTTATGTTGATCAGGCCCTCAACGGTATTGATATCTTTTATTCCAGATATTGGTTTGTGGCCTACATTATATTCATGCTCATTCCCCTGCCGTTCCTCACGCGTATCAAACGCGCGTTTGCCGACCAGGTCTATGTGCCCTGACCCTTTACTCTCATGAAGACTATTAAGAAATATATTCGTCAGCTTTGGATTGTCTACACCCGGGAATTTTCTCAGGTGTTCCATGACGCGGGACTCATACTTTTCTTCACTTTTCTTCCATTGGCCTATCCGGTGATTTATTCTCTCATATATAATCCGGAGCTGGTCAGAAACGTGAAGATGGTGGTTGTCGACCATGACCGCACTCCTTTGAGCCGCAAATTTGTCCGAAACCTTGACGCCTCCCAGGAAATCAGAATAATCGGATATGCTCCCGACCTCAATGAAGCCCGAAAGGCAATGAATTCCCACGATTGCTATGGCATCATGGAGATTCCTCAGGGATTCGAACGCAATGTCGGACGTCAGGAAGAAGCCAACGCGGTGATGTATTGCGACATGAGCCTTATGCTGCGCTATCGCGGATTCCTCGTGGCTGCCACTAACGTCTCTCAGGAACTCGGTGCCGGAATCACCACTCAGCGTGTCGATGAAATCGCTCCCCTCGCCACTACCCTGGCCGGCGGGGATATGCTCCCGATTGAAAACATTTCGCTCGGAAATCTTGAAAGCGGCTTCGATTCTTTCATCATGCCCGGTGTGCTCGTCCTGATTCTACAACAGTCTATTATCCTCGCCTGCGGCATGGCAGGCGGTGCTAAACGCGAAAATCGCCGCCGACTCGGATACAACCCGGACAATCTGGAGCCATCTGTGGCTATGACGATGTTCGGACAGATGCTTTGCTACATCACCATCCTGCTCATCCCCGTGGTCTACATGCTCCATTATGTCCCGATGATGTTTGCGTTCCCTATGGCCGGCTCCGTGGCAGACGTCTTTATGTTTGCCCTCCCTCTTGTCATCTCCTCCATCGCTTTAGGATTCATTATCCAGGGAATAATACGCCAGCGCGAAGATATATTTGTGGTATGGGTGGTCACCTCCGTGGTGTTCCTCTTCCTCTCAGGGCTCACCTGGCCACGCTATGCAATGCATGGCTTCTGGAGATTCCTCTCCGAGATAGTGCCTGCCACCTGGGGCGTTGAAGGATTCATCCGCATCAACACCAACGGCGGTACGCTCGCTCAGCAACATGACGCCTATATCCACCTCTGGATTCTCTCAGCCGTCTATCTCGTAATCGCTTACGCTGTGCAGAGATGGGTGGTGCGCCCGGCAGCACTGAGGGAGAGCCGGAAGGTTATAGATGGCTGAGACGCTCAGCAGTCTTCCCGCCATATTCATTCTCGAAATCCTCGCGTGTACGTTTCCAACGCCGGTGGCTCCATAACCAATAGGCCGGCTGGTGAAGAATACTCTGCTCAAGCAGGGAATAATAAGTATCAGTGATATAAAACTCGTCGGTGGCGGAAGCGTCATCGGCGATTTTTTTCATCACACACCGATACTCACCCCTGCGTGGCCTGCTCAAATCGCAATAGAAAACGGCCGCCTTAAGCTTCCGCGCTATCTTTTCTCCTCCGGTCAACACCGGGGTGTCATGATTCAGAAACTCCACGAAATGATGAATACTATCCATCGTAGGCGCCTGGTCGGCTATGAAACCCGTCACCGTCTGCTTCCCCTCGTTTCTCCATCCTATCAGTCTTCGGAGTGTATCTGCCATAGGCACGGACACTGCTCCGAAATGACCCCTGATTTTCAGAAACACTTCATCGGCTACCTTATTCTCCAGCGGATGATAAATCTGCGCGGCCACCACTTCCTTTGGTAAATATAGCGGCAGTGACGACACCCACTCCCAATTACAGTAATGCCCCAAATATAATATCACGGATTTCCCCTCGGCAAAAGCAGCGTTGACTTCCTCTATACCTTCTACCTGCAGTCTTCTCCGCATCTCTTTTTCACTCATTGACGAGAGATGCAATGTCTCCATGAAATAATCGCCGAGGAAATTATAAAACTGACGGGATATACTCCGTCTCACACTCCAGGGAAGCTGCGGAAAGGAACTGTCAATATTCTCATCTACCACACGCCGACGATATTTCACGACATCGCGGGCAAGCCATGCCAGAAAATCCGAGATGCAATAAAGCATCCGCAGGGGGAGCGCTCCTATCAATCGCACTCCTCCGTAACTCACGCGGGAAAGCCAACTGTTTTTCATTCTACTTCTGTATGCCGGGTTAGTGTAGTTATATTCTTAGATTCATGCAGTCACGCCGGGTACATTTGCGCCTGTTAATGAGATTCACATCAAAAACGATGCAAATTTAATAAATTACAATTATCTTTGCATTTCGGAATTGATTTTTTCTGAACGTTGTATGAAAGATATTTTCCTTTTCCTCCGGCGATTCGCAGCCCCATATAAACTTTACGTCTCCCTGAGTGCCATCTTCAATTTCCTGACGGCATTCCTCACCATATTCTCTTTCGCATTCATTATCCCTATCCTGCAGATGCTCTTCGGTCTCTCTAAAGGGCACTACACTTATATCGAACCCACTTTTGACAACCTTAAAGACTCTCTCATAAATAATTTCTATTATTATAACGACCGGATTATCGCCCTGCACGGCCCCTCAGTGGCTCTCGCTTTCCTCACCGCCGTCTTCATCGGCATGACACTCCTGAAGACAACCATCTACTATCTCGGCGACTATTTCCTGATACCTATGAAAAATGGTGTCATACGCGACATCCGCAATCAACTTTACAACAAAATCCTTTCTCTCCCCATCGGATTTTTCACCAATGAGCGAAAGGGCGACATAATGTCGCGCTTCTCCAACGATGTTGCCGAAATTGAAGTGTCTGTCACCGCATCCCTCTTCTCTATCATTAAATTCCCTATCATGATTATAGTCTGCCTTGCAGCTATGCTCATCGTCAGCTGGCAGCTAACAATCTTTGTGTTCATCATGATCCCTCTGATCGGAGGCCTCATGGGCCTGATAGGCAAGAAGCTCAAGACAACCTCCAAAGCCGCTCAGGAAGCTCTCGGGCAAATCAACTCTACCATTGAGGAGACTATCGGCGGACTGCGCGTTGTCAAAGCCTTTGACGCCGAACGCCAGATGTCGCAACGCTTCTCTCGCGAAACCAATCTCTTCTTCCGTATCGGGAATGCTCTCAATCGCCGCATCTCCCTTGCCCATCCCCTCTCCGAACTCCTCGGCACCATCGCCATCGGTGCCGTTCTCTGGTTTGGCGGCACTCTTATCATCAACGGCTCCTCCTCAATAGATGCCGCTAATTTCATCTTCTATCTCGCAGCATTCTACAGCATCATAAACCCGGCGAAAGAACTCGCTAAAACCCACTATACCCTGAAAAAAGGTATGGGTGCCCTCGAAAGAGTCGATGCCGTGCTTGATGCCGAAAACCCTATAACAGACCCGACAGATCCCGTAGCACCGGCCACGGCTGAAAATCATAAAAGCGCTATACGCTTTAAGGATGTGCAGTTCAGTTATGAATCCTCCGAACGCCCTGTCATTGACCATGTCGACATCAACGTCAAGCCCGGACAAACGGTAGCTATCGTCGGACAGTCAGGCTCCGGAAAATCAACACTCGTCGATCTCCTGCCACGTTTCTGGGATGTGGATGGAGGTGCCATTGAAGTTGACGGCCACAATGTGCGCGACTATCGTGTCGCCGACCTGCGGGCCATGATGGGGAATGTCAACCAGGAGGCTATCCTCTTCAACGACACATTCTTCAACAATATAGCCTTCGGTGCCGAAAACGCCACCCGGGAGGATGTGGAGCGTGCCGCCAGAATTGCAAATGCCCACGATTTCATCATGGAAACCCCCGACGGCTATGACACCCTCGTGGGCGACCGAGGTTGCCGCCTTTCCGGCGGTCAGCGCCAACGCATATCCATAGCCCGCGCCATCCTTAAGAATCCTCCTATCCTTATCCTTGATGAAGCAACTTCCGCTCTCGACACTGAAAGCGAACGCCTCGTGCAGGAAGCACTGGAACATCTGATGAAAAACCGCACCACCATAGTTATCGCCCACCGACTCTCCACAGTGGTCAACGCTGACCTTATCTGCGTCATGCAGGATGGGAAAATCGTGGAACGTGGCACCCATTCCCAACTCATGGAGTGCGATGGTGTCTATCGCAGACTCGTGGAAATGCAACAGGTCTGATTCCCTCTCCCCTCTTATGTTTAAAGCATCTATTTCAAAGCAGCTATGATAAACAAAATTGCCATTATCTCCTCTCTCTCTCCCGACATCGCCATAAATCTCTTCAACTTCTTTAAAGAAGGAAACCGCGTGGCGGTTGACTGTGTGATTTCTGACAATTCCCACTCTCAGGAATTTTCCGAAACTCTCAGCAATCAAGGAATACCCCTGTTCAATTTCCCGGTTGCCGCCTGGGAGTCTTCTCCGGAAACAATACTTGATTTTCTACGGAGCCGCAACATATCTCTACTCCTTGTAGACCATTTTGACCTCCCTGGGGGGGGGGGGGGGGGTGGGGGGGGGGGGGGGG
>CAMWXI010000017.1 GCA_947178175.1 uncultured Porphyromonadaceae bacterium | reverse complement strand
TCTGACAAGCGATGTGATGTTGAATTTATAAAGTCGCTTGCTGAGGCCGGGGTAAATGTGGTAAGGATGAATTCAGCCCATCTGGATTATGATGGATTTAAGAAAATAGTGGAGAACACCAGAGCTGCCGATGAGACTTTGGGTATCATGATGGATACAAAAGGGCCGGAGGTTCGCACCACAGCTACAGTCACCGGCGAACCTATTGAATTTCACTCCGGAGATAAGGTTAAGATAATTGGTAATCCTGAGGGACTCACCTCTGCCGATACTATATATTTTAATTATGCCGACATTGCCAATGATGTGAGCAGTGGTGTAAGAATGCTGATAGATGATGGTGAGATGGGGTTCAGAGTGCAAGACGTCATAGATGGCATTATTTATGCCGAAGCCGAGAATGACGGCACTTTGGGCTCACGGAAGAGCGTAAATATTCCGGGTGTCAGGATAGACCTTCCTGCCGTGACTGAGCGTGACAAGCGTAATATGGGGTATGCCGTCGAACTCGGAGTCGATTTTATAGCCCATTCATTCGTCCGTTCGGCAGACGATGTCAGGGAGGTTCAGCGTATTCTGGATTCTTATACAGCAAATACCAAGATTATTTCAAAGATTGAGAACCAGGAGGGAATAGATAATTTTGACGAGATATTGTCAGCGTCTTATGGCATCATGGTTGCGCGTGGCGATTTGGGAATAGAGGTGGCTGCCGAGAAAATTCCTGGGATGCAGCTGATGATGATTAATAAATGTATTGCTCATCATAAACCTGTGATAGTTGCCACTCAGATGCTGCATACCATGATTCAGAATCCGCGTCCCACGAGAGCGGAGGTTTCAGATGTAGCCAATGCAGTCTATCAGCGGGCGGATGCCATGATGCTTTCGGGAGAGACTGCTAACGGTAAATATCCGCTGGAGGCGGTGCGCACTATGACCAGAGTTGCGCGGGAAGTTGAGAAATCGTTCTCCTCGATGAAGGATGTGCCACCATTGGTTGACAGTGACGTCACTTCCTTTATAGCGCGTGAAGCGGTGATGTCAGAAGAGCAACTCGGCACTAAGGGTATTTTTACGGATGCATATAGAGGCGTTTCAGCACGGTTTATAGCCTCATTCCGAGGTAATAACCCTACCTATGCCATTTGTCATAACCGTAGTGTGCAGCGTTGGCTGTCGCTGAGCTATGGTGTAACGGCCTATTACGACCATCACCCCACAAACGTGATTCCACGTCATTCCGTGAAAGCTGTCAGACATATTGTAGAGTCAGGGCTTCTGCAACCTCATGACAGAATAGCATATCTCACCGGCACTCATCGCGGAGCAAGGGCATTGGAATTCCTGACTCCGGCCGAGCTTTTCCATGAGGAACATTCTTCCAAATCTTGAGTGATGCAGGGGAATGGAGTTAAATCAATAGAGTCAGCGACTGGCCTCCCGTTGACAAAAGAGGGGGTGGCAGATTTCCTTTCAGGACATTGGGTGGAAGGGATTGGCCCGGCTTTTGCCAAGCGTCTTACAGATGCATTCGGCATTGATGCCCTTCATATTCTGATTGATGAACCTGAGAAGGCTGCTGCCGTCCCCGGACTTGGGGAGTCAAGGGTTAAGGCAGCTTCCGAAAGTCTTAGAGCATTGAAATTTCCGCTTGATTTGCTTGCATTCCTTTATTCCTGTGGAGTTTCGGATTTATATGTGGGAAGAATTCTCGGAAAATACCGGGGAAAGACTCTTCAGAAGATTATAGAAGATCCATACGATATGGTGGAGGATGTGTGGCGTCTCTCTTTCTATACGGCCGACAAGATAGGACGGGCATTGTCAATTCCGGCAGATGATCCCCGAAGATTGAGAGGGGCGTTGCTGACTGCCGTAAAACAATATGCGGAAGAGGGTCATCTTTTTGCTACAGCGACACAGGCCTGCAACAAGGCATCAAGAATGACCGGTATAGAAGAAGATAAGATAGCCGGGCAGATTCCGGGACTTGCTGACTCGGGGAGATTAATATGCAGTATGGGAGGTCTTTATCTTCCGGTGTTTTATGAGGCGGAGAGAGAAGGGGCGGAAAAGCTGTCGAAGTTGGCGGCGATGGATGTTGAAAAAATTGATATTGATGAGATACCGTTGACTAATAGTGACGGATTGGCTTATTCTGAGTCACAACGGCTTGCAATATACAAGGCTTTGAATTCGCCGGTAATGGTTTTGACGGGTGGACCCGGTTCCGGTAAGACTACGGTGTTGAGAGGAGTTATTGATGTATTGGAGAGGAGGGGGAAGAAGATTGTATTGGCTGCACCGACCGGCAGGGCGGCAAAACGCATGACAGCGTTGACGGGTGTGGAGGCCACGACGATCCATCGGTTACTTGGTTACAGAGAGGGTCAGGGGTGGCAGCATCGTCAGGTAGATGCCGACGTGTTGATCATAGATGAAGGGTCAATGATGGAGCAGGTGTTGTTTAAGCATTTATTGGACAGTATAAGCCCGTCTACACGAATTATTTTAGTTGGAGATGTTGATCAGTTGCCCTCTATAGGTGCCGGCGATGTGATGCGCGATATGATAAAGTCGCGGAATGTGCCGGTTGCAACCCTGAGTGAGAATTTCCGGCAGAAGGAGGGAGGTGGAATAGCAGGGAGTGCTAAGGCCATCAATATGGGGATGATGCCTGAGACTGTGGGGGATGATGAGTTTATGATGGTTCCGGAAAACTCACTCAGCGACATACGGGATAGGATAATAACTCTGATGACCAAAGAATTGCCGGAAAAATATAATATCAGCCCCCATGAGATTCAGGTTGTCACTCCCCAGCAGATAGGTCCGTTAGGAGCACGCCGGCTGAATGTTGACCTTCAGAAGGTTATAAATCCTGACAATCCTGAATTGAGAAGAGGTGGGACAATTTTAAGATTAGGAGATCCGGTGATGCAGACTTCCAATTCCCCGCAGCGTGATCTTTACAATGGAGAAATAGGAAAGATAGTTGATGTAAGACCTGAGCTTCAGAAGTTGACGGTGGAATTTGCTAATGGGCGCACTTCTGAATATAGTCGCAGTGAGTTGAGTGAGCTAACATTGGCTTATGCAACAACGGTTCATAAACTGCAGGGTTCTGAGGTGAAATATATGATAATGCCGGTAACGATGGCACATCGGCCGATGTTGTATCGGAATCTATTGTATACAGGAGTCAGCAGGGCTCGGGTACTATGTGTTTTGGTTGGGGAGGAAGAGGCATTGCGCTATGCAGTAGGTAATAATCCCGATTCAACGCGCAACTCCAATTTCCGTCGTCGTCTATCCTTCCGCTCCGATACTTAAACTCCCTACGTATTGTTCTAATTAAGTCCGGCTAATAATCCCCGGACTTAATTTTCAAGAGTACGCTCAATCCTCTAAATCAAGGTTCGGCAAAAAGTCGTGTATTTTATATGCCGGGATTGATACCGAACAATTACCCGAAGTTATCTCGGAGTTCACTTGTGGAGCGTTCATAAGCTGACCGTTTACAAACACAGCCAATCGTTTACCGATATTCTCTTGTGTGATTGTTTCCCATTTTTTTGCATCGGCAAACTTAAAGGATACTTGAATGTTGCCACCGTAAGACGGTATAGAATATACTTCGGTTACTTTTACCTTTTCATTTAATATCGACTCATTGTCATAAGCAACCAGCCAAATTTTACCGTCGGCAGAGGGTATAGTCCAACCGATGATAATATCAGGACTATGCGGAAGTTCGTTCAATCCCTTGTTAACTCGCGCTGTATCGGCTACTGTATATTGACCGTTGCCGTCAATGTTTTGGACGACTCTTTTAACGGTTACATTCCATTCAGTTCCTTCTACCTTTCCGGTTTTGGTGGCGAATGATTTTCCACAGGCAATTGCGGCAACTGCGAGGACTATGCCAACAAGCAAAGCAGGGAGTTTGAGAAGTCTTTTCATACAATTAATGTATTTTATTCAAGTGCAAAGATAGCTTAAATGTTTTGTAAAAGACATTATCAGTCAATGTCTGTCTCCTTTTCTGTCCCCGGCAATACAAAGAGTTTCTTCTGCAAGCTCTTTAAGTTCAACTTTCAAATATTTTGAGTGAACTTAAAGAACGTGCTAAGTGTCTAAAAAGGTGGTTGACCCTCTTGGGGGTGGGCCGTATTAGAAACTGCTGTTTGCTTTTGGTGCACACATGCTTCACACCCGTAGCGTATTATTTCATAAACAGCAATTAATACTTTCTTAATTGCTCTATAAAAATGTTTCCGAGATATTTTAAAAAGCAAATAAAACAAAATATAAGGGTAAAACCATACCTTTTCTTATTGAGTTTTAAGAAAAATTATTAAATTTGCTGATGCATATCGTTTGCGGAGTCCCGATATGGGGTAAAGCGGCGGGGGTGCAGACATATTTCAACAGCGTTTATCAAGCGCTTGTTCTTGGCTTTCTGAAATGTGGCAGTTTCTAAATCACAGTCAAGAATGAGGCAACGATAGGCGCCTTTCAAGTGTGGTATAACATGGATAGAGTGTGTAGTGATATATACCCTACCTATCTGTAATATCATACAGCGTGAGGCTCCGCGTTGCTCGTTCTACTGTGATGGGCAAATGCCACAGCCTCAGAAAGCGGGACGAGTAACAGATACAGACTCTCACGCTTTTTTTGTATATATTTACGCCAACGAGGAGAGGACCGAGGCATAACAAAACATTTTTAATCATGAAAAAGATTATTTTTTCTTTAGCGGCCGGACTGGCTTTAACTCTGTCAAGTTGTTCAGCTGTCAGTTCTCAATCCGGTAATGGAGCTCTGTTTACAGGAGTAAAGGAAGCTCAGATGGTGACATCCAATTCTCTTGGCAATAAAGTGGGCACAGGGCATACAGTAAGTGTTCTCGGCCTTGTAAGTGTCGGCGATGCTTCTATTCAGTCGGCTGCAAATTCTGCAGGCATTAAGAAAGTCAGCCACGTGGATGCGAAGAAAACAAGTGTCCTTGGTCTCTTTGGCAAATATCAGGTACTCGTTTACGGAGAATAAAAAGGAACATTAGAAGAATAGTTTGTGTGCCGGTTCTTTGAAGGATCGGCACACTATTACCGGATAGCGGAAATGAAGAAAATAGTAGTAATATTCTCTGTCATTGTAATGGGAATTGTGAATCTGTCGGCAACTAATGTAAAAGATATGTTTGTCCAAAGGAGTACCGGGGATGAAAGTCTCTTTTTTATTTTTAGTCAATCCCTACCCGGACAGAGAGAAAATAGGGAATCACCTAAAAAATTGGATTATGATTTCACTTATGTTCAGAAGACTGATTCAGTAACGATGTTGATGACGGTAAATTTGCCAAAATCGCCAAAAAAATTATTGATATCTGTAGAAACGGGAAATAATACTTTTGAGAAGGAAGCGGAGATAATTTTTGTAAAGCCGGCAAAATCTTCTTATAGCTACAGATTGAGAATAATGCTGAGTTTCAAAGAGTTTGAAGAAATGTATGAGTCTTCAAGTCCTTTTACAATATCGTTGCATTATGATTATATTAATAAATTATATGATTATAAATTCCGGCTTTCTCAAAATAAATGGTTGGATAATAGAAAGAAAATGATGGACATAATTGAATTGATTAAGTTAAATACAGGGAAATAATGTATCAGCATTTAAAAAAGCTTACTACATCTGTTTTTATAGTTTGCTTTCTGTTATTGTTAATCTCAAGTTCTTGTAAAAAATCCTCACAAGATATTGATCTTCTTGACGGGGAGTGGAGTTTATCTATCCATTCAGATGATTTAACAGGGGAAGAATTTATTTATTTCATGCCCGATGGAACCGTAAGGATATGTGATAGTCTGTCATATTGCAACTGCGTAGACAAGCTTAAAGTCAGTATAATAGGAAAAATCTGTGCTGAAGGGAACTGGGAGGTTTTAAATGATTCGCTATTTTTGTCTTTAGGTGATAATAAGATTGATCTTGACCGGAGTTCTTTTAAGGTCACTTCTATTAATCAGGATGTCAATAAATATAAATTCCAACTCTTATATGATACTATGAGAAATGAGTTTTCGAGTGAAATATATGGTTATCTTGAAACGTTATTTTCCTCCCGCTGCAACAGGAGACTCAATATAGGAAAAATCAATGTAGTGAACCGACAGGAAATCATTTTGCAGACTGCAGAAGGTTGCCGGATGTTATTGAGGAAATAAGCTAAATCGTAGTAGTCTATTATATTTTCTAATTGGAAGTCTGTATTGGGGTCCCTTCTTAGGATTAATATAGAGCGAAATAAAGTTAAATAGCTGATAACCTCCCCATATAAGGTCTCTTAGTTCACAATGCTCTCGCAATGTGAATGCACTCTTAGTATTTTTTAGTGATTAAATAAATTTTCTTCGCAATATACCGGCGTATTACATTTATACATCGAGTTCCACGATATGTGGCTTTACATTCGGATCATGAGTCAACAGACTTTCTACACAATTTGAATTCATGCTCATTTCACGAATCCATTCAAGGGATTCCAGTTGCTTTTTTCGATCAGCGTGAATACCCGGTAAGACAAGATCTATCCAATTTTTGTGTGAATAGGCACCGTCTGAGGTCAGTAGCACAAATTTGCCATCTTTGCCCGTAATTTTTACGCAAACCAATCCTGCACAATGTCCCGGAATATGTATCAGTTGGATTGAGCCATCCCCAAAGAGGTCAAAACTTTCATAAAAAGGTCCTTCATGCCCGTTAAATGCAAACTGAGATATCGGTACATCTTTCCACCAACGTTTCTTATAGCGCATAATATTTTTGGGAGTTCGGGTATTTGCGTATTTCATCTCATCTTCAGAAACAATGATGCGTTTTGCATCGGCAACCTGATGAAGTCCGCAGGCATGGTCGCAATCCAAATGGGTAAGGACAACATAATCAAGTTCTGATGTTTTGACTCCGAGAGCATCAAGTTGTTCATCTATCGCCTCTCCCTTAGGTGTATATCCTTGATTCAATGTATACAACATAAATCCAAGCTCCCGAATCTCAGCTTTTTTATCTTCAACACCATCAGGACTCATTCTGCGACTCCAGGCAGTGTCAATAAGAACTTTACCATTGAGGTGTTCTATGTAATAGCAATATACCGGCGACCAAGCCCAATCTTTTTGAGGTACCAAAAAACCGGCAACCGTCATCAGAGCCTTATTATCAGGATTAAAGGGGAGATATTTTGTAGTTCGTACTTGACCGCAACGGAGTGCATGAATCTTGATTTTATCCATGGTTTTGATATATATATTTTTTTTAAAACCTAACGATTGGCACTTCAATCTTGTTCATAATCCATTAAATGTCGTTGCCATGTATTTTACCCGCTATGACTCCCATCATACTTTTGCGGAAAATAATTTAGCAATAGGATTGCTATCAATGCCGAATCAAATGTAGACGAATCCAAAACGTATTATAATCTTGATGGAACCAAGACAAATAATCCCTTGAATGGAATCTATATTGAGAAAACACCGTCTGCTGTGAAGAAGATTGTTGTGAAGTAAATATTGTTGAACGTATAAAATATAAAGACGCTTCCCGGCAGACGGGAAGCGCTTTTTTGCTTAATAGTGAAAAATCAGATGTCGCGGATGTTGATGGCGGAGCCGAACGATTCGCCGTCGAAGATTATGGTTGATGATTGCACGTTGCCAAGGGTTCGTTTGAGAATGTTGATATTATCGTATGCTTCGGGACGTATTGTTTCACCTGATTTTATCTCGTAGAGATGCAAGCCCAAGCCATCTTCAGACACGGCATCAACTTCAGTACCGGATTTTTCACGGTAGAAGAATAATCGCGGATCGTTCCCCTCATTATAGCTTTTCTTAAGGAGTTCGCAAATCGCGAGATTCTCGAATAAGGGTCCTCGCATCTGATGAGTCTTAAGCATTTCCGCATTTTTGATTCCCGGAAGGAAACACGTTTCTGAGCAGGTAAGTTAAGATTGAATCAGATGTTTCCAGATTCAAGTAGAGTTATTGCTTTTTTGATAACTTCTTGCAAGTCGGGCACACCGGTTTTTATCGTATCAATGACAATTTCGGCATTAATATCAAAATAATCATGAACAATTCGATTTCGCATTCCAACGATTTCATACCATGGAATCTCTGGAAAATTGGAATGGAGAAATTCCGGCAGTTTAGAATTGATGGTGTTGATTCCTTCTCCAATAGCAGAAATTAGCATTGCATCTGCTGCAAGTAATTGCATGCCGGTTGGAGAGTAGGCAAAATCATCAGCAGATTTAACGTTTTTATTCCAATCTATTAACTGGCCAATAGCTTCCTCAATTGAAAGAAGAGTCTGAAGGAGCGCGTCTTTTTGCTGATTCAGAGTATTGTGATTCCATCGTGTGCAATTTCTTTAAGGAAACGAGGGTTCATCCGTGAGTGTCGGTGAATTAGATCAACCGACACTTGAAGTAAGTTTTCAAGATACTTATGCAATCTACATATAACCAAAAATTTAGGAGGCATATCAACTAAAAGGTCGACATCACTCTCAGGAGTATTATCTCCACGAGCCACCGAACCGAACAATGTTAGCCCGGTTACACCATATTCCTTTTGAATCGTTGGCAAATTCTCTCGAATCTTTGTTATACATTCATTTGCTGTGCACACGCAAAAGAGATTTCCAAAAGTATAAAAGGGATGTCGGTATTTCGGCATCCCTTCTCTTAGGAAAATTTTAGCGGAGTGAGCGAGATTCGAACTCGCGGTACGCTTTTGGCGCACACACGCTTTCCAGGCGTGCCTCTTCAGCCACTCGAGCACCACTCCTTTCTTTTTCAATGCGAAGTTAATGCTTATTTTTGTTCTGACAAAATTCTTTTCAGTTTTTTTTGCTAATTTTGCGTCTGATTTTAAAAAAGATACTTTTTATCTCTTTTCCGTTGCTCCCTTTCGTAGCAGCTACTTTGAGGTCTCTTATATTTTCACGTTATGAGAAAGCAATTTTTTCGCTTTTTTTCTCCCGTAGCCATAGCAGTCGCTCTTTGCAGTCTGACTGTTGGCTGTAAGGGGAATGGTTCGGGATATGGCAACCTTCCTTCGGATTTTCAGCAACGTTCTGACACTCAGAAAATCATGTATCTTGTTGATAATGTTGAGCCTGATTCTGTAGCTCGGTTTATCTGCGCCGCGGCAATCGATGAGGTGCCGGGAGTTTCCCTGGATTCTCTGTCCGTGGTGACACTCTATGCTTACAATCACTATAAGGGAAAGGATCTTGAAAGATTCCAGAACGCTTTTGATGAGTATCCCGATAAGCTCCCCCTTGCCAAGAAAATGAAACTCCTTTTTAAAGCAAGTCTTGATGACCCCATTCAGTTAGGTTATCAGTTAGGATTGGAATACACATCTCAAATTCGTGATCAGCATAAGAGTGCGGACGAGGTGGAAAGTGAAATAAAAGAGTTCCGTAAGGCATGTGGCAAGGACACAGAGACCTACCAACGTTTTCTCCAGGGATTTAAAATCGCTTTAGAGGCAGACCACGGCAAGGACTTGCCCGAGGATGTTTATCGTCGGTTTATAAATTATTGATCATGCAGAAGATATCAGACTATTCGCTGATAGTGGAATCAGCCTTCAAAAATATAAGATTTATTCCTGCCGAACCCTCGGGACTTTATGACCCTGCTGTCTATGCGCTGGGGGCGGGCGGAAAGCAATTACGTCCGTCGTTGCTGTTGATGACCGCCGACAGTTTCGGTGGAGAGAAGGGGGTGGAAAACGCAATACATCCTGCATTAGGGATAGAGACTTTCCACAATTTTACGCTTCTGCATGATGACGTGATGGATAATAGCGACACACGCCGCGGACGTCCTACAGTACATGTGCGTTGGGACGTGAACACTGCCATTTTGTCAGGTGATGCCATGCTTACGTTAGCCACCCGGGAGATAGCCTTCGTGCCTGATACATATCTCAGAAGAGTGCTCGACGTATTCAATTCCATGGCACTGGAGGTCTATGAAGGACAACGCTTTGACATGGATTTCGAGGAGATGTCCGAGATAGATGAAGAGGCTTATATTGAAATGATTCGCAGGAAGACTGGAGCATTGCTTGGTGCAAGCGCCGAGATAGGGGCTATTGTAGGAGGGGCTTCCGGGAAAGATTGCGTATTGATGAAGGAATTTGGAAATATGCTCGGTATAGCCTTCCAGATTCAGGATGATTGGCTCGATACTTTTGGAGATGCCGCCACTTTCGGCAAACCTATCGGAGGAGATATCCTCAACGATAAGAAGACATATCTATGGGTGCAGGCTATGAAAGGGGAGAGCGGGGATGTTGAAGCTCTCAGTGCCGCCATGGAACTGAAGGGTGATGTGAAGATACGCACTGTGACTCATCTCTATGAGAAGATGAATCTCAGCGAGAAATGTCGTAAGGCAGTGGGACATTACAGTTCAAAGGCTTTGACGGCCCTTAAGAAAACGAGCCTGCCGGAAGACCGGAAGGAATCATTCAGATTGCTTGTGGAGAAATTAACAGGAAGGAAGAAATGATAGATACCCATACCCATCTGTATTTATCTGACTCATATCCGGAGGAGGGAGGAGGTGTCTGTGGTGCAGTAGAACGGGCCATAGACGCCGGTGTCAGCCATCTGGTGTTTCCTAATATTGATGTGGCCTCAGTCATGCCTATGTTGAGACTCCATGATAATTTCCCTGAACAAACGTCAGTGTGCCGCGGTTTGCATCCCACGGAAGTGCGCGATAACTGGCGGGAAGAATTGAGAGAGATACGAGAGCTGACATCAGATGCAGATTGTAAGGCATGGGGAGAAATAGGTGTTGATTTATATTGGGATGAAAGCTTCAGAAGCAAGCAGATGGATGCTTTCGGGGAGCAACTGGATCTCGCCTATAGTGAACGCTTGCCGGTCATAATTCATTCCAGGAATGCCTGGGATGAGACCCTTGAAATCCTGCAGAGCATGGGAGGGCGCACTCCGGGGTTGTTATTCCACAGCTTCACGTCGGGACCGGAAGATGCCCGCAAGGTCATTGAGATTTTCCCCGAGGCCCGATTTGCAGTGAACGGAGTGTTGACATTCAAAAACGGTGGAGAGGTCAGAGAGGCATTAAAGGTGATAGGTAAGGATAGAGTGATGCTGGAGACTGACTCACCGTTCTTAGCACCCGTGCCCAAAAGAGGACGAACCAATGAGAGCGCCTATTTAGAGTATATTAGGGATGTGGCTGCTGCCACACTCAGCATGTCTCCCGAGGAGTTTGAAACTGTAAGCGACAGAAATGCCCGTGAATTTTTCAGGCTTTAATCTCAGGAGCAGAGTGATGGACAAGGAGATTTAGGGGAGAGAGGAATCAGGGAGAAAGAGAGTGATGCAGACATTACCGTTGACCCAGCCGGTTGAGATATTTTTGCTCGTGCTTCTGTTAATATTAGGAGCACCGCTGATATTTGCACGTCTGAAAATCCCCAATATCGTGGGTCTTATCCTTTCCGGGGTCATAGTAGGTCCATTTGGCTTCAATCTGCTTGACAGGGATGCCAGTTTCACGATTTTCGGACAGGTCGGAATCCTCTATCTTATGTTTGTGGCAGCCATAGAGATAGATATGTATCATCTCAAGAAGAATCTCAGGCGCGGAGTGATATTCGGACTTATCACCTTTCTGATACCTATGACTGTCGGATTGTTTGTCACCCGCTATGCCTTTTCGTCCGGCTGGGGAACAGCAGTCTTGATTTCATCCATGTATGCCTCCCACACCCTCATCAGCTATCCGATAATCTCTCGTTTCGGGCTTGCCAACAATCGTGGAGCGGTCATCGCCGTATGCGGGACGATAGTCACCGTCTTACTGTCACTTCTGGCATTGGCGGAGGTGGTGACAGTCAGACAGACCGGCACTTTCAGCCTTGTGAAAATGCTGATGATGTTTCTCTATATGGGAGTTTACGCCACATTGGTCGGTTATCTGTTTCCGAAGGTTACACGATGGTTTTTCAGGAAGATAAATGACTCGGTAGCACAATTCATCTTCATATTGGCCTTAGTGTGTCTTTCGTCCTTATGTGCCAAGCTGATGGGATTGGAAGCGATTTTGGGAGCTTTCTATGCCGGATTGGTCCTGAACCGATTTATACCCAACCGTTCGGCCTTGATGCGCAACATAGAGTTCGTGGGGAATGCCATATTTATTCCCTATTTCCTTATAGGAGTTGGGATGTTGATAAATGTGCATGTGGTGTTTCACGGCTGGGGCGTCCCCTATGTGGCCGGAGTCATGATCGCTACGGCGATAGGCACAAAATGGTTGTCAGCCTTTACTGCTCAACGTATATTCCGGTTAGACGAAAATGAGCGTGTATTGATGTTCGGGTTGAGTTCCGGGAAGGCAGCTGCCACTATCGCCGCCACGATGATAGGTTATGAATACGGACTTCTCAACGAAGACCAGATGAACGGAGCCGTCATAATGATACTCCTCTGTTGTGTAGTGGCATCAGTCGTGACTGAGAGGTCGGCCAAGCGCATAAGGCTTCAGCTTACGGAAGAGGAATTGCAGAGCGATGCCGCCAAGAGCCCAGGTTTTGCACGACAGATAGTTGCGGTAGCCAATCCTCTGACTTCGGAGGGCCTGATGAAATTGGCGGTATTTATGCGAAATCCTCGCAATCGCGAGCCGATAACGGCATTGTATGTGCGCAACAATGATGACCGCAGAGCTGTGGCGATGGGTCAGAGTGCCATGAACAATGCAGCCAAAGCTGCACTCTCCATGGGTATCCCGGTGGATGAAGTGGAGCGCTACGATCTCAATATAGTGGCAGGAGTCACCAACACATTGCGCGAGAAAAAAGCTACTGATATAATCATCGGTCTTCATCGTAAATCAACGATAATAGATTCCTTCTACGGCTTTATGACCGAGGGATTGATAAAAGCCACAGACAGAATGATAATTCTCACCCGGTGCTTCATCCCCGTTGACACGGTCAGGAAACTGGTTGTTGTGGTGCCACACAATGCACAGTATGAGACCGGATTTCATTCCTGGGTGGCAAGAATCGGAAACCTGGCAATGCAGTTAGGGTGTAGAGTGGTATTTATCACCTATCCCGAAACAGAGGCCTATCTTGAGGCGTTTATCACGGAAGAAGGGTTAACATTCAGCCGGGATTACAGGCACATGGAGAGTTGGGACGACTTCATCATCCTGTCCTCGCAGGCCGGCGAGGAAGATTTGCTGGTAGTGATAGGAGCCCGTAAAGGTTCACTTTCCTACAGTTCCGACCTTGAAATGATGCCGGGCTATCTCGGAAAATACTTTGTCAGGCACAATATAGTGATGATATATCCTTCTCAGTTTGGTAAATAGAGTTATGAAATCTGAAAAAAGGAGTTGAAAGAAACCGGAGATATGAAGATGAAAAAAAATTACTCCATCGGTGGAATGATAATTCCGGGATTAGTGATATTATCCGGGTGTGGAAACTCCCGGGACGGGAAAGTGACGGAAGACACCACGGCAATGACAGAGGAAGTTCGGGAGGATACTGTCGCGTTGCCAAAGCGTTATGTTTTGTCGGCAACCGGAATCGGTCCCCTCACTGTGGGTATGCCAATCAAGGAATGGCCTGAGGAGACCGAGGGGCTGTATGAATATGTAGAGGCTTCGGAAGGAGGAGATGCCAATCAATACAACTTCATAGGAGAGAACGACCCGGCCATAACCGTGTTGGACTTCGGAGGAGGGAAGGCCGACCTGCTGATAGTGGATGACCCTCGGATAGAAGCGCAGGTGGGAGACACGGTGGTAAATATGACCACATCCTTTTCCCGATTGTTGAAACTTCCCGGCGTAAAAGCATCATGGGAGCAGCTTGACGACGAAGGAATGTGGTATTGGAAATGTTCCGGTCTGTGGTTTGCTCCATCCCTTGAACACTTGCCGCCGAAGCTTGCCGACAAACTGTATAATTCCGAGAGAGCGCCGACAGCGGAAGATTTTCCGGAGGATATTACCATAGGATATATAGCCACCGGTCTGCCGTTCTAAGATTCTGTCGCTCTATGATATTGGAGAACTGCGGGATTCAGGCTTTCACATCTTTCCCCTTCATCTTGTCAAAGAGCGAAGCGTCACCAACCACCCAGACCACATCACCGTCTTTAAGCACAGTGTCAGGCATAGGCTGAAGGAACTCACCGCCACGCTGAATCTTCACCAGCATACTATAGTAATCATGTCTTATATCAGTCTGTGACAGCGGGATATTTATTATAGGGGAATTTTCAGTCAGCTTAATACTCTTCAATTCAACATTTCGCTTGCGTATAGGAAAGTCAAGTGATGCCTTGTCCTCAGTTTCAAGGTCGGAATTGAATTTCTGAATCTGGTCGTCGGTCCCGATAACTCCGAGGATATCTCCGGGGAAGATACGTGTGTCGCCATTGGGGAGCGGAAGCATAAGCATGCCGCGCTGAATGCTTGATACGCTCAGTCCATAATCTCGTCGTAGTCCCGAATCCTTCAGTCGGTCGCCGGCAATGTTGGAACACTGCCCGATTTTTACAAAAGCCTGGTGAAGGTCATCTACAAGATTATTATTTCTTCCGGTGCGCGTGTTTTCAAGGAGATTGAGATTGCTGATAAACTTCTCCTCCATCCTGTTATATTTTTTGAACAGAGAAGTGGAGGCAAACACCAGAATCAAGGCGAAGCATATCAATCCGGCAATCCAGCCCACCGTAGCCGAATAGCAAAGGCTGATGAAATAGACAATGAAAAGTAGAGTCAGCAGATATCGGATTATTCTCATGGCCACCAACGGAACATCGTAGAAACTTGCAGTAGAGTGCAGTTTCATTTTCTCGTCAGGTTTGGTAGAGCTGAAAGAGAGGGCAATGAGAAACGGCGACATGGCAAGCAGAGTCACCACCATAGCTATAAGGCGTCCCCAGTCGGTGAACATCTCGTCGCATAAAGGGAAAAACCAGCGCTGAGAAACCAGCACAATAGCTATCAGCACCACGGAATAGAGAAGCAGACGCCAGATATATCGGGTCAGGATATCACGCCATAGCTTGCGTGTTTCGTTAGCGTCGCTTGTCTGTTGTGAATATCTGTCAATAAGAAAATGTAGAGGAGCGGGAAGTTTGTTTTCCACAAATTTATAAGCCGGCTCAGACATCTTGATGAAATAGGGAGTGGTGAAAATAGTAATCACCGACACAGCAACAATGATTGGATAGATAGAGGGTTCGAGCACTCCGAGAGACATGCCGAGCGACGCGATAATGAAAGAGAACTCACCTATTTGCGTAAGGGAGAATCCGCTTTGCATGGCTACTTTCAGATTTTGGCCGGTAACGAGCATTCCGAGAGTACCGAAGATAATCATCCCCACCACCACCACAGCGGCGAGAATTAGAATTTCACCCCAATAGGCTGCGATTACTCCCGGGTCAACCATCATTCCGACAGAGATAAAGAAAACAGAGCCGAAAAGATCTTTGATGGGTTTTATTACATGCTCGATACGTTCAACGACAAGAGTGCCTGCAAGTATAGAGCCCATCACGAAAGCTCCCAGTTCCAGAGAGAATCCGCAGATAACGCTGAAAAAGGCCATGGAGAAGCAGAGTCCCATTGAGACCACGAGGAGTGATTCATCGTTGAGGAAGCGGCGCATGCGTGTGAATCCCGAGGGAAGGACATACATCCCCACTACAAACCAAATGATTATGAAGAAAGCCAGTTTAGCGATAGAGAACACTAATTCCGAGCCCTTCACATCTCCGATAGCGGCGGAGGAAAGAATCACGAGCATGAGCACGGCAAACAGGTCCTCGATGATTAGAAGCGACAGGACAAGTGTGGCAAATTTCTTATGCCTCAATCCTAAATCATCCAGAGCCTTGAGAATGATGGTGGTGGATGACATGGAAATCATACCGCCCAAGAATAGACAGTTGATGGCAGAGAGGTGGAGGAGCTTTCCTACCCCGAAGCCGGCGAGAGTCATCCCTGTGATAATTATAAGTGCGGTCACGACAGCCGAACTGCCGGAATTAAGAAGCTTCCGGAAGCTAAACTCCAGACCGAGTGAGAACATAAGTATGACGATGCCGAGTTCCGCCCAGAACTCGATGTTCTCAAGATTGGATATGGAAGGGAGGTATTCAAACTTTGGACTTGCAAGGAAGCCTGCCAGGATATATCCCAGGACGACAGGTTGACGCAGTTTCTTGAAGAGCAGAGTCACGACAGCTCCCAGAAGAAGGATTAGGGCAAGGTCGGCAATAAGACCGTCGGTGTGGCTGAGTTCCATAGAGATTATTTTAGAGAATGATTTTCACTGTCCGGAGAATAGTCCGGAGAAGAAGGAGTGGGGGCATTGCGGTTTACTACATAAAGGTCGTAGTAAGAAAGGAGGAGAGTGGTGAGGGGGAGGGCGATAATCAGACCCATAAATCCGAGCAGAGCCCCCCAGATAGAGAGGGAGAGAAGGATGATTGCAGGATTAAGTCCCATGGCTTTACCCATAATCTTTGGGGTGAGGAAAAAGTCCTGGATGCATTGTACCACTATATAAACAGCCATAGACTCCCAGAAAATAAGCCAGAAATCCACTCCGGTGCTTGCAGTTGCCACAAGGCAGAGCACAGCCGTAATCGGGAGAGAAATCAACTGAAGATAGGGTACCATGTTCAGCATACCGATGAAAAGTCCGAGCACAACCCCCATCGGAAGTTTGATAATCAGAAAACCGATGGAGAAGAGTATTCCGACGGTGAAAGCTATCAGAAACTGGCCCCGGAAATATCTGTTCATGGCTGTTTTTATGTCGTCAAGAATGCGATAGGTTCTTGTGCGGTGGCGATACGGGACAAGTTGGCGGAAAGAGAGCATGAGACGCTCATAATCAAGCATGATAAACACCAGATACAGCAGGACTATAAGCCAGCTGGCCACACCGATAATAAATGCAAGACTTGAACTCAGAAAAGACCAGGATGAGGAAAGAGTCTGCTTGATAATATTTCCCCATTCCTCTTTTGACAGATATTTGCTAATAATGTCAAAATTTACATTATCACGTATGAAATCATGCACCTGTGCCGAAAGATAGGGAATCTGAATCTGGGTAGTGGCATATTTCTTCACTGCATCTGCCATCTCCGTAGTCTCGGAAATAAGATAAGGCACAAAGAGAGCCCCGAAAACTGTGATGATGGCGATGACTTCAATCAGCGTCAGCACAACCGGAATGAACCTCCCTTTAAGATGTGTCCACTTAAGATTCCATCTCACCATCGGCTCCATCATATATGCCAGGAGACAGGCAACTACAAACGGGAGTAGCACGTCTTTTAGAATATTGAGGAGATAGAGCGCAATCAGGACCCCGCAGATGGTGAAAATGATGCGGACCACCCTGTCAAATGTATATGGTCGGAGTTCAGGACTATTGTTCATGACTCAGTCAGAAGTTTTGAAAATTACTTTCCAAAGATAATAAAAAACGGCGACTTCTTAAAGCTCGTGAAATATAATTTGAAAAATATTGCTTACTTTTGTAATGGAAAGCGAACTCTTACAGAAAACGGTCAGAAAAATTGTTTGCAAGCAGTATAGAACATCATAGACAGGGAAGCACGATAATCCTCTTGTTGTTAGCGGTGTTGTTGTCGCCGTTAATAAGTGCCACACGTCCGGCCCCTCGTCCGGCAGACGATGCCGAGGCTAAAATAGAGCGTGAGAATGCAATCAGAGAGCTGGTGAAATCTCCCGCGTTGGATTCCCTTAATTTCTCACTCTTAGTGACGGAGATTCCCTCGGGGAAAGTCGTGGCTGAATATGAATCTGCGCGACCTCTGATTCCGGCCTCTATCATGAAGAGCCTTACAATCGCAACTCTTTCACATAAATTAAACCCGGATTGGAGATATAGAACTCCGGTATATTTGGAGGGAAATCTGAAGCGGGGTGTGTTGAACGGGAATCTGGTTATAGAAGGGTCGGGCGACCCAACAGTCAACTCACGTTGTGCACCTGAATCACCCGATTTCATCAGAGAGATAGTTGAGGAGTTGAAAAATGCCGGTATTGACTCAATATCCGGATGTATAATTATAGACGACACAATTTTTAACGGGCCATCAACTCCGCCTACATGGGGGACCGGTGATTTGTCACACTCATACGGCACCGGTAGCCACGGCTTTAATTTCGAGAACAACTCAAGAGGGAAAAGTGCCGTTTTTAATCCCGAAAAGGTGTTTGAGACCGGACTGTGCGCTGAATTGCGGAACGCCGGCATAAAGTTAGGCCGGAATGAGACGCCGAAGGAACGGCAGAAGAGAAAACGTCTTATGGTTCATGTGTCGCCCCCTCTGGAAGAGATAATGCGTTCATGCATGATGCGCAGCGACAACCTATTTGCAGAGTGCTTTCTCCGCACTTATTCCGTAGAACGGGGAGCCGATGGTTCCACAGCCGATGGAGCGAAAAAAGAAGCGGAATACTGGGCCGGAAAGAAGAAGCCGATGGAGGGAGTAGTGATTATTGACGGCAGTGGTTTGTCGCGCGGCAACCGACTGACAGCCCTGTTCCTGAGTGAAGTGCTCCGCGAGATGTCGGAGAATGTGGAATATGCTTCCTATTTTCCGTTGGCAGGTCAGGAAGGAACCTTGCGTAAGTTTCTGAAAGGAACCGATCTTGACAGTTATCTTGCCATGAAGACAGGGAGCATGACAGGGATACAGTGTTATGCCGGCTATCTTTTGGATGAAGATTTCGCACCGACACATACCGTCGTCGTGATGGCTAATAAAATGAAAGACCGGGCAGGATTCCGAACCGCTCTCGGCGAGGCTCTTCAAAAAATATTGAAATAATGAAAAAAAGAGAATCAGATAAAATCATACTTCAGAATCTGTTGGATAAAACCTACGAACTTGTTGCTCTCCTTGAATTGTCATTGCAGAAGGGAGAGATTCCGGAGTCCATTCCCGGTCTGATATGCAGGAAAGCCGAGTCAATAGCAGGCGAGGCCAATGAATTTGCGGAATCCTGCATGGGAGAATCTCCGGAAATTATCAATCCGCAGGTTGATAGAGAGGTTTCACCGGAGATGGATACCCCGGACACGGACACTCCGGGAAATGACCCTACGGATGTCTGCGCTCCGGAAAAATCTGAAACTCCGGAAATTGAAAATAAGACGTATGAGGAGGAAAGCATAATCGGAGCACCGGACACTCCGGGAGAAAGTCTGCCGAACCGGGAGAAGCCGAAGTTTACGCTGAACGACCGTTATCTGTTCATACGGGAATTGTTCGGTGGAGACAGGCGAAGTTTCGACTCTGCGCTCACCAAGGCAGCGGGTATGGACACCCGCGAAGAGATAGAGGATTTCTTCTATTATGAATTGAGCTGGGATAGGGAGAACGAAGAGGCGGAGAGGTTTATAGATATCTTATGTAAGAATTGATTAAAGATGGGAAGAGAAAAGACTGCTGCAGGCCGACTCACCATTGTACCCACTCCGATAGGTAATCTGGAGGATATGACATTTCGGGCGATTCAGGTTTTGAAAGAAGCGGATGTCATACTCGCGGAAGACACACGCACATCGTCAGTGTTGTTGAAACATTACGACATACACACCCCGATGCAGAGTCATCATAAATATAATGAGCATCGCAGTGTAGAGCAGTTGGTGGAACGCCTTAAGGGAGGGGAGAATGTGGCCTTGATTTCCGACGCAGGAACTCCCGGCATTTCCGACCCCGGGTTTATGTTGAGCCGCGAATGTCGCAGATCAGGAATAGAAGTGGAATGTTTGCCCGGAGCTACTGCATTTGTCCCGGCGCTGGTGGCGAGCGGACTGCCGTGTGATCGTTTCGTGTTTGAAGGATTTCTTCCTCCGAAGAAAGGCCGTCAGACACGCCTGGAGCTCTTGGCGGCGGAGCGACGCACAGTGGTAATCTATGAGTCGCCGAAGAGTCTCGAGAGGCCATTGCGTCTACTTGCCGAGCCTTTCGGGCAGGAAAGCAACGCCTCGGTGTG
>CAMWXI010000016.1 GCA_947178175.1 uncultured Porphyromonadaceae bacterium | reverse complement strand
GAGTGTGACACGCGGTAAAATCATAAAAGCTCAGAACGAACAAGGGAAGAAACGATACGACTTCCAGTTTATCAACAAACGCGGATATAAAACCACAATTGAAGGGCTCAGCGAAAAGTTCAATCCTGAATTCTGGAACTATGCCAAACTTATTTCCGGAGTGCTCCGCTATGGAATGCCAATTGATCAGGTCATCAAACTGGTTGGCTCACTTGAATTGAACTCCGACAGTATCAACACATGGAAGAATGGTGTGGAACGTGCCCTGAAAAAGTATATTCCAAATGGCACCGATGCCTCGGGAGAAAAATGTCCCAATTGCGGTTCCGAATCGCTGGTATATCAGGAAGGGTGTCTGATATGTAAAAATTGCGGCACCTCCAAATGCGGTTAATAGCCCTTCCACTAAAAAGAAAATACACTAAAAAATTCTTATATGATTAAGGTAAGATTTCACATTAACTATCACACTGCCTGGGGAGAATCCCTGTATATCTGCGGAGATCCGGCAATATTGGGCGGCGGCAATCCTGAGAAGGCCCTTGAAATGGAGCTTTCCGGTCCCGACAGCTGGCAGGTTGAAGTCAACCTTCCTACAGGCACCAATGAATTTGATTATTACTTTATTGTAAAGGCTCCCGGAAAGGAATGGCGATTTGAATGGGGACAGCCACACCACTTTGTGGCCGGCATAAGAATCAAATTCTACAATATTTTTGATTCATGGCAGGATATGCCATCCGAAAAACCGTTCTATTCATCTGCGTTTACGGATGCTATGCTGAGCCGTCCGTTTCGAGACGCCGCCCCTCTCTCTTTATCAGCATCTGCCCAACTGCGCGTTGCAGCGCCGGTAGTCGCTCCGGACGAAGTGGTGGCTCTCTGCGGCAATGTTCCGGCTCTCGGCAATTGGGACCCCTCGAAAGCTCTTATCCTTAACGATGCTTTCTTCCCGGTGTGGACATGCAACATCCCTCTCCCGGAGGTTAAAATACCTTTTGAATATAAATTCCTGATTCTTGACCGCGCCACTCGCAAAGTGAAGTCCTGGGAAGTATGCCCCAACCGCATTTTCGGAATCCAACCGACGGAAGCTGACGAACAGATTGTGGTGGATGGCCTGAAATTTGCACAGGAACGCCTTGATTGGAAAGGCGCCGGAACAGCAATTCCCGTCTTCTCAATCCGCTCGGAAGAGGATTTCGGTGTCGGAGACTTTATCGACCTGAAAAAAATGATAGACTGGGCAAAGAATACAGGACAGAAAATAATTCAGCTCCTCCCTGTCAACGATACTACCAAGACCGGCACATGGCTCGATTCATATCCCTATAGCGCCAATTCAACCTTCGCACTTCATCCGATGTATCTCCGGCTGGAAAATGTAGGAGAGATTCCCGATAAGAAAAAAAGAGAGGAGTTCAGCAATCTCCGAAGAGAACTTAATGCTCTCCCGATGGTTGATTACGAACGTGTGAACAACGCCAAACAGGAATATCTGAGAATAATCTATTCAGAACTTGGAAAGAAGACTCGTTCTCTTGACTCTTATAAAGAGTTTGTAAAGAATAATGAATCCTGGCTGAAAGCCTACTCTGCCTGGTGTGTGCTTCGCGACCTCAACAACACCCCCGACAATGAGCTGTGGGGAGATATGAGCAGATATGATGAATCTGCAGTAGCCGACTTCTGCAATAATCATAAAGAGGAAATTGGATTCTACTATTTTGTGCAGTATCATCTTGACCGCCAGTTGCGGGATGTGCGTAATTACGCTCATCAGAACGGAGTGATTCTGAAGGGGGATATTCCCATCGGCATCGGTAGATATAGTGTTGACGCATGGCAGAGCCGACACCTTTTCAATATGAACTCTCAGGCAGGGGCTCCGCCTGATGACTTCTCAGTTCAAGGTCAGAACTGGGGATTTCCGACCTACAATTGGGAGGAGATGGCCCGCAACGGCTTTAAATGGTGGAAAGAGAGATTCTGCAAAATGGCCGATTATTTCGATGCTTATCGTGTTGACCATATACTTGGTTTCTTCAGAATATGGCAGATTCCTCTGGACGCTGTGCACGGGCTGTTAGGATATTTCAATCCCGCTCTACCCTATTCTCCCGAAGAATTACGCAATAATTATGACTTCTGGATTGATCCTGAGCTACAGACAAAGCCTCTGATTCTGGAATGGATGCTTACGGATTTCTTCGGCCACACAACTGAAGAAGCAAAACGATTATATCTTGATTTCATTGGTGACGGACGATATCGCCTTAAGGATTTTGTCAATACTCAGGCCAAAGTAGAGAAATACTTTGATTCCTTGGAACAGACAGACACCAATATCCGCCTTCGCCAGGGTCTGTTAGGACTCATTGATGATGTCCTATTCATTGAAGATCCTGAGAAACGTGGCCATTATCATCCGCGTATCACCGGACAATTCACCTATCAGTATCGTTGTCTCTCAGACTATGAGAAATGGTGTTTCGATCGTCTCTATAATGATTTCTTCTATCATCGTCACAACGACTTCTGGTATGGGAAAGCGATGTGGAAACTTCCTCCGTTGATTGACGCCACAAGAATGTTGTGTTGTGCGGAAGACCTTGGCATGATTCCCGATTGTGTGCCGGAAGTGATGCGTCGTCTTGAAATCCTTTCACTTGAGATTCAAAGGATGCCTAAAGATCCGAAGGTTGAATTCGGCGACACCTGGACATATCCTTATTTCTCTGTATGCACCACTTCTACTCATGACATGCCCGGCATTCGTGCATGGTGGGAGAGTGATCCCGGACGTTCCCAGAGATTCTTCAACAATGTGCTCCATGAAGGTGGTGCGGCACCTTTCTATGCCGAACCTTGGATATGCGCGAAGATTCTTGACCTTCATCTCAAGAGTCCCTCCATGCTCTGCATTATTCCGCTTCAGGACTGGATTGCCGAGGATGGTAATCTAAGAAGAGAGAATCCCAACGATGAGCAGATTAACGAACCTGCTAATCCACGTCACTATTGGCGCTATCGTATGCACCTCACAACTGACGAACTGCTCGATGCACATGACTTCAACAACCGCCTGAAAGAAGCTATCACCAACTCAGGTCGCTGATAATACCTAGCCGCTTGCACATAAGAAAGGGCTTTGTCTGCAAATATCCGGACAAAGTCCTTTCTGTTTTATTCTGAATTATTGCTGTCCGATAAAAGAGAATAAAGAGGACTGAAAAGCGATGCTCCACTAACTATATGTCTACGGTCAAGAAAAGGCTATCAAACTATATTTCGGTTTGACAGCCTTTTATTATATCATTGACCATATTATTGGAATAATATTCCCAAGTGTTTTCAATTGAAATATCCTTCCCTTCTCCTTATGGTAAAAGTGATTCAAGTCTGGATGTATCAAGCAATGTGAAGATGGTGTTTCCTAACGGAGAATATGAAGGATCCGGGAGTTTGAAGAGCTCTTTTATAAGAGTCTCCATTTCCGTGCGATTCAGGACTCTCCCTTTTTCTATAGCTGAGCTCTTTGCCATTAGCAGAGCCATGCGCGAAATGAGCAGATTTTCCGCCTCCTCTTTCCCCTCTTTGCCATAATTCTCACCCCCTTCTGCCACAGTCTCAAGAATTCTCAACACGAGTTCCAACGGTTGCAGACTGTTTCCCATAAGCCGGCTTAACGGGGGTACTCCGTTAATGGCCCATATTCCTTCACTCTGTGGTTCTATCAGAAATCCGAGACGTCGCAATTCCGGCCCTATCTCTTCGAGGGCAACCATCAGCGGAGCATCCAGATGCATAGTCTCAGGAAACAAGACATGCTGTGAAATCTGCGTTCCCGCTCCTACCTTCTCCATTATCTCCTCATAGAGTATCTTCGTATGCGCCCTGTGCTGGTCAATTATTATCACCCCCTCTTCTATAGACGCAACAATATATTTCCCTGCATATTGGAAGCAATGACCGATAGTGTCTCCATCCTCCTCTATTTCGGGGAGAAGCATATCGGATTCCGAAGGAGTCTCCGAAAATTCCTTACGTGTCTGACGCATAAAGTCGGCATACAGTGAGCTCCAGTTTCTTAAATTCGTGCGTTCGGCAGCGTCATGCCCGCTACCGAAGCCTCCTCCTCCCCCCCTCTTTTCTGCAGTAAACGGATTATAATTCTGCGGATAAACGGGTTCCGGGAGGTCAACTTTCTCATCCGGATTAAACGGAGCCACTGCCAAGGGGTCATCATTGAAATCTATGGATGGGACTGCAGCATTCTTCCCCAAAGAGGCTCTTACGGCGGCCACAAGCAATGGCCTTATTTCAAGTTCATTCTCAAACTTTATCTCATGCTTCGTAGGATGAATATTTACGTCAATTGTGGCTGGATCCACTTCAAATTTAAGGAAATAACATGGCTGTGTATCCATTGCAATGAGCGATTCATAGCAAGACAATATCGCCTTATGAAAATAAGGATGGCGCATGTTTCTGCCGTTCACAATAAGATATTGCAAGGGATTGCGACGCCGCGCAGCTTCCGGACGTGAGACAAATCCGGAAATCTTTACAATAGAAGTGTCTATATCCACAGGGAGGAGGGTCATGTTCAGGTTATTTTTCCATAGGTCTGCAATACGCTGTTTGAAGGTACCCGCCCTAAGGTCTATTACGCGTGTCCCGGTGTCAATACTCATCCTTATGCGATTGTTGACCAACGCCAACCGTTCAAATTCCCTCATAATATTGGAAAGCTCCACATTATCACTTTTCAGGAATTTACGACGAGCCGGAACATTGAAAAACAAATTTTTAACCATTATGGATGTTCCCCTGTCACACATCACAGGTGTCTGCGACTCCACATGCGAACCACTGATCACCAATTGCGTACCCATAGAATTATCGGCAGTCGATGTGCGCACTTCAACTCTGGAGATGGCACAGATGGAAGGAAGTGCTTCCCCGCGAAATCCCATTGTATGTAATGAGAAAAGGTCGTCTGCTTTGGCTATCTTGGAAGTGGCATGACGCTCGAAGGCCATGCGCGCATCTGTCTCACTCATTCCGCAGCCATTGTCAACAACCTGTATGAGTGTGCGCCCGGCATCCTTTATATATATCCTGATTTCAGTAGCTCCTGCATCAACTGCATTTTCCACCAGTTCCTTGATTACGGATGCCGGTCGCTGAATCACCTCTCCGGCGGCAATCTGATTGGCCACCGAGTCGGGAAGTAGTCTTATTACATCGCTCATTCTTTATTCCTCATTTTCGGTGATTTTCTCTGAGTGCACCTTCTCGAAATATTTTTCCAATTCAGGGGATAACTCACCCAAATCATCCTCCCAGCTCCAACGGGTGTCAAGCCATACCCTACGGGGTCGTATCGCTTCCATCCATTCAGCTCCGGGTAACAGTTGCTGTGATTTCTTAACCAGAAATATCGGAGTTACATCACCCGTGACCTCCGGCCACATCTTCAGTCTCTCCATCTCTTTCCCATTCATGTCAATAGAAAGATTCGAGCTTTCAGCATATACCAGCCTGTTGTATGTGGAGTCGTTCTCCATGGGAAGGAAAATAGTCCGCACGTTCCCCTCCACTTCCAGTCGTTTCAAAGCCTTCCCCTCAAAAGTGGCATACATCTCTTTCCCGGCAAGCTGATTGAAGAAACCTTCCTCTATATCCTCCATCATCATACCTGTATGAGGAAGACGGGCCCAATCTGCAGTGGAATCATTCATATGAACCTCTATCACCTTTCCGCTAATCTGCCGATTGTCGCTCCATAATATCGGCCCGCGATACAGATAAAGCATTGAATCAAGCTCCACAAACTGAATGGAATCCGCCACTCCCTGAATATCCTGCTTAAAGACTCTTGCTCTGTTATAAGCCCTTGCCTCATGATATTCACGCGATTCGTAGATTGTGTCAGTCAGAAGGGAATCTGTCATATTGGCGATAAATTTCGGAATCATCGCGTTCCTGACAAACGTACGGATTGTGTCCGCCCGCAGAAAAATGGTGTCGCCGGGAGTTGAGAATTCCCTCATCAATGGATACTCCGCCGCCAACGCTTCCCTTGTCAAATCGTTATACTCGCCGAATCCTCCAATCAAAACTGTGTGACGGGCTGTGTCGGTGATGACCATCGGGCGAGGAAGTTTTGACGGACTCCTGAATGCATAAGCCCTGGATATCCTCGTGCTTTTGTCGTAGATTATAGAGTCACCCTCCAGAGTTGTCACATTTCCGGCACTATCACGGTGGAGAATTGTTGAACGAGCCTTAAGGTCAGCATTTCCCGTGGTAGTGTTATACTCCCCTCTCGTGGTCAGTATTGTGTCGTTCGCACCTAAAATTCTTGTGAATGTCTCAATACGCGCAAGATGTGTGTCCGTATTGTAATAAAGAGTGTCAGAGAAAAGCTGATATCCGTCTTTTCTATTCACAAGTTTCACATCCTCATAAAATTCCGCATTCTTAGTGGATGGTGAGTAGATTCCGATACGCGAAGTCAGGGTGTTCACATCATCCTCCAGCACTCCACCATTATTATACCATCCCTGTTCGATATTAAGGTCATAATCCAGAGAGTCTGTCATCAGTGACACTTTCCTGTTTTTCATAGTGACCTTATTTTGTGTCGGGCCATTAAGAAGACGCGCGAAGCGTGCCTGTCCGTCATAATATAGCTTGTCGGCATATATAAAGAGGGTGTCCCCCTGAGTCATCTTCACATGCCCGAAAGCATCCATGGAATTAAGCTCCGGATAATAATAGGCGGAGTCACAATACATATACATATTCCCTTGACGGAAAAGTACGTTGCCGTTCACTATCTGGTGGTCGGCCTCAAGACCTCCGCGGCTGTATAAAGAATCGGCACGTTCAAGAAAAACCTTGTCAGGCTGGTATCTGTTGACTCCGGGAATCACAGGGCGTATGGGCACCGTTGGCTTGGGGCGCGTGTAGCTCTGCTCCCGCTTCGGCTTGGAAGGCTTACGTGCCGGGGTCTGCGCATAGATAGTGCAGACGCTGATTATTATCAGCGCCAGCAATATTACAGGGATAAAACGTTGTCCCAGATATCCTCTCTTACTTGATCCAGCCTTCATATCTGAAGTCACATCCGTCCCATCCTTCTTCAATCCGGATATAAGTTTCCTTTATCTTCTTTTCAACCCAGTCTTTCAGGATTTCCTGCTTCTTATGATTTTCAAACATCCCCTTCAAAAGGTTATAATCCTCTGAAAGATTAGCTTTATGTCCGGGAATTCTGTTGGCAAGTTTCACTATCACCGCCACATCCTTATTCTTTGTCTCATCCTTCATTATGAATGATTCCGACATATCGCCGATGTTCATACCCTCAATTCGGTTGGCTATCTCGCGCGGCAATTCCTGAAGTTCAAAACGTGATGATCCTGTTGTCTTATTCACCATCACACCATTATTGTTCTTGGAATCCTTATCCTGGGAGATAAATCTGGCAGCCTCCTCAAATGTAAATTTCCCATTCTTGATGTCGGATGCTACTGAATCAAGACGGTTGATAGCTGCCTGTTTATCTTCATTGCTCACCTTCGGACGAAGCAGGATATGACGTACATTCACCTGCTCACCTCTCTTTTCAATAAGCTGAATTATATGATAACCATATTCCGTTTCAACGATTCTGGACACCTTCTTGGGATCACTGAGATTAAAAGCTACGTTGGAGAACTCAGGCACGAAATCGGCCTTCCCATGGAATCCGAGTTCACCCCCTTGCATTGCAGATCCATCCTCAGAATACATAATAGCAAGTGTAGGGAAATCACTCTCTCCCCTATTGATACGGTCGGAAAAATCACGAAGACGAGCTTTGACGTCCTCTATCTCCTGACGGGGAATCGGTGGAACAGCCTGCACAACCTGGACCTCTACCTGTGTGGGAACAAAAGGAATACTGTCCTCAGGAAGCTTATCAAAATAATTTCTCACTTCCCGTGGAGTCGCCTTAATATTTTTGGTCAACGAATTCTGTACCTGCTCTACTACATACGCATTGCGCATCATCTCCACCATCTGCTCGCGGAGCTGATTATATGGCTTACGGAAATATTCCTCAACTTTCTCCTTGCTTCCAAGATTGGAGACGAAGAAATTCATACGTCTGTCAACACCACTTTGAACCTGTCCCTCCGGAGCCTCTATTGTATCAATCTTTGCCTGATGAAGATAGAGCTTTTCTACGGCCAGCTGTTCCGGGATCACACAATAAGGGTCACCCTGAATCATTGTGCCGTCAGAACGCATCTGGGCATATTGCTCCTCAACCTCCGAACGGAATATCGGCTGATCTCCTATTATCCATATCACCTCATCAACAATATTCTTTGCCGGTCGTGCCAAGCCAATAGCCGCAACAACGGTTGCTGCAAATATGAGCGTGATAAACTTAGTGTTTCGTATCATCTTGTTTTTTCATTTTCAATCCTGAGCTTGATTTCAGCCCTTGATATATTATGATAATGTCAGTCTTTCCCCTATCTCTTACAAACGCTTATGACTAATGGGGTCATAACCTACACTTTTGAGTCTCCCCTCCTTAAGTGCGCGCTTCTTCATGGAACTTAGCAGTTTCTGCTCGTAATCCGCGAGCGATTCACTCTCCAGACGCTCGGCTATGGCAAGTTTTGCATATTCCTCCGGCATTTCACTACCGCTTTCTTTATAAGCTGAGATATGAAGAAGATAGGTTATACCCTTGTATGTAGTTTCAAAATTTTTATGTGTAGTAAGGAAAGTGTCTGCGTCTCCGAATCGATAGGGAATCTGCTCGGCGATATTCTGCCAGTCAACCCATCGGTTCTCAAAAAAGCTATATTGCAGAGTCTCCTTCAGACCATATTTATCCAACTTGTCAATATCCTCCTGTCGTCCGCTGAAAGCCCATTGCTCCACATCTTTAAGGCGACTTGCATCTGCCGGTATCTTTATAAGTATACCTTTCACCACAGGACGTTCAAGCTTCAGCGACTCCCGGTGGTGTGTATAATATGACCGGATACTGTCTTCCGACACATTAATCTGTCCGTTTTCCCGTAGTTGCCGACGATAGGCAGCAACTATAAGACGCCGACGATACTGACGAGTCTTCTCCTCTATATCATCTAAATTATTGATATTATCGTTCGCAACCTCGGAAAGCAACATCTCATCTATCCAATTGTCAACAATCGAGGCAAACATAGCCACGCTGTCCTCTTCTGCCAACCCTCCCGGGATACGCAACAATACCTGACGAAGTGTCAGAGACGAATCTCCTATACTAACCAGAACATCTTCCTCAACCTCCTCTCTATTGACGGGGTGTTGTCTGCATCCAACGAATGAGAGGAAGCCGACAACAAGAGTCACCAGCACAAAAGATTCCCTACACCCTTTTCCACACAGGGCAATCACGGCCTTAAGATATGCTATAAATTCTCCTGGTTGTCTCATCCTGACAGAGCATTACAATATAGCTACAAATTTAATCAAAATCTCCGACATCCCAATCCATCCATCCAACATATCAGAATAATAATTGTTAAAGAAGCGCCAAACAAAAAGTTTTCATACGCCTTCGGATTAGATAAGACAGCGTATGAAAACTTTTTGTAATTATCGGTTCACGGTATTGAGTAAGTAACTAATACCGTTATCTACGGCTTGACATCTTTTATGTGTTTACGAACATCTGATAGAGTCCTGACTTTTATTCAGGGAGATTTCCCGGATTGAATGATGACACCGGTAAGTCTCAAAATCTGTGTCAGTTGGCCTTGATGGTTTTCAGAACTTTTTCGTTGACAGTGACGGGATATGTGTCTCGAAGACGTTTTATCCATTCCTCTTCAAGCACCATCTGATAGTCGCCTGTTACCTGCGGACGTACATCTGTCATATCTTCCGGAGCCTCCAACACTTTATAATCCAAGAGGAAATATTCTGTGAAACCATTATTGAGATTCACAGGATTCTTTCCGAATACCAGATTGTCGACCATGACATTGGCGCCTTCCGGAACCAACACCTTGTCAATCTTAATATCACTCTTGAATTCCTTGCGGAGAGTTGGAACAACTTGTTCGGGGAGAAGTGTAAAGGCTAAATCTTTCACTTTCCGTGCAACACTATCATTCTTTGCCTGAACAAGAATACCTTTCACTCGGGGTGAAGACCAGGTGTAGTCACTGCGATGGTCTTCAAAATATTTTGTAAGACCTTCTGTATCTTTTGCCGCCTTGTCCCAAACATTGCGCACACTTGCCTCATAGAGAAGACTTCCATCACGATATTCATTGTAGAGATTGCGGTAGGCAGGCTCGTTTGCTTCCAGCCAATCAGTCTCTGCCGCTTCAAGCTCCTTGAGATAGAAGTTATTGAATCGGTCATTTAATATCATAAGAGCCATTCCTCCGTTTGGCTGCATGATGTGACGCATTCTCGGCATGAAATCAGCTACGCTATATCCCTTCTTGCCGATTGTTGCCAACTGATTGGAGCCAAGTGCCTGATTCTGATATTTGAGATAGAATGCGGAGTCAAGGCCATTTGTCTTCACCTCATTGCGAATCTTTCCGAGGAGGTCTTCATTGATTTTTGCATGATGTTTCTTGGCGAGACGTGCTATGCGTGCGTCGCGGAGCTCCACCGAACGATCGTCCTGAGGATTCTGGACACGTTGAAGCAATGCCGGTTTCATTGCTGATTTATTATCACTCTTTCGTCCCTCATGTCGCAGGATAATATGCCAGCCATAGGGTGTATGGAAAGGTTGTGAAATCTCACCGTTGTCAAGAGAGAAGGCAACTTCTTCAAACTCGGGAACCATTCTGCCAATTCCAAACCAATCAAGACGTCCACCCTTTGATGCGGATCCGGGGTCCTGTGAAAATTTTTTCGCTGTCTGGGCAAAAGTCTTGGGCTCGGCAGCCACTACCGAATGGATACTGTCTATTCTCTCTTTTACCTTGGCTAATTCTTCAGGTGTGCCACCTTGAGGATCAAGCAACAGGATATGTGAAACCAAAACCTGTCCTTTTGCCGGACGATGATTACCGGCCTTGATTATATGCATAACCATTGGAGATTCAACTACACCTGAAATCTCTCCCGGTTTCAAATCGTATGCGACCTTTTCAAAATAATAAGGATAATTACCCTGCGCAATATATCCGAGGCTACCTCCCCTCACGCCTGAGCGTTTATCTTCAGAATAAACTTTCGCCATCTCTGCGAAGTCCGAGCCTTTCAGGATTTCCTGTCTTATGCTGTCAAGGCGCTGTCTGTTAATAGCATCACGCTCTTCATCCTGCGTCTTGACAAACATGATGTGGGCAACTTCAACATCCTCCTGCGCTCTGCGGAACGCTTCGTCAACAAATCTATTAAGCATTGCTGAATCAGCCATATATGGAGCGGCTAAGTCTGTGCGGTATTGTGCCATCTCCTTGCGGAATGTCTCAAGTGTGTCAATCCCCAAAGCTTTGGCATCTGCCACTTTCAGCTTATAGTTCTTAAACATCTCAACATACTCTGAGAGGGGTTGAGCTTCTATCTGCTGTTTGCTGTTCTTATTATAGAGATACTCAAATTCGGACTTCGGGACATCCACGCCGTTGACCGTCATGATGACAGGGTCTTTTGCCGCCCAGGCCAAGGCGCATATTGACAATCCCGCGCCAAGGAGAATTTTATTCTTCATTTTTTTGGTAGTTATTGTTTTAAAGAAACTGAACCATAAAACTTTATACAGCTTCCAAGGGTGGGTGTGTTCAGGATTTCACTCTCTTCAGCGCTCCTGATTTTCTCCCTCATTTTATTCAACGAAAACATTCGTTAAAAATTATATATGAATTCCTTCCAACATAAAAATATAACAGACCCTCACGCAGCGGGATAATTCGTATCCTCCGGAGTCAGGTCTTATCTCAATTCCCCATTTCCGATATGAAGTTGATTCTCAGCAAACGAATTTCATCATCGTTGTATTCATCGCCGAATTCATAGAACGCCTCTTCTATATTGTCCTCTTCCTGACTTCTGAACCAATCGTTTATCTCCTCCATTCGCTCATCATCGTCAACTATCTTATCTATAAAATATCGTATGCTGATGTGAACACCGGAGTTTACAATTGACTCAAGCTTATCCACAAGTTCAGAGAATTCCAATCCCCTTCCCTCAGCAAGGACATCCAAATCTATTTTGCGATCAATTCCCTGCACGATATAACTCTTAAGAGTACTTTTGTCGGCAACCTGACGAACCTTATAATCATCCGGGCGAATAATATCATTCTCCTCTACATATTTCCTGATGATTTCAAGGAACATCTCTCCGAATTTCTTAGTTTTCCCTGCTCCTACTCCCGGAATTCCAAGCATCTCCTCCTCCGTTATGGGATATAGCGTGGCCATAGCCTCCAACGACGGGTCCTGAAAGATAATATAAGGAGGGAGTTTCATCTTTCCCGCTATATCTTTGCGCAATGCTTTGAGGATTGAGAAAAGCTGCGGGTCAGCAGCTCCACCGCCCACCGGGGGAGCCGACGACTTATCCGTTTCGGTATCTGAAAATTCTCTGTCTTCCACAATATGGAATTTCTCCTGACTTTTGAGGAATTCTCTCCCCTTGCGTGATAAGCGGAGTATTCCGTAGTTCTCTATCTCCTTAATCAGATAGCCGGCTATTACAGCTTGTTGCACCAATGCTGACAGGAATTTCTCATCCCTATCCTTACTTGCACTGAACACTTCCAGATTGTCATGTCCGAACGCACGAATCTCATCTGTACGACGTCCTATCAATATTGTCAGAATATATTCCTGACGATACTTCTGTCCTGTTGCCTCCACAGTCTCAAGAAGATTGCGGAGATCATCGGTGGCATCCACCTTTTCCCTCCGGGAAAGACAATTATCGCAACTTCCGCAATTCTCTTCCTCATATCTCTCTCCGAAATAATTGAGCAATATCTTTCTCCTGCACACAGAGGACTCCGCATAGGCTGCCGTTTCCAATAACAACTGACGGCTAATCTCCTGCTCTGAGACCGGTTTACTCTGCATTAGCTTGTCAAGCTTCTGCAAATCTTTGTTAGTGTAGAAAGTGATGCATCGGCCTTCTCCTCCGTCTCTGCCTGCTCTGCCGGTCTCCTGATAATAACCCTCCAGGCTCTTGGGAATGTCATAATGAATGACATATCTCACATCGGGCTTGTCAATGCCCATCCCGAAGGCTATAGTGGCCACAATGACATCGACCTTCTCCTGCAGGAATGCATCCTGATTCTGCGAGCGGGTCTGCGCATCCATACCGGCATGGTAAGGCAATGCCGTGATATTGTTGATATTGAGCACCTGAGTCAGCTCCTCCACTTTCTTTCTTGAAAGGCAATATATGATGCCCGATTTCCCACGGTTCTGACGGATATATTTCACAATATCCTTGTCTACATCCTTTGTCTTCGGACGCACTTCATAATAGAGATTTTTACGGTTGAAGCTCGAACGGAATATCTTGGCATCAGTCATTCCGAGGTTTCGCTGGATATCATGCTGTACTTTAGGAGTGGCGGTTGCTGTCAGCGCAATCACGGGTCGGTTGCTGATACGCGATATTATCGGGCGAATCCTTCTATACTCCGGGCGGAAATCGTGGCCCCACTCCGAGATGCAGTGAGCCTCGTCAACAGCATAGAAGGATATGTTTACCTGCTTTAGGAATTGCACATTTTCCTCCTTGCCAAGAGATTCCGGAGCGACATAGAGCAGCTTGGTACGTCCGGTCAAAACATCTTTCTTCACCTTCTCCACAGATGCCCGGTTGAGCGATGAATTAAGGAAATGCGCTATCCCGTTGTCATCTCCATAATGCCGCATAGCGTCCACCTGATTCTTCATCAAGGCTATCAAAGGGGATATAACAATGGCCGTACCGTCCAGAAGCAATGCCGGCAACTGATAGCATAGCGATTTTCCCCCACCCGTAGGCATCAGCACAAACACGTCGTGCCCTTCAAGAAGACTCTGAATCACATCCTCCTGATTACCTTTGAATGTTTCAAACCCAAAGTGCTTGCGTAATGCTTCTTTTATATGTGAGGTATCTATCATTGCTATGCGTTATTTTCTCAAAAATAATCAAAAAAAATGGAACCGACAAATTTCGGTTCCAAGTTTATATCAGTTTAACAGAGTTTTATTCTTTACGCTTGCTGCAAATCATCAAAATGCGCCTTATTGAGTTGTGTTTCCACAAATTCTTTATCTACAATAAACTGCTTCTTTTCCCCTGAAGGAGCTTCAAACATCGCATCAACCATGATAGTCTCTACAATGCCTCTTAATCCGCGGGCACCGAGCTTATACTTAAGCGCACGATCCACTATGGCATCAAGTGCTTCATCAGTGAATTTAAGTTTAAGTCCGTCAAGTTCAAACAATCGCTCATACTGGCGGACAATAGCATTTTTAGGTTCTGTCAGTATTCGGCGCAACGCCTCTCTGTCAAGCGGTTCAAGACTTGTAAGCACCGGAAGGCGTCCGATAATCTCCGGGATAAGTCCGAACGATTTCAAATCTTCCGGCAATATATAGCGCATAAGATTATCTCTCTTCTGCTTGCGCGACAGTTCATCTTGTCCGTATCCCACTGTGTGGGTATTAAGACGTGAGGCTATCTTACGTTCAATGCCATCAAATGCTCCGCCACAAATAAAGAGGATGTTTTTAGTATCTACAGCAATCATCTTCTGTTCCGGATGCTTTCTTCCACCATTGGGTGGTACCAGCACCACAGAACCTTCCAACAGCTTCAGGAGACCCTGTTGCACCCCTTCTCCGCTTACGTCGCGGGTGATTGAAGGATTATCGCTCTTACGTGCTATCTTGTCTATTTCATCTATGAAGACTATCCCTTTCTGAGCTTTCTCCACATCATAGTCGCAGGCCTGCAGAAGACGTGTAAGCAGCGACTCGATATCCTCACCTACATATCCGGCTTCGGTAAGCACTGTGGCATCAACGATTGTAAACGGGACATCAAGAAGTCGGGCAATACTCTTGGCCAAGAGTGTCTTGCCGGTACCGGTAGGTCCGACCATCACGATATTGGACTTCTCGATATCCACATCATCTTCTTTTACATTTTCCTGCTGATTGATGCGTTTATAATGATTGTAAACGGCTACCGACAAATATTTCTTTGCCTCATCCTGGCCTATAACATATTGGTCCAGAAAAGCTTTTATCTCCTTTGGAACAGGGATTGAATTACCAATCTTCTTACTCTTCCCCTTTGCCGACCCTTTCTTTGACCGCACACTCTCATCGCGTCTGCTGTCAATATAATCAATGCAGTCCGTACAAAGGCTCAGACCCTCCAGCACGGGCACCACTGTAGTGTGTGCTGAATCGTAGGCTCCGCAAAGCGCGCAACGCAAATCTTCACTTTGATTCTTTGCCATAGCATTATCAGAGTTTGCTGGATTCCTTCCTGCTGTTAACCAGAATCTTGTCAATCATACCATAATCCTTAGCCTCGGAAGCAATCATCCAATAGTCGCGGTCGGAGTCTTTCTCAACCTTGTCAAAAGGCTGGCCTGAATGGTCGGAGATTATCTTATAGAGTTCCTCTTTAAGCTTAAGAATTTCACGTGCTGTGATTTCAATATCGCTTGCCTGGCCCTGGATACCACCCATCGGCTGATGAATCATAACACGGCTATGAGGAAGAGCGAAGCGCTTACCCTTCTCACCGGCCACAAGAAGCACAGCGGCCATTGACGCGGCCATACCGGTGCAGATTGTTGACACATCGCTATTAACATACTGCATTGTATCATAAATGCCCAGACCGGCATATACAGATCCACCCGGCGAGTTGATATACAGATTTATATCCTTCTCCGGGTCAACAGAATCAAGATAAAGTATCTGTGCCTGGATTATATTTGCACTCTGATCTGTCACCTGTGTGCCAAGGAAGATGATGCGGTCCATCATCAGGCGGGAAAAGACGTCCATCTGAGTAACATTCAGCTGGCGCTCTTCAAGAATGTATGGATTAAGATAGTCGGAGGTCGGAGTGAAGACCGCACCTGACCGGCGGTCTAATGCACGTGCATAAGAATCAAGCGTATTGGAACTCATGCCGAGATGATTAACGGCATAGTTTCTGAAATCGTTTTTCATATTCATATTTTACTTCTGTTTTAGTCTATATCTGTCAGGGTCTAAATCCCGATATGGACCGGTCATACCATGCCATATCGGGATTGTATATCTGGGATATTTGAAATATATATCGGGATTCGAAATATTATTTTAATTATTGAGCAGCCGGAGCCTGAAACAACGCATTGAATTCATCGACTGTCACGTCTTTATTATCCAATGTCACATTGTCATGAATCGCGTTGAATATCTTGGCATCAGTAGTCTGATTTGCAATCTGTTCCAAGCTTCTCTTATCCTTGAGAATGTCGGAAGCATACTTGTCAAGCATATCATCAGGCACGGTGGTCATTCCATACTGGGCAAACTGCTGACGTGCAATCATACGGGCCGTGTTCATGAGGTCTTCCTGTTCAACCTTAACATCAAACTGACTTGCAATTGCCTCACGTACAAGTTCCCAAACAAGCTGAGGACGGACATTGACATATTCAGCCTCTATATTTTCATTGTTGAGAGATTCGTTAGCCTGAATGAGATAATCCTTCAGTATTTCATCGGGAAGTTCAATTTCACCGACTGCTTTAAGTATGCTGTCGCGTGCGTCAATTGAGAAGCGGTAGTTGCTGTCTGACTTGAGCTGATTGGCAATGATTTCGCCGAGAGCCTTACGATATTCCTCTTCGTTGTGTACCTTATCTTTTCCGAACACTCCGTCAAAGAATTCCTGGTCATGTTCAGCAGGACGAAGCACAATGATTTCTTTGATATCGAAACGGAAATCTCCGAGATGATCGTTAACCTCATCCTTGTCAATATGGAGCATTGAAGACAATTCAGTAGGATTGCTATCACAAGTAGCTGCAGGATTGAACACAATTGAGTCTCCAACCTTCTTACCTTCAAAGAGCTTCTTCTGATCTTCGCTCTTGAAATATTCAGGACCTACGATTCCGTCCTCAACCATTATACCACCTTCCTTGACAGTTCCATCAGGATTAAGCTCAACGATAACGCCTTTCACCAGAGCCAGAGGTTCTACCTCCTCTCCGGGCACCTGCTTGCCGAAACGACGGGTCAGAGCCTTGTCCTGATCGTCAATCATCTTGTCGTCTACCTTGATAGTATAATAAGGCACCTTAAGGTCTTTATTCACATGAGTATCAATCTCAGGAGCCAGACCTACCTTGAAAGTGAAAGTAAAGTCCTTGTTCTCAATATTGAAATCCTCATCCTTGACAGGCACGGGATTACCGATAACATGGAGCTTTTCATCACGGATATAGTTATACACCGCGTCACCTACTTCCTTATTGATTACGTCATATTTTACAGGCACACCATATTTTTTCTGCATGAGTGCCGCGGGCACGTGGCCGGGACGGAATCCGGGTTCGGGGCGTGACTTGGAAATCTCCTTAAGCTGTTTCTTTACCTTGTCTGCATAGTCCTTCTCTTCAAGAGTGACTGTGATCTCACCTCTGACATTGTCAAGTTTGGTGTATGTTACGTTCATTGTCTTTGGTTATATTGTAATTTACTAATTTTCTAAACGAATCTCGGGACTCTTTGGTTCAAAAGTACCCCTGCTCTCCGCATTTGTTCTCCTCGCAAATATCGTGCCAGAGTTACTCAAATACAAAATTACTCATTTTTTTTGAATCCAGAAGTCACTATTCGTTTTTTAAGCCTGTTCCCTCAACTTTAAAGGAACAAGACTCCTGCTATTTCATACCATAGAAATAGGCGAATACCTTTGCGGTATCCTCATGGTCGGAAGCTGACGCTGTCTCACACGCCGAATGCATTCCCCAGATGGCACATCCCATATCCACGCCATTCACGTCCATCTGAGAGGTAAAGATATTACCCAATGTGCTACCGCCGGCCACATCACCATGATTGACAAAATACTGACACGGAACTCCCGCTGCTTCGCAGAGTCCGGCAAACACTGCAGCACCGGTGGCATCTGTCATATATTTGCAGTTCGCATTGATTTTCACCACCGGGCCACCACCCACCACCGGATGGTTGGTCGGGTCATATTTTTCATTGTAGTTGGGATGCCATGCATGAGCATCGTCTGCCGATATCATGAACGACTGTGCCACCGCTCTCTGAAAACTTTCTTCCGCATCTTCTTCCGGAGATAATAACGCGGTCAACCTGCGCAGAATGTTGGCGAGTATAGGAGAGCCGGCTCCCTGCTTGGTGGCACTCCCTGTCTCCTCATTGTCAAAGATAGCCATGACACGTGTTGCTCCAACCTTCCTGTCTGCTTCCTTAAGCAATCCTTCAAGGGCACAATAACACATTGACAGGTCGTCAAGACGAGGAGACTGAAGAAACTCCTCATGAATTCCGGTCAAAGTGGCGTTCACAACCGGATAGAGGAACAGTTCGGACGAAATGATGTCTGTCGGCTCCACTCCGAGATGACGGGCTATCATCACATTAATCACTCCACCCTTCTCTTTACATTCTTCATATTCCTCTTTGCTGAATATGCCTGCCACGGGCTTCATATCCTTCTGCACCGAGAGTGGATTCCCTTCATTGACCGCACGATTGAAATGGATGGCCAGATGAGGAATTGTTGCCACAGGACGCTTCAGGTCTATGATATGTTTTACCGGGTGCATCGGGTCAGCACCCTTTGTCATCACACGTCCGGAAATGGATAACGGCCGGTCAAACCATGTATACATTATTCCACCGCCATATTTCTCCACATTAAGACTCACCACTCCGCCGTCACCATAAATTTCGGGAGATGGCTTCAGTTTAAATGCCGGGCTGTCACTATGGGCGGCGATTATACGGAATCCCTCCTCCGCCGGACTCCCCTCTCCTGCTATGAAAGCGAAGATTGCACTGTCGTTCTTTACAACATAAAACTTTTCTCCGGGCTTCACATCCCATGCGTCAGCGGGATTTTTCTCCTTGAAGCCTGCCGCCTCAAGTTCTTTGCGCATTGTCAGCACTGCACAGAAATTGCATGTTGACTCATCAAGGCGCTTCATCAGTCGGTTTGTCATGATATTTAGAGTAAGTATAAGTATTATTCTACGTCTGTTACATTGCGAATGGAATTCAACGCACCCATCACATTGCAAAGAGTCTGTGCCCAGAATTCATCAAACTCTTCGTGGCATAGACAATATGCTTCTGTAAGGTTCTCTCCTTCAGATTCTCTTATTGAATACACAAAATTATACAATGATTGGAATATGTCGGCAAGACTTTCTGAAATTGACACTCCTATCGGTGTGTCGCTATATTTCATATCTTCCACAAAGGTCTCGAGATACACATCTTCCGACCCCATTATATCTTCCAGTCTCCTGCGTATACTTTCATAATAATCTTCATCTATATGGGGCTGAAGATAGTATTCCTCATCCTGAGCCGGGGAATATTCCAGAAAACCTACGTATATTTTCGGTAACAATATCAGCATCTTGCTGACAAATTCACCACGCGTATATTCCTGTGTATTCTCTATGGTATTGCAATATTCCGCCGCCAATGCCGTGAGGTTCAATAGTTGCGTTCTGTAATTATCTTCGCTCATTTCCAAAACTCTGTTATCTCTATTTTACCGGGTATGTCTGAATCCTGTTGATACCCTTTATATTTCCTTAATGTCAACTATAGATACCCATTCTGAAAATATATCCCCTGACTTTCGGAACGACCATCTCTTCTATTATCAGATCCGGATTATCCTTCCCTGCATCTGCATCAGAAAGGTCCTTATCTCCGGCTGATGATAAATTATGGAAATATCTCCTCAACTCGGATGAGGAGATGTCGGTCTGTTCCACGTCATTCATCATCAGCGCCCCTTTCGGGAGCCTCTTATTTCCAGGGACACTCCCGGGCCGCGGATAAATTATAATCCCGAATTCCGAAAGAATCCTTTCCGGCTCTTTCCATTTCCCGAGATTATCAAAGTTATCTTCACCAATTATAAGAAGATAGGTATTCTCCGGGTATTCCTTTTTTAAAGTCTCTAATGTCGTTATCGTAAATGAAGGAACTGGAAGGTTAAACTCAAAATCTGATACTCTTATATTCGGGATTGACTCCACAGCCAGCTGACACATCTCCAGTCTAACCGAATCAGCCGAGATATCATTCTCCAGTTTAAGCGGATTACGGGGAGACACCATCATCCACACTTCATCGACCATTCCTGAAGCCAGTGCGCCTTGCGCCACTCTCAGATGGCCTATATGAGGGGGGTCGAATGTGCCGCCATAGATACCTATCCGCTTTCCAGACATTATTCAACGAATTTGCGAATTAATTCTGCTACCGCGGCCGAAGCCTCCTCCAAATCATCATTAACCACCCTGGCATCATACTGTGGAGCAAAACTCATCTCGAATTCCGCCTTCTCCAGGCGTCGCTCTATGACGGAATCGGGATCTGTGGCCCTGCCCCGCAACCGCTTACCAAGCTCCTCCAACGAGGGTGGAAGGATAAAGAGTGTCAGCGCCCGGTCGCCATAACGCTTCTTAACGTTAAGTCCTCCCTTTACATCTATATCCATTATGAGGTTTTTACCGGAAGAAGTGATGCGTTCCACCTCACTTTCCAATGTGCCGTAACAGGTGCCGGCATAGACCTCTTCCCACTCTACGAATTCACCGGCCTCTACTCTCCGCATGAATTCATCATGGGAGATGAAATAATATTCCCGTCCATTCTGCTCCTTGCCCCGCGGATTTCTACTTGTCGCTGAGATAGAGAAACCGAGATTCATGGCAGGGTCATCTATTATCCTGCTGATAATGGTTGATTTCCCGGTGCCTGACGGTGCCGACAGGATGATAATCTTACCTTTCTTTGTTTCCATTACTTATAAGACGTTCAATACCTGCTCCTTAATCTGCTCAAGTTCATCTTTCATCTCCACGACAATCTTCTGCATCTCGGCGTTATTACTCTTGGAGCCCAGAGTGTTGATTTCTCTTCCCATTTCCTGAGATATGAAACCGAGTTTTTTACCGACTCCCGCTTCAGGAAGC
>CAMWXI010000015.1 GCA_947178175.1 uncultured Porphyromonadaceae bacterium | reverse complement strand
GCATATATCAAGAGCATTTATCTTTCAAGCACAATGAGCCCAGGCGTAAAGGTGGAGCCCAAATCTGTGGTTGAATAAACCTTAAAAAAGCAAACTCAAGATGAAAAAGGAAGATAAATCACTTATCATTGAATCGATAGGCAATACGCTGAAAGAATACAGCTGCGTTTATCTCACACAGACATCCGGTCTTGACGCTGAGAAGACAAGTGCGCTTCGCCGTGCTTGTTTCCAGGGAGACATCAAGATGCTTTGCGTAAAAAATACTCTTCTTAAGAAGGCATTTGAGGCAAGCGAACTGGATTATTCAGAACTTTATGATCTTCTTCACGGAGAAACTACACTTCTTCTTAGCAACACCGGGAATGCACCGGCTAAACTTCTTAAGAAGTTCCGTGACAAAAAGGAAACTCTCCCCATTCTTAAGGGAGCCTTCGTTGAAGAGACTGTATATGTAGGTGAGGATCAGTTGGAAACCCTCGCAAACATCAAGAGCAAGAACGAACTTATCGCCGACGTTGTTGCATTGCTTCAATCGCCTGCTAAGAATGTTATCAGCGCTCTCCAGAGTGGAAGCACAAAGCTTCACGGTATTCTGGAAACCCTTTCCAACAAAGAGTAAAAACAGATTTAAGAAAAATTTAAAAAAATTATACGAAAATGGCAGATTTGAAAGCATTTGCAGAACAGCTTGTTAACCTTACTGTAAAGGAAGTAAACGAACTCGCTACTATCCTCAAGGAGGAATATGGTATCGAACCCGCAGCAGCAGCAGTTGCAGTTGCAGCCGGTCCGGCTGCAGGCGCTCCCGCCGCTGAAGAAAAAACAGACTTCGACGTAATCCTTAAATCAGCCGGCGCTTCTAAGCTCGCTGTTGTTAAGCTCGTTAAGGAACTTACCGGTCTCGGTCTTAAGGAAGCTAAGGAACTCGTTGACAACGCTCCCAGCCCCCTCAAGGAAGGTCTTCCCAAAGCTGACGCTGAGGGCTTGAAGAAGCAACTTGAAGAAGCTGGTGCTGAAGTTGAGCTCAAATAAGATATAACTTATTCAACAATTAGGTTAAGAATCCACCTTGTGGAATTCTTAACCTTTTTGTGTATCTTTCTCTCCTTTTCTCTCCCTTGAAGCGACAGATGACGAGCATCCGTCTTTATGACGGCTTTGCGGAGTTCGGATGTCTCTTCGCGATGCTTTTCTTATGGGGATTGTCCCGGGATTAGCCTCGCTTTTCGTCACGAACAGAAGTGAAGTTTTTCGTTTCTTCTATTTTTTTTATGTTTCGTTGACTCTTTGTGGTCTGATTCTTGTCATTATTTTATGCTTTATTAATGTCAGTTTCAAATTAGACCTAAGATATCTATCAGTTCATTATGCAGGATGTCTCATAATGATATTTTCAGACTCTCCTCGATGAAATCCTCATTAATATCAACCCAATGTCAGTAAATTTAACCGAAAAACCGCGCGTAAATTTCGCTACAATTAAAAATCCTCTTCCGTTCCCGGATTTTCTGGACGTGCAGTTGAAATCTTTCAGAGATTTTCTGCAGCTTGATACACCTCTGGAAAATCGCCGCAACGAAGGTTTGTATAAAGTATTTGCGGAAAATTTCCCCATAGCAGACACGCGCAACAATTTTGTGCTCGAGTTTCTTGACTATTATATTGACCCGCCACGCTATACAATAGAAGAATGTCTTGAAAGAGGACTTACTTATAGTGTGCCCCTGAAGGCCAAATTAAAACTCTATTGCACAGACCCTGACCATGAAGATTTCGACACAACTATTCAGGACGTGTATCTGGGTCCTATCCCTTACATGACCGAACAGGGCACTTTCATCATTAACGGTGCCGAACGTGTCGTTGTTTCTCAGTTACATCGTTCTCCGGGTGTGTTTTTCGGTCAAAGTCAGCATGCTAACGGTACTAAGCTTTATTCAGCACGTATTATTCCGTTCCGTGGCAGCTGGATTGAGTTTGCAACTGACATCAACAATGTAATGTACGCTTACATTGACCGTAAGAAGAAACTCCCGGTTACTACTCTTCTGAGAGCTATCGGTCTGGAAAGCGATAAAGATATTGTCAAGACTTTTGATCTTGCTGAAGAGATTCCTGCAACCCGCGAGAACCTTGAAAAGAATGTAGGAAGAAAGCTCGGTGCGAGAATCGTCAATGTATGGTATGAAGAACAGCATGACCAGGACACAGGTGAGATGACTTCTGTTGAGAGAAGTGAAATTATCGTTGACCGCGGCACTGTCCTGACGGAGGAACTTATTGATCCTATCCTCAAGTATTCTCCTGAAACCGTTCTCCTCGAACGTGAGAATGGAGGAAATGATCATTCCATCATTCTGAATACTCTTTCCAAGGATACAACTAAAACCGAATCCGAGGCTATCAACCATATTTACCGTCAGCTCAGAAATGCTGATGCTCCGGATGAAGCAAGCGCGCGTGAGGTCATCAACAATCTTTTCTTCTCAGAAAAGAGGTATGACCTGGGAGAAGTAGGTCGTTTCCGTATCAACAAAAAGCTTGGTCTCGACACATCTATGGATGTAAAGGTTCTGACCAAGGAAGATATCGTTGCTATCATAAAATATCTTATTGAGCTTATCAATGCCAAGAGTGATGTTGATGATATCGACCACTTGAGCAACCGTCGCGTACGCACGGTGGGAGAGCAGCTTTATAATCAGTTTGGCGTTGGTCTTGCAAGAATGGCCCGAACAATACGTGAGCGTATGAATGTCAGGGACAATGAGGTGTTCACACCGATTGACCTGATCAATGCAAAGACAATCTCATCTGTGATTAACACATTCTTCGGAACGAATGCACTTTCACAGTTCATGGACCAGACCAATCCTCTTGCAGAAATTACTCATAAGCGCCGTATGTCGGCATTGGGTCCCGGTGGTCTTTCTCGCGAGCGTGCCGGTTTCGAGGTACGAGACGTTCACTACACTCACTATGGTCGTCTTTGTCCTATTGAGACTCCTGAAGGCCCGAATATCGGTCTTATATCCAGTCTTTGTGTGTATGCCAAGATCAATGACCTCGGATTTATAGAGACTCCTTACCGCAAGGTTGCCGATGGTGTTGTAGATCTCAACAATGAAGACGTTGTGTATCTGACTGCTGAGCTTGAGGAAGGAAAGATGATAGCCCAGGGCAATGCACCGCTCAATGATGACGGTACGTTTATCCGTCCGAAGGTGAAGGCTCGTCAGGATGCAGACTTCCCGGTTGTTGGCAACAAGGAGATTGACCTTATGGACGTTGCTCCTATCCAGATAGCATCAATCGCAGCATCATTGATTCCGTTCCTTGAACATGACGATGCTAACCGTGCGTTGATGGGTTCAAACATGATGCGTCAGGCAGTGCCCTTGATGCGCAGTGAGGCACCTATCGTCGGTACCGGTATTGAAGGACAGTTGATTCGTGACAGCCGCACTCAGATTATGGCGGAAGGCTCGGGTGTGATTGAGTATGTTGATTCAACAGTTATCCGTATTAAGTATGACCGCACGGAGGATGAAGCTTATGTAAGCTTTGAATCCGATGTGAAAGAATATAAGATTCCCAAGTTCCGCAGAACAAACCAGGGCACAACAATAGACTTGCGTCCTATCTGCAATAAGGGTCAGCGAGTGACAAAGGGGGAAATCCTTACAGAGGGTTATTCAACTGAAAAGGGAGAGCTTGCTCTCGGACGTAACCTTAAGGTGGCGTTCATGCCTTGGAAGGGATATAACTATGAGGATGCTATCGTACTCAATGAGCGAATGGTAAGAGAAGACATTCTGACATCAGTCCATGTTGATGAATACACTCTTGAAGTTCGTGAGACCAAGCGAGGAATGGAGGAACTTACATCTGATATTCCGAATGTGAGCGAAGAGGCAACAAAAGACCTTGATGAAAGAGGTATCATTCGTGTCGGAGCCCATGTGGTGCCCGGTGATATTATGATTGGTAAGATTACACCTAAGGGTGAGACTGATCCAACTCCGGAAGAGAAACTTCTGCGTGCGATCTTCGGAGACAAGGCCGGCGATGTGAAGGATGCTTCACTGAAGGCTTCACCCTCCTTGAAGGGTGTGGTTATCGGAACCAATCTGTTTTCCCGCGCTACAAAGAAGAAGAATGGCAAGAAGAGTGCCAACGCGCAGCTGCCGCGTCTTGACGAGGAATATGAAGAGAAGCAGGCGGAATTGCGTGAAGAAGTTGTGAAACGTCTCTTCAACCTTCTCAAGGATAAGAAATCCGAGGGTGTGAAAGACTTCCTGGGTGTAGATGTAATTGAGAAGGGTACACATTTCAGCGACGTTGCGTTCGGTGCTCTTGACTTTGAGACACTTAATCTTTCAAATTGGACAGATGATGAGCGCCTTAATTGGATGGTTGCCAAGCTTATCACTAATTATATGCGTAAGTCAAAGGAGATTGAGAGTGAACTTCGACGCAAGAAATTTGATATCACAATCGGTGACGAACTCCCCTCCGGTATCATGCAGATGGCAAAAGTGTATATTGCCAAGAAACGTAAGATTGGTGTTGGAGACAAGATGGCGGGTCGCCACGGTAACAAGGGTATTGTTTCACGCGTGGTACGTCAGGAAGACATGCCGTTCCTTGAGGATGGAACTCCTGTAGATATCGTACTTAATCCGCTTGGTGTGCCTTCACGTATGAACCTCGGGCAGATTTTCGAGACAGTATTGGGATGGGCCGGAAGAGAGCTTGGTGAGAAATTCGCTACTCCGATTTTTGACGGTGCTTCTCTTGATGACCTTAATGAATGGACTGACAAGGCCGGTATTCCAAGATATGGAAAGACATATCTTTATGATGGAGGCACCGGCGACAGATTTGACCAGCCGGCAACAGTAGGCGTGATTTACATGCTTAAGCTCGGCCACATGGTTGAAGATAAGATGCATGCTCGTTCAATCGGACCTTACTCACTTATCACTCAGCAGCCTCTCGGTGGTAAAGCACAGTTTGGTGGTCAGCGATTCGGTGAGATGGAGGTTTGGGCTCTCGAGGCATTCGGAGCCAGCCATGTTCTTCAGGAAATCCTGACAATCAAGTCTGACGATGTCAACGGTCGAAGCAAAGCATACGAGGCAATCGTGAAGGGTGACAAGATGCCGGAACCCGGTATTCCCGAATCACTCAATGTATTGCTCCATGAGCTTCGTGGCCTTGGCCTCAGCATCACACTCGAATAATCAGAGTAGAACAAATAATAAACGATAAAAATTCACTTCTATATGGCTTTTAGAAGAGACAATAAGATAAAAAGCAATTTCTCCAAGATAACAATCGGACTTGCATCTCCTGAAGAGATAAAGGAAAAGTCAAGTGGCGAGGTTCTCAAGCCGGAGACAATTAACTATCGTACATACAAACCTGAGCGCGATGGACTTTTCTGTGAAAAGATATTCGGTCCGGTGAAGGACTATGAATGTCATTGCGGAAAGTATAAGCGTATACGCTATAAAGGAATCGTCTGCGACCGTTGTGGTGTTGAGGTGACAGAGAAGAAGGTACGTCGTGAGAGAATGGGCCATATTGAACTCGTGGTGCCTGTGGCACACATCTGGTATTTCCGTTCTCTTCCCAACAAGATCGGTTATCTTCTTGGTCTTCCCTCCAAGAAACTGGATACCGTGCTCTATTATGAGCGTTATGTGGTAATCAATCCGGGAACCACCGAATACAGCAAGTTAGATCTTCTGACAGAGGATGAATATCTTGAGGTTATGGCAAATATGCCGGATGAGGTAAAGGCTCTTCCGGATGACGACCCCAATAAGTTTGTAGCTAAGATGGGTGCGGAGGCAATTTATGATCTCTTAAAGGGAATCAATCTTGTTCAGCTTGCCGCCGACCTTAGAAAGAGTGCAAATACGGAAGGAAGCCAGCAGCGTAAGACAGAAGCGCTTAAGCGTCTGCAGGTTGTCAACTCTTTCCTTGCTTCTGCCGATCGTAACCGTCCGGAATGGATGATTCTGAAGGCTGTGCCCGTGATTCCGCCTGAATTGCGACCTCTCGTTCCTCTGGATGGCGGTAGATTCGCTACATCCGACCTCAATGACCTTTATCGTCGTGTCATCATAAGAAACAATCGTCTCAAGAGATTGATAGAAATCCAGGCTCCTGAAGTGATTCTCCGTAATGAGAAGCGTCTTCTTCAGGAAGCGGTCGATTCATTGCTTGATAACAGCCGCAAGTCTTCTGCAGTGAAGAGCGATGTGAACCGTCCGTTGAAATCCCTCTCAGATTCTCTCAAGGGTAAGCAGGGACGTTTCCGTCAGAATCTTCTCGGTAAGCGTGTGGACTATTCAGCTCGTTCGGTAATCGTTGTAGGTCCTGAGTTGAAGATGCACGAATGTGGTATTCCGAAACTTATGGCAGCGGAATTGTATAAGCCGTTCGTTATCCGCAAACTTATCGAGCGCGGCATTGTGAAGACAGTGAAAAGTGCCAAGAAGATTGTCGACCGCAAGGAGCCGGTGGTATGGGATATTCTTGAGCATGTGATGAAGGGACACCCTGTATTGCTCAACCGTGCCCCGACACTTCACCGTCTCGGTATTCAGGCTTTCCAGCCCAAGATGATTGAGGGTAAGGCAATTCAGCTCCATCCGTTGGCATGTACGGCGTTCAATGCCGACTTTGACGGTGACCAGATGGCTGTGCATCTGCCCCTTGGCAATGAGGCAATCCTTGAAGCCCAGATGCTTATGCTCGGTGCCCACAACATTCTGAACCCTGCGAATGGCGCACCTATCACCGTGCCTTCACAGGACATGGTGCTCGGACTTTACTATATTACCAAACTCCGCAAGGGAGACAAGGGTGAAGGCACGACATTCTACGGCCCTGAAGAGGCAGAGATTGCATATAATGAAGGAAAAGTCACCCTTCACGCTATTGTAAAGGTGCTCGTGGAAGACCTTAATGAGAAGGGTGAGAGAGTGAAAGTGATTCGTGAAACTTCTGTTGGTCGAATCCTCTTCAATCAATATGTCCCCAAGGAGATTGGATATGTGAATGAGATTATCTCCAAGAAGTCACTTCGTACAATTATCCAGCAGGTTATCAAGGCGTGTGGTGTGACACGTTCAGCACAGTTCCTTGATGATATCAAAAACCTTGGATATAAGATGGCATTCCGTGGCGGCTTGTCATTCAACCTCGGGGATGTCATCATCCCGAAGGAGAAGGAACAGATGGTGGCCGATGGTAACGCTGAGGTGGAAGAGGTATTAAACAACTATCTGAATGGTTTCATCACCGGTAAGGAGCGTTACAACCAGGTTATTGATATCTGGACAAATGTAAATGCCAAGCTTGCCAATACATTGATGAAGCAGATGGAGGAGGACCAGCAGGGCTTCAATTCGGTATACATGATGCTTGACTCGGGAGCCCGTGGTTCAAAGGACCAGATTCGTCAGCTCTCCGGTATGCGTGGTCTTATGGCTAAGCCTCAGAAGGCCGGTGCAGAAGGAGGTCAGATTATCGAGAACCCGATTCTTGCGAACTTTAAGGAGGGTCTGTCAGTGCTTGAGTACTTCATCTCAACCCACGGCGCCCGTAAGGGTTTGGCGGATACTGCCCTTAAGACAGCGGATGCCGGATATCTTACCCGTCGTCTCGTGGATGTGGCACACGATGTCATCATCAATGAGGAAGACTGTGGAACACTCCGTGGACTTGTATGCACGGAAATTAAGAACAAAGATGAGGTTGTGGCCTCTCTCTCAGAGAGAATCCTCGGTAGAGTTTCTGTTCACGATGTGGTGGACCCATATACTCAGGAGGTTATCGTAAGAGCAGGAGAGGAGATTACAGAGGCTGCCGCTGAAAAGATAGAAGCATCACCGATTGATAGCGTAGAGATTCGCTCAGTGCTCACATGTGAATCAAAACGTGGTGTCTGTGCCAAGTGTTATGGTCGCAATCTTTCTACCCACCGTATGGTGCAGAAGGGTGAGGCTGTTGGTGTCATAGCTGCACAGTCTATCGGTGAACCCGGTACTCAGCTTACACTCCGTACATTCCACGTCGGTGGTGTCGCCGGTAACGTCGCAGCTGTGAAAGATGTGACAGCAGCACATGACGGTAAGCTTGAAATTGAAGAACTCCGTACTATCAAGGATAAGGATGGAGTAGATATTGTAGTGGGTCGAATGGCAGAAATGCGTTTGATTGAGCCAAAGTCAGGCATAGTGCTTACAGCGGCCAACATTCCCTACGGTTCAAAACTCTTCTTCAAGGATGGCGATATGATTAAAGCCGGAGATATGATTTGCGAATGGGACCCCTTCAACGCAGTCATTATCTCAGAAGTCGGCGGTCGTGTTCACTTCGAGAACGTAGAAGAGGGTGTGACATATATCACGGAGACAGATGAGGCAACCGGAATGCAGGAGAAGGTGATTATTGAGTCTAAAGACCGTACCAAGGTGCCTGAGGCACAGATTGTAGACGCCAAAGGCGAGGTCCTCCGCAGCTATACTCTCCCGGTAGGTTCTCATCTTCTTATCCAGGATGATGCTGAAATCACTCCCGGTGAAGTCTTCGTGAAGACTCCGCGTGCGTCTAACTCTGCAGGTGATATCACCGGTGGTCTTCCTCGAGTAACCGAACTTTTTGAGGCACGCAATCCCTCTAACCCGGCCGTAGTCAGCGAAATTGACGGTGAGGTTCAGTTTGGTAAGATTAAGCGTGGTAACCGTGAGGTGATTGTAACCTCCAAGCTGGGAGAAGTCAAGAAATATCTTGTACCCCTTTCAAAACAGATTCTTGTTCAGGAGAATGACTATATACGTGCCGGTGTGCCCTTGTCAGAGGGTGCAATCACTCCGGCAGATATCCTCAGCATTATGGGTCCGACAGCTGTTCAGGAATATATCGTGAACCAGGTGCAGGATGTGTATAGAATGCAGGGTGTGAAGATTAACGACAAGCATTTTGAGGTAATTGTGCGCCAGATGATGCGTAAGGTAAATATCCTTGATCCGGGCGATACAAGATTCCTTGAGCAGCAGGTTGTTGATAAACGTGAGTTCATGTTGGAAAACGACAACATCTGGGGTAAGAAATATATCATAGATGCCGGTGATTCAACCAACTATCTCGCAGGTCAGATAATTACTGTCCGCAAGTTGCGTGATGAGAACTCAGCCCTTAAGCATAAGGATTTGCGCACTATGACTGTGCGTGACGCCGTGCCTGCAACTTCAGAACAGATTCTCCAGGGTATCACGCGTGCGGCCCTTCAGACTTCCAGCTTCATGTCAGCGGCATCATTCCAGGAAACGACTAAGGTTCTTAATGAAGCGGCTATCAATGGAAAGACTGATTATCTCGAAGGTATGAAGGAGAATGTGATTTGCGGTCACCTTATCCCTGCGGGAACAGGTCTGAGAGAATATAATCGTCTCGTTGTTGCCAACAAGGAGGAAATTGAAGCCATGCAAATAACCGATGACCCTGCTGCTTTGGTTGTGGAAGAGGCTGAGATAATATCAGAATAGAAGTAAGTCACTTTTCAGATAAAGTAAAGTACATATTTCAGAATTATAATATGAAGGTGTGTCAATTTAGCCGTTGACACACCTTTATTGTTATTGAAAATTCATTATCTTTGCTAAATGAAGGAAAAGTGTATCCGGTTCTTATTACCGGTCTATCTTATATTAGTTGCTTCAGGAGTATATTTTAATGCCGAGGTGGCACTTCCGTTTGAGGATGATTTCTGCTATTCGTTTCGCATTATCTCCGATGAAGAGATGGATAAGGACACGCCTCTAACAGAAATACACTCTTTCTCCGACATCATAACCGGTCAGATTATTCATTATAATACAACCAATGGTCGGGGAGTCGTGCATACATTAGTCCAGATTTTCGATGGATTCAGGCTTGAGGTGCTCTTCAGGGTTCTAAATTCCATCATCTTTATCCTTTCTTCTATACTGATAGTGCGCCTAATCTCTTTTATGGGCAGTCTCAGGGGAGGGGAAGATACTGATTTCATATGGTTAGTGATAATCATTCCTATTCTACTTTTCCTGATGCCCGAATGTGGAACTCTCTATTATACCCCGGCTCTCTCTATTAACTATTTGTGGACACTCTTCGGAGGTGTTTTATTCCTATGGCTATGGCTTTGTCGGGAGAAAAAGCTGAGATGGCGGGACGTAATTCTGCTTGCTCCGTTGATGTTTTTATGTGGATGGAGCCATGAGATTTTTTCACTACCGATATGTGGGGCTTTAGTTGTGTTTTATGTCTGTCACCGTGCGGAATGGACCGGGCCACGACTCCTTTTGGCGTTATTCTTTTGTCTGGGTGGACTTATGATTGTTCTCTCTCCGGGCAATTATCTCCGTCTTGCAAAGGGGGAGGGTGCTTCTAATGTTTTATTATGGGTGGCCTATCGTGTGGTGAATATAGTGAAATCTCCATGGTTTGACCTCACGTTGCTGACACTTATATATTCATTGATAAAAGAGCGGAAAACCCTTAGGGAGTATATACGGAGGAACTCATTTTTATGTCAGGTATATTTGTTTGGAATAATGTTTGTATTCGTGCTCTGTGTTCCGGGCCGTGGACAATATCAGACAGACATATTTTCACTGATGATTCTCGCCTCTTTCCTGCCAGAGATTCTTTTTAAACGTACTTTGCATGAATTCCGGCCAAAAATAAAGTGGATATTAACTCTCGGACTGATTACTGTCGGTATGCAATGGCTGATTATTTCTGAATGTAAACAGCAGAGGGAGATTTATGATGACATGATAAAGGCATATCTTCTGGATGATAGCGGTGTAGTGATGGCGGAACAGTCAGAGGTCCGTATCCCGTTGTTTTCTCCATGGGTGAGGTGTTGGGAAACAGAGATGAATCCGGAGGACGAGTTTGACGCATATCGTCGCCGCCTTATGAAGTATTATTATTCGCATCCTGAGGGAAAGCCGTTAGTGACGCTGAACAGAATGGAATATAAGGCACTTAAGGAAGGAATTCTCTTCGCCGATCAGAGGAATCGAATTGATGGTAATGCCGGATTTTATCATAAGGAAGGGATGGAACATATGGTAGCTCTTACGGAAGAAGGGGATTCTTCGGATTCTTTTGTGGTGGAAAATGACCTTAAAAATATCGAAAATGAAAGGGGATTAAAGGGAATATTAAATAAAATACGCAAAAATCCGAAAAAGGAAGACCTTTCTGTAATGAAAATTGAGGTAGATAAGCGTTTATACTATATAGCCAAGTTTCACAGAAAATATCCTATAGAAAAAGTTGACAGGAATAAGGATTCCATATTGCAATAATTTAATACTGTAAACTATGAAAGATGAGAGAGAAGGCGGAATGCCGTGTTATGGTTCTTTAAATGCGTTGATAGCCGAGAGTATTCACAAACATTGGGATCTCATGGCTCTTTCCGATATGGGAGGTATGAATTACCGTTTTCGGGATGTAGCCGAGATGATAGACAAGTTACGCATTCTTTTTGAGGCAGCGGGTGTGAAGCCGGGTGATAAGGTTTCCATCTGCGGAAAGAATTCCTCAAATTGGGCTGTTACGTTTATAGCTTGTCTTGCGTCGGGAGTGATAGCAGTGCCTATTCTTCATGAGTTTAAGCCGGACATGATACATCATCTGGTGAATCATAGTGATTCAAAATTATTGTTTGTAGACGCGGCGATATGGGAGAATCTTGATGAGTCAAAATTGCCTGATCTTGTAGGGGTATTATATATTTCAGAATTCGGAATGCCTCTTTCCCGCAGTGAACTTCTGACCGAAACGAGAGACAATCTAAATGAGCGGTTCGGTCGAAAATTTCCATATAGTTATGAGCAGAAGGACTTTGTGATATACGAAGATGATCCGGAGGAATTAGCTCTTATCAGTTATACCTCCGGAAGTACGGGAATGTCAAAGGGCGTAATGCTTCCCCGTCGTTCAATATGGAGTAATATAAGATTTTGTCTTGATCACCTTCCTTTCTTCGGAGCAGGCGACGGAATGGTCAATATGCTTCCTCTGGCCCATCTCTACGGCATGGTGATTGAGATGCTTCATCCTTTCTGCAAGGGTGCCCATTGCAATTTCCTGACCCGCCTACCATCCCCCAAAGTGATAATGAAAGCTTTTTCTGACGTGAAGCCGAAGCTTATCATTACTGTTCCTCTGATTCTTGAAAAGATAGTAAAAGGAAAAATATTTCCTAAACTTGAAAATAAGATGCTGCGCCTTATGCTTAAGGTGCCCTTGCTTGATGACCATATTCTCAACAAGATAAAAGAAGGATTGGTGAATGCCTTAGGTGGGGATGTAAGGGAGTTGATAATCGGAGGCGCTCCCCTTAATTCGGATGTAGAGCGTCTGTTGAAACGGATTGGATTCCCTTATACCGTTGGATACGGAATGACAGAATGTGGGCCGCTCCTCACATATATCTCACCCTCGGAGGTTAAGATAGGCACGGTAGGAAAATGTGTGACCCGAATGGAAATGCGGGTTGATTCAGCTGATGAGCGGAATATTCCCGGTAATCTTTGGGTGAGAGGTGCCAATGTGATGCAGGGGTATTATAAGAACAAGGCTGCGACTGAAGAGGTGCTTCTTCCAGACGGTTGGATGAACACCGGCGATATGTGTAAGATAGATGAGGAGGGTTATGTTTCCATTTCAGGACGAAGCAAAACGATGATTCTGGGACCTTCCGGGCAAAACATCTATCCGGAGGAAATAGAGGGAATTCTTAATAATCTCCCATACGTCGGGGAATCATTGATTGTAGAAAAGAATGGTAAGTTGGTTGGATTGGTCTATCCAGATGTTGAGGCTCTTGATGCACAACCTTTGGATAGAGCAGCTCTTGAGGCTCAGATGGAGGAAAATCTGATAAGCCTCAATGCCGAAATGCCTGCATATAGCAAGGTTTCCGCGATTAAAATCTTTGAGGAGGAGTTTGAAAAGACACCGAAGAGGAGTATCAAGCGATTCCTGTACCAGTAAATCTATAGTGTAAGTATTAATAAAAAATGAGAGAGGTGTCATCTCACACTTCTCTCATTTTTATATTTTCTACACCTTCTTTCTCACTTTACACTCAATCTTCACACACTCAATCCGGCGTTGATTGATATGACGCACAGAACTCTTTTACCGGGCAGTCAGGACAGTCCGGTTTTCGGGCTTTGCATACATATCTTCCATGGAGTATAAGCCAATGATGGGCTTTATGGAGTATTTCTGCCGGGATGTGCCGTGTAAGAGTTTTTTCAGTTTCGAGAGGAGATTTGGAGTTTTTTGTCAGTCCGATACGGTTGCTGACGCGAAACACGTGAGTGTCAACAGCCATTGCCGCTTTCTGCCAGACTACGGAGAGCATGACGTTAGCCGTCTTTCTTCCGACTCCGGGAAGTTTCATCAGAGAGTCGATGTCAGCCGGAATTTCCCCACCGAAATTCGCTTCAATCATTTTTGCCGCCTGAATAAGATGGCGGGTTTTATTGTTGGGGAATGTTACGCTTTTTATAAAATTAAATACCTCCTCTTCGCTTGCGGAAGCAAGAGAAGAGGGGGTGGGATATGCTTCAAATAGAGGAGGAGTGACAATGTTGACGCGTTTATCTGTGCATTGAGCGGAGAGAATGACTGCTAACAGGAGATGAAAGGGAGTGTCGTAGTGCAGTTCGGTTTTAGGGTCGGGCATGATTTCTGCAAAACGTTGCATCACTCCGCTGTAGCGTTCATTAATTGTCATCTATTTAAGAACAAAAATAATTATTTTGCAGCGTCAAATTCGTGGAGGAATCTCACATCGTTTTCTGAGAACAGGCGAAGGTCTTTCACCTTGTATTTAAGGTTGGTGATTCGCTCGATACCCATTCCGAAGGCGTAGCCGGAATATATCTCCGGGTCTATACCACATTCTCTCAATACATTGGGATCAACCATGCCGCATCCGAGAATCTCAACCCATCCGGTGCCTTTGCAGAAGGCGCAACCTTTGCCACCGCAGATGTCGCATGATATATCCATTTCTGCGGATGGCTCTGTAAAGGGGAAATAAGAGGGACGGAGTCTGATTTTGGTTTCAGGACCGAACATTTGTCGTGCAAATTGAAGAAGTACCTGCTTGAGGTCGGCGAAGCTTACGTTTTTATCAATATAGAGACCTTCCACCTGATGGAAGAAGCAGTGAGCACGAGCCGAGATGGCTTCATTGCGGTATACACGTCCCGGACAAACGATGCGGATAGGAGGTTGAGTCTTCTCCATTACGCGAGTCTGTACGGAGGAAGTGTGAGTTCTGAGCAATACATCCACGGGATTACGGGCTATGAAGAATGTGTCTTGCATATCGCGTGCGGGATGGTCTGCTGGAAAGTTGAGAGAGGAGAAGACATGCCAGTCATCCTCAATTTCAGGCCCTTCAGCAATGGTGAAACCCATAGATGCAAAAATGGACAGCATCTCGTTTTTTACGAGAGAGAGGGGATGGCGTGTGCCAAAAGGTATTGGAGTGGCGGTCCTTGTCAGGTCAATATCCGATGCCGAGTTGTCTGCCTGTGCAGAGAGAGAGTCTTTGAGGGCTGAAATTTTTTCAGTTGCCAGATTCTTAAGGTCGTTGAGCTTAGACCCCAGTTCTCTTTTCATTTCAGCGGGTACGGAGCGAAAATCCGTCATAAGGGCAGAAATCTCCCCTTTTTTACTAAGGTATTTAATACGAAGCTGTTCAACTGCTTCGGGAGTTGTTGCATTGAGATTCTCCAGTTCAGCAGTGATTGCTTTGATTTTTTCAAGCATAGCGATATGAATTTAATCCGTTTCCGGACGAATTATTTCCTAAGTGCAAATTTACGAAAAAATCAGCAAGTAGGCAAAAGCGAAAGAGGGTGACAGAAAATCATGTTCGGACGCGATTCTTCGCGTCCGAACAGCCGGCAGCAACGAAAGCCGATAATTATTATCGGCTTTCTGCGCCTGAGAGTGTCAACATTCAGATTGATTGTTCGATATCCCATACGAAAGCTCGCAGCCCAAGAAGAGGGCGATTCTCGTCAAGAGCTTTCAGTTTGTTCAGGAGGTTTTCCACGCGATGGTCTTCCACCATCGTGAGGATCGCCGAAGCGAGAGATGGCCATGCATGAGTGCCGAAATGAGGCTCGCCGGTGTGGCTTCCGCGACCCTGAACATTTCCAAAGGATGTGAAGCCACGGCAATTTGAGCGCGTGAGCACGTCTATTATCTTGTCATGGTGAGCCTGGTCGTATGCTATAAAAACTGCTTTCATCTTTAGTCTTTTAAGTCATTTGAACGTGAATGTTTAAGACGGAGTTTTCTGCGAGTGTTCTTAACACCCCTTCCGGCAAAGACACAGTATAATACCGGCACAAAAAGGAGAGTAAGAATTGTTGAGAATGTCAGGCCTCCGATTACGGCAGTACCCATCGGTTGCCACATTTCCGCTCCTTGGCCGGAACCTACAGCCATCGGAACCATACCGAGGATGGTAGTGAGGGTGGTCATGACCACCGGACGTAGACGCGAGCGTCCACCATCAATAACGGCATTGCGGATTGACATTCCTCGCTCGCGGTTGAGAGTGATATAGTCAATGAGTACGATACCATTCTTCACTACTATACCGATCAGCATGATGGCACCAATCATAGACATCACGTTGAGCGTATGTCCGGTCAACCAAAGGATAATAAACACTCCGGAGAAGGCGAAGAGCAGAGAGGTCATGATGATTCCCGGATAGGTAAGCGATTCAAACTGTGCTGCCATAACTATGTAGACGAGAATGATAATGAGTATTCCGAGAGTTATAAGATCCCTGAATGAATCCTGCTGATCCTCGAAGCTACCGGCCAGTCCGATAGAGATACCGGAGGGAAGGTGCATCTCGTCAATTTTAAGCTGTGCTTCGGTGACAATTTGTGAAAGTGGCACTCCGTCCACAACGGCGGAAACGGTGATAAGACGTTCACGGTCTTTACGTTCGATTGTCGGAGGAGTGAAGCGTTCCACAACCTTTCCAAGTTCTTTTAGCTTTACTCCGGCACCGGTTGGAGTATAGAGGGTGATATTCTCAATATCGGAGATGCTGGTACGATATTCAGGGTCATACATAACCTTGATATCATATTCCTCACCATCCTCCCTGAATCGGGAGGCAGTCGCGCCATTGATGCGATTCCTCAGATAATAAGCGGCGGTCTGTAGATTGAGCCCGTAAAGAGCAAGTTTCTCACGGTCAAAGTCTACCTGGTATTCCGGCTGATAATCCGAACGTGAAATAGTAACATCCGCTGTGCCGGGGATACCTTGGAGTATTTGCTTAAGTTTATTTGCCACAGAGTCGGTCATGGAGAAATCATAACCATAGATTTCAAAGTCTACGGTAGACTGTCCACCCATTCCCATTCCGCGACCACCGCCTACATTTACCTGGACCTTTTTGAATTCAGGGAATTCGCGATCAATATCGCGGCGCATGCCGTCGGCTATCTCTTTGATGCCTCGTTTACGATCTCCCGGGTCGGTGAGGGATATGTTCATTGAAATGATATGGGCTCCATTGTCCTGAAGCGAAGCGAAGGTATTGTCAGAACTTGCCGGACCTACTGTGTAGTTAGACACTTTAATTTCCGGATATTTCTTTCTCCATAGGGAGTCAAGGCGATGAGTCACATCCTGAGCTGTCTCTACTCTTGAACCTATGGGAAGCTGAAGGCTCACACCTATACGAGCATTATCCTGAGTCGGGAAGAATTCAGTTCCCACAAATTTCATAAGGAAAAGAGAACCGACGAAAATTCCCAGGCAGACTACGATAGTGACAGTCTTATGTGCCACCACCTTTCTGAGCATAGAAGCGTAGGCATTGTCAAATTTGTCGAGCGCACGTTCTATAGGACCATACAGTTTATTGTATAGCTTGGAATGTGTGGTGCGACGACGAAGCCATTGGCTGCAAAGCATCGGAGTGAGAGAAAGGGCACATGTGGTGGATATTATCATCATGATAGTAACCATCCAACCTAACTGGCGGAAAAGTACGCCTGTCATACCGGTGACTAAGGTCAACGGGAAGAATACGGCAATAAGAGTCAGGGTTGAGGCAATTACGGATATTGCCACCTCGTTTGTGCCGTGTACGGCAGCCTGTTTGGGGTCAGACCCGCGTTCGATGTGTGTAGTGACGTTTTCGAGCACCACGATAGCATCGTCAACTACCATACCGATAGATATGGAGAGTGCGGAGAGGGAGACAATGTTCAGGGAATTGCCGGTGGCATAGAGATATATGAAAGAAGCAATGAGCGACACCGGGATCGTGATTATAATAATCATTGTGGCTCTCCAGCGACCCAGGAACAGGAACACCACAATCATCACAAACAGGAGTGCATAAAGCACGGTCTCTTCAAGAGATGCGATAGTGTTGCGTATGTTGTCCGAGGTGTCAATGATTACTCCGAGTTTCACATCAGAGGGGAGACTCTTCTGGAGTTTGGGAAGCATTTTCATTACTTTCTCGGAGATTTCCACAGAGTTGGCACCACTCTGTTTCTGGATGATAATCATCGCTCCTTCCTGACCATTATTATAAGTCTGTTGAGTGCGTTCTTCCAAAGAGTCGGCAACACGAGCCACGTCTTTGAGATATATGATACTTCCATTGTGGACGCCAACGGCTATATTCTCCATCTCCGAGGCATCCTTGAATTCTCCTTGCACGCGGAGGGCATACGTGTTGGAACCGATATCAAAAGACCCGCCCGGAACATTACGGTTTTCAGCACCGACAATAGAGGAGATGGTCTCTACCGAGAGATTGTAGGCCTCCAGACGGTTGGGATCGACATAAACGTGAATTTCACGTTTCGGCGCACCGGAAATGGACACCGAACCTACACCGTCAACACGTGCCAACGGGTTGGCCACGTTATCATCAAGAATTTTATACAACCCCTGTCGGCTCTCATCAGCCTGTACTGAGAGAAGACAGATAGGAATCATATCGGTAGAGAATTTGAAGATAATCGGATTTTCCGCATCGTCGGGGAGTGAGGACTCCACCATATCCAGTTTGTCTCGCACATCGTTTGTCAACACATCAATGTCATATCCATATTCAAATTCAAGAGTAATGACAGATGTGTTTTCTCGTGAGTTGGAAGTGATATGTTTCAGATGTTCAACCGAATTGAGCGTGTTCTCAAGCGGTTTGGTGACATTCTGTTCAATATCTTCCGCACTCGCACCGGGATACATGGTGATGACCATGATGGTGTTGGTGTCAATGTCAGGATAAAGGTCAATAGGGAGTTTAACGAACGAGAATATACCGAGGATGATGACAGCCACAAAGCAGAGTGTTGTCATAATCGGGCGCTTCACGGCCGATCCATAGAGGCTCATATACTATGATTTTAGATTGGATGAGACAAATTATTTTACAAGAGTCACTTCTGCACCGTTGGAGAGTTTGGACTGCCCGGAGATGACAACACTGGCACCATTTTCTATACCTGAAAGAATCTCGTATGAATCTCCAAGGCGCTGTCCCAGTTCAACTTTGTTGTATTTTACCTTTCCATCGGCGTAGGTGTATACATAATGAGCTCCGGCCCCTGGCATTTTAATGACAGCTTTGTCAGGCACTACCACATGTTCCGACTGTCCGAGGTTGAGAGTGACGCGGCCGAACATGCCGGGGAGAACACGGCTATCGGAGTTGGGCATGGTTATTTCAACTCCGAATGTGCGGCTTTGGGCATTGACAGTCGGAGCAATCATTGTGATGATTCCGGCAAAACTTGTGTCTCCGTATGTGTCGAAGTGAATCTCTGCCGGCATCCCTTTGTTGACTTTAGAAAGTTCGCTTTCCGGAATGTTGGTGACAATCTTTACCGGATTTACCTTAGCTATGGTGAGAATCGGGAGATTGGAGGTCATGTCCCCGGGGTCATAGTTACGGGCTGTGACGACTCCTGAAATCGGAGCCGTCAGGACCGTATTCTCTTTTGAGTTGCGAAGAGTGCGTTCAGCTGCTGCCAGAGAGTTCTTTGCATTTATGAGCTGGGTCTCCATCTGGTCGACATTTTGTTTTGTCCCCCCTCCGATTTTGAAAAGCTCGAGAGCACGATCGTAGTTGGTCTGAACATTCCGAAGATTAGCCTTCGCATTTTCCACCTGTGTCTGATAATTGACCGCGTTAACGTCATCAAGTACCACTAACACCTGTCCGGCAGATACCAGCATCCCCTCATCAACGGTTATTTGTTTTATACGGTTGGGTGTGGAAGATGAGATATTATTGACGATGTCTGCTTCCACAGTCGCTGTATATGTTGCCAATTGGTCAACGAGACGCTGGCTGACAGTTTCAACTTTAACCACCGGTTTTTCATCTTTCTGTTCCCCACCTTTTTTATCAGAGGAGCAGGACAGAAGGCCTGCGGAGGCAAATAATGCTGCTACGGAGAGAATTGTAATGTTATATTTTATCATGGTTTGATATGTTTAACGGTTTGTGAGTTCCGATTCGCGACCAATAAGAAGGTCAAGTTCGGAAGATGAGACGAGATAGTTGTATATAGTCTGATAATAAGCTAATTTTGCAGATGTTTCAGCCAGTTCACTGTCGCGCAGGTCAAGATAGGAAGCTGCCCCGATTTCAAAACTCTTCTGCATAATGCTGTGAGCTTTCACAGCCTGGCGCACTCCTTCTTCAGAGGTGGAAATCTGTTTCACCTCTTTTGATATATTATCCAGAGCGAGGTCTATCTGCATGTTGAGAGAGTTGACGAGATTTTCACGCTGTAGAGCAATCTCTTTCAGTTGCACCTCGGCCTGGCGCAAGGCGTAGAGTCTGGACCCTCCGGAGAATATAGGCACGGAGAGCTGAAGAGCTACGGTAGAATAAGGATTGAATTCCTGATTCTTGAGGGCATTGCCATTGCTCAGTGAAAGCCAGGAAATATTGAATGAGCCGCCTAATGTGGGGACCCAGGTCAGTTTTTTTAGTTCTACATTCTGTTCGAGCAGTTTTTTCTGAATGTCAAGAGAGCGGAGTGAAGAGTTGTCGGCCAATGATTTTTCACGACCAAGCTCATAGCCATACATCTGCTGCTGCATTTCCCGGAGAGTAATATTTGGTTTGAGTTCCACCATATAATCCATCCCCATAAGCACCTGCAGCTGTAGGGCGCATTGTTTCACAGCGATATCTGCCTGCATGAGTTCAGGCTCAATGTTCTTCACCTGCACGGAAGAACGGAGCACATCGTATTCGGTGGCAGTGCCGGCAGCAAACTGTTGCTCATAAATTTCTGCCGTAAGTCTGGCTACTTCGTAATTTTGTCGGATGACATCTCTGGAAGCGATAGCCAAAAGCCAACTATAATATGCTTTGTTGATATTGTTGACCATGTCGAGACGCGAAGAGCGTGCGTCTTCAAGAGCTGACAGAATCTGTGTGTCGCTGATTTTAATAGCTTTCCAGAGAGTGGGTGCGATTATAGGGAGAGTGGCGTTGAAACCGACATTCCAGGTATTGTCCGAACCCATCTTGAGACTCTGACTCTGCCCACCCATATTCATGCGGATTGTTTGCAGCTCTATGGCACGCTGATAGGCGGCTGAGAAATCGATTGTCGGCAGCAATCCGGAAGTCGTTTCCTTCTTGGCAAAGTCAAGTCTTTTGATTTCGAGATTCTTAATTTTTATTGTCGGGCTTGTCTGCAGCGCTATTTCAATACACTCTTGGCGCGAAATCGTCAGAGTGTCTGAACCTGAGGTATAAGCAGACACGGTGTCAGCGTTTGTCGTCAGGTGACACCCTAAGACAATGCCGACAGCAAAAATGGATTTTATAATCCTTTTTGAAAAGAATGGATTATTCATCAGAGTCATGTTCTATAAAAGTATTCTGGCTTTGAATAGCGTCCTCAAGCATTTCGAGGCCTTTGGGTGTGGCCACGGCTCGCAGGAAGCTGTAGTTGATATGCTCAATTGCTTTCGGGAGAGTGATATTGGGAGGAAAATTATATTCAAGTCTTTTAAGTGCCTCCATCTGAAATTCAAGCAGAGCAATGTGGACTTGATAATCGATATCATCCCGAAAAACGCCCTCACTCACACCTCGCTCCATATAGTCCTGCAATTGCTTTTGATTGTGAGAATGAGTTCTGTCATAATCATGGCGGATATGGGAGTAGAGACGGTCAAGGTCGCGGAAAAAGTCAATGCTTACATTGCTGAAAAGTTGAAGATGATAGCTGAACGCACGATAGAGTCCAACCATAGCGTTTTTAGATGAATTAACAAGCTCACGAACTTTTTGGGCGTGAATCATGC
>CAMWXI010000014.1 GCA_947178175.1 uncultured Porphyromonadaceae bacterium | reverse complement strand
GCGACCCTCAGCTTGGGAAGCTGATGCTCTACCAACTGAGCTATTACCGCATTTGTTTTGCAAAGTTAATATAAAAATTTGATTGGGGTAATATTTTTGATAAAAATTATTGTTATGATAACAAGAAATCGAAAAAATAGAGTTGTTATTGAAGATTATGAGAAACATGGTTATTGCATTTCTGATATTGATTTCAGGAGTGTTCGGAATAGTTAAAGCGCAGACCACATGCAGTCTGAAAGGGTGTGTGCATGATGGCGGAGATGTAGTTTTGATATTCAGTCTTGCTAACGAAGATAGTTCTGCGGTAGGTTGTGAACTGCGGAAGGGAGGCATTAACTCCACACATGTAGAAGCAACAGACGGAAGAATATATACCGATTTGAGTTGTTATGTTCGTTCCCGCTGTGTATCAGGAGAGAAAGAATCGAAAGAATTTTATATCCCGGCGGGGAAGGATGATCTATTATCTATGGTGGTGAAAGATGTGCCCAAAGGGGTCAATGAATTTAAGAAAGTCAGTCTGGCATTGAATTATGAGGGAGGAGGCAGGCAGATATTCGATTTTGAGAAAGTGCCCGTAATGGCCGAATTGTCAGCAAAAATTATAAAGAAATAACAGTTATGATATAATCCGTCTAAACTAACGGAGGCGATTAAATTTCAGGTTGACGGAGCGGGAAATGCACAGGGTATCTGCGGATGCATTTTCGGGTAGGTTCGAGATGCGTCCTTTTTCATCTGCTGTGAGAACGAAAGAATTGCGATCCATGCTGGTGATTCGGAAAGATGAGTTATTGAAATGTTTCTTCAGGATTTCGCAAATGATTGTGGAGTCAGGTAGTAATTCGTAGGGGAAGGGGGAGGCGAGAGGGGCGTTAAAAAGATGAGTTCCGTCAAGAATATAGATATTATTATCCTGAAATTTCAGGATAGTATAAAGTGGATTATTTTTCCTGACCGGGATAGATTGAGGGAGAGTCGTGAAATGATAAGGCATCTTGCTGTCGGTAGGAAATATCTCGAATTTCCCTTCTGAAATATCGATATAGGTAGTGCCCCACACCCCCGGAAGACCTTCCCGGATGGATGGGACTTCATTATTCATAAAGGGTATAAGGTCGCTGCATGCAGTCAGCAGGGCAAGCGACAGGGGGATAATCAGGAAGAAAAGTTTAAAAGATAATCTCATAGTCGGGAAGAAAGGGAAGCTTCGCAAGAATTATTGCAAAATTAGTAAAAAGAAATCAAAAGAGGTATGGGAAATTTTTATTAAATTTACTCCGGTTTTCCGGAATCATTGTTAAAGAGGGAGACAATATAAATAATAATATTTTGGAATGAGATATTATCTGACATTAAACGGACAGACGGTCGGACCGATGACCGGGGAGCAGCTCGTGTCATATCCGGTCAATATGCAGACACCGGTGAGCAAAGATGGCTCACCATGGCAACCTTTATATGTTTATCCTGAACTGGTAGAGTTATTACGCCGCAGCGAAGACAGAAGCGACAGCAAGCGAATCGTATGCGGGATAATGGCGATATTGTTCGGAACGCTTGGTATTCAATATTTTCTGGTAGGGAAAATAGGTGGAGGATTGCTGACCATACTGATTTCAATTATAACCTGTGGATTATGGGAAATAGTAACGCTGATTCAGGGGATTCTGATGCTGACCATGACCGATGCTGTGTTTAATGAAAAATATGTATACACAGACAAGACCTTACCCATATTTTAGGTAAATATAAACAAGATATCATGAAAACAGTGATGGTGACCGGAGCCACCTCCGGAATAGGAAAAGCGTGTGCTCTTGCATTTGCAAAAGCGGGATATAGAGTAATCATCACCGGCAGGCGTGCCGGATTGCTGCAGGAGCTCTCAGATTGGATTAGAGGGGAGTGTGGACCTGACAGAGTATACACATTGGTGTTTGATGTCTGTGACCGTAAGGGTGCTGAAGAGGCGGTGTCCGGCTTACCGGAAGAATGGAAGATGATAGATGTGTTGGTCAACAATGCCGGATTGGCCTTAGGACTTGACAAGGAGTATGAAGGTGATTATCAGGATTGGGACACGATGATTGACACCAACATCAAAGGGCTTCTGACGATGACACGCACGATAGTGCCCGGAATGGTTGAGCGCAACCACGGACATGTGATAAACATCGGTTCTGTTGCCGGGGATGCGGCGTATGCCAACGGTAATGTGTATTGCGCCACTAAGGCAGCGGTGAAGAGTATCACCGACGGGTTGAGAATTGATGTGGCCCACACAGCTCTGAGAGTTACGTTGGTTAAGCCCGGTTTGGTAGAGACCAATTTCAGTAAGGTGCGTTTTCATGGAGATGAGAAGCGGGCCGACAATGTGTATAAGGGAATTAAACCGTTGACAGGCGAGGATATAGCCGAAGTGGTGGTCTATGCCGCGCAGTCACCGGCACATGTGCAGATAGCAGAAATTCTGGTTCTTGCGACCCATCAGGCCAATGGAAGTGTTATAGTAAGAGAATAACCTCCGACATTCTTGCGTGATAGCACTGAAGAGGAAAAAGAAATGCAGAAGATGGCGGGGGTAGAAAAGAGATAGATTATGAACACATCAGACAGACTCCGTCATTTTTTTCATGTAGTGTCAAATATCCGTCCGATAGTATGGATAGGTGTTTATGTGGCGATAACGCCGGTATTCGCGTTGATTTATTGGGCATTGCCCGATACTCAGTTCAGGATTCCTGATGGAGCTACCACCGATTTCGGCAGTTGGCTCTACTATAGCATAGTGACAATCACCACTCTGGGATTCGGCGATTATACACCGGCTCATGGCTGGGCACAGGCCGTCACGGCCATAGAGGTGATGTGCGGTTTGATATTCCTGGGATTCTTCCTCAATGCCGTGGGAGCTATGAAATCGGAGAATGATGTGGCGGAAGAGGTGGAGAAACAACAGCGTGCCCATTATGCCGCGGAAAAAGAGAAGCTGCGGAAGAGCGTTCCTTCTCTCCTGCATACTTTGAATGTCTTCCTCTCATATTGCTATGCCGTGACCACTCCCGGGTCTCAGCGGGGGAAAGGCGTGACAAGATATAATCCCTCTTTCAGTTTCAGCGATTTGGCGGATCTTTTCCAACCGACAAAACTCCCGTTTGATCTTTCGGGACTCCCGGCGGTTGAGCGGTTCGTGAAGTCAGCACAACATCTCACTCTCACACTGGATTCCCTTCAGAACCGTATAGACCTTACCTTATGGCCGGAAGTCGTTGATGATTGCTTTGCTTTCGTGGCCAACTGGCAGATGTTCTCAGCTACCGACAGCCTGACGGGAAGTCTCAGCGAAGAGAAGATGAGAGAGATAACTTCGGCAATCGCAGAGTTTGACCGTACGGAGTCCGATTTGAAAAAAGGGGCGGCGAATCCGGACCTGCAGCCGGTGGTGGAACTGTATTATTTTATAAAGGAGAACGCAGAATTGGCGTTAAAGCTTGAGACCACGCTGACAACGGCAGTGAATACAGATGCATATGTATAAATTCATATATCCTAGAATCATAAGGACAGTTACCGGCGGCCACCGTTATGAGGCCCGTCTTCGGAAGGTCCTGAGTGAGAGGACGGATGTAGCAACAATAGCATTAAACGAAAAAGAGGAGTTGACGGTTTCTGACAAGCTCAGGAGTCCGATGACTTCTCTTCGTTTATTGAGGAAGATAGAGAAGGGGGATATTGCGGTTTTCAACAGTTCGTCAGGGTTCTATCTCCTGCCGGTCGTGTGGGGATTGCGTCTTATGGGTCGACAGACGATGGTGATACATCATCATTTTATGTATGAGGAGTTCAAGGGTGTGAAGCGTGGTTTTTATCGCCTTATGGAGCATCTTATGCTGAAAGGAGCGACTCGCCGGCTTACTCCAAGTCCGTATATTCTGGACAAGATGAAAGGGTATGGAGATACTGAATTGCTTCCAATCCCTTTTGATGTTATTGAGGGAACTCCGATGCCGTGTCCCGGAAGATTGCTCTACGTGGGGACTATCGAGCCGCGAAAAGGGTTGCATCTGATGATGGAAGCACTGTTGCAGCGGCCGGAACGTCGCAATTTTGAGCTTCATATTGTGGGGAAATGTGTGGACATGGAGTATAAGGCATGGCTGCATAAAGTGGCGAGAGAGGGGGATTTGCAGATACGCTTTCCGGGGATGATAGGAGAAGATGAATTGCGGCGTGAATATGAAAATGCGGATCTGTTTCTTTTCCCGTCAATCATAGAGGGTTTTGGTATGGCTATGAATGAAGCGCGTTTCTACGGTCTGCCTGTTGTGGGCTTTTCCACTTCCGCCATACCTTTGTCTATCACAGACGGAGAAGACGGATTTCTGATAGAGCCTTTTGACACCGCAACCTTCGGGAGGAGGGTAGCGCAGCTGGTATCCGACCGGGGACTGCGCGGCAGGATGGGTCAGAAAGCTTTGGAGCGAAGCAGAAGACTGCCGGGGTTGAAAGAATTTCGGGATGGAGTAAGTAGGATATTTTTTGAAGGAAAAGGAGAAAAAGAGGGGAGTGAAGGGTGAAGATTGAGAAAAGTTTGCTACATTTGCAGAATAATTGAGACCGGACAGAGGAAACGGTTTCCAAGACCCTTTCCCAAAAGGGAGAAGGGTGTACCACGAAGAAGATAAAACCGAGGAATGGAAGCAAAAGTAAAAGTAAACGGATTGTCGTTTGTGCCTTATTTGAAGCGGGACGAAATAGAGCGTCAGGTAAAGAGAGTTGCAGCAGAGCTTCGTCAAGACCTTGAGGGGAAAGAACCCTTATTTTTATGTGTCTTGAACGGAGCCTTCATTTTTGCCGCCGACCTGATACGTGAGGTGGGAATCAATGAGTGTAAGATTAACTTTGTGAGATACTCATCCTATTCAGGCACCTCCTCCACCGGTAAAGTCAAGGAGATAATGGGACTTACCGAAGATATCGAGGGGAAGGATGTCGTAATAATAGAGGATATAGTAGACACGGGTCTGACAGCAGAAATGATGATGGAAGATTTGCGCTCCCGCAAACCACGTTCAATCAAATTCGTGACACTCCTCCACAAGCCGGAGAGCAGCAAGACCGGATTTAAACCGGATTATGCAGCCTTTGAGATTCCCCCGAAGTTTATTATTGGTTACGGATTGGATTTAGACGGCAAAGTGCGCAACCTTTCCGATATCTATGTAATAGACGAAGACTAAGACCCTTTAAATTGCAAAGAAGATGTTGAATCTGGTTCTATTCGGTGCCCCCGGCAGCGGAAAGGGCACTCAGAGTGCCAAGCTCATTGATGAGTACGGGCTCTATCATATCTCCACAGGAGAACTATTGCGCGAACACATTGCGCGCGGTACTGAACTTGGAAAAATCGCTGACAAATATATATCACAGGGACAACTTATTCCCGACGAACTGATGATATCTATTCTTGACGAGGTGCTTGACAATGAGGCCAAGGATAAGCCCGGAGTAGTGTTTGACGGCTTCCCGCGGACAATTCCCCAGGCAAATGCCTTAAAAGAACTTCTCTCGAGAAGGGGCACGGGACTGCATGCTGTGATAGGGCTTGAGGTGCCTGAAGAGGAGCTGGTGGAGCGAATGTTGAAACGAGGAAAAGATACAGGTCGTGCTGACGACACTTTAGACACTATCAGGAAACGTCTGCAGGTATATCATAATCAGACACAGCCCTTGGCGGAATATTATAAAGAGGAGGGTAACTATCTTCCAATCAACGGCAGCGGTGTGGTAGATGAGATTTTCGCAGAGATTGCTAAAGGTATCGAACGAACCACAGGGCATAAACGTCGCAAGTAATGAAATTTCGTACAGAACTCACCCCCTCTCCCTCTCGGCGCAAGATTGACCCGAGAGGGAGAGTTTTACTTTTAGGATCCTGTTTCTCGGAGAATATCGGGAGAAAGATGGCCGAGTCACGCTGGAATGTGACAGTAAACCCCACCGGAGTATTGTTTAATCCGGCATCCATAGCCATAACCCTTACAGCCGCCATGCTTCCGGCAGCTCAACGCCAATCGTTGCTTCAGCACACACTGACTGAGAGAGACGGAGCATGGGTGTCATGGCTCTCGGATGCCTCAACCGCCGGTCTGACTCCTGCAGAGTGTTTTGAAAAGTGTATGGCCGGATTTGACAACCTCCGGGAGGCGTTGCTGGAGGCTGACACTGTTATCTTGACCTGGGGGACGGCCTTCATGTATTCACTCAACGAGGGAGGTCCGGAGATGGTGGTTGCGAATTGTCACAAACATCCGGCGTCGGAGTTTACGCGAAGAAGAGCTTCTGTCGGAGAAATTGCCGACACTACTTCCCGAATTGTCAATGCCTTGCGCACGGTTCGTCCCGACCTGAGGATAATAATAACAGTCAGTCCGGTACGTCATCTGGCGGATGGAGCGGCCGAGAACTCTCGCTCCAAAGCCACACTTCTTCTGGCGGCTGAGCAATTATGTGAGATTCTTGAGGATGTGGAATATTTCCCCTCGTTTGAACTGATGAACGATGATTTGCGTGACTACAGGTTCTATGCCGCGGATTTATGTCATCCTTCAGAGGAGGGAGTGGAATATATCTGGGAGAAGTTCAGGGATTGTTATCTGAGCGATAAAGGGAGAGAGCTCAGCGAACGGGGTGCTGAACTGACCCGTCGGGAGCACCACCGCAGCCAAATCCCGGGGAGCAAGTCCGACATCCGTTTTCGTGAGGAAACTGAAAGACTGTTAAAGGAGTGGGAAAGTAATAAGGCGCATTAAACTCCGTTTTAAAGGTATGCACATACAGAAAATACTACTGATAGCAGGTCTGGTGATATTGATAGCCGGGAGTGGTTGTAAGTCAGCGAAACTTTCGGATGCCAACGACCAGTTGGCACGCGGTGAATATTTCGACGCCTCCAAGACCTATCGTAAAATCTATAACCGTCTGACGGGCAGAGATGAGCGTCCGCTTCGGGGAGAGGTGGCGTATAAGATGGCCACATGTTACAGGAAACTGAACATGGCGGCACGTGCATCTGCCGCTTATCAGAATGCTATCAGGTATGAGTATCCGGATTCAATGGCATTTTATTATCTTGGCCGCTCATTGCAGGCTGAGGGGAAGTATCAGCCTGCAATCGATGCCTACAGTAAGTTTCTTGACTGGAAACCGGGTAATACACTTGCCATTGAGGGGATTGCAGGTTGCCAGAAGGCCATAAAGGCGAAAAATGAGAAGAAATCACGATATATCGTCAAGAATGTCAAGCTCTTTAATTCAAGGCGCTCTGACTTCGCTCCGATGTATCTTGACAAGACTCTTACTCAGCTTTATTTCACGACTACAAACGAGAAAGTCACAGGTACCAACCGTTCGGAAATCACAGGTCTTAAGAAATCAGATATATGGTATGCCAAAAAAGATGAGAATGGACAATGGCAACGGCCCGAACCGGTGGAAGGAGAGTTGAATACCGAGTTTGATGAGGGTATTGTAGGGTTCAGTCCTGACGGGCAGACAATGTATCTTACCAAGGCTCGCCGCGTTCCGGAGGCCGACACTTCTGTGGAGATATATACTTCGCAGAGAAGCGATGCGTCATGGAGTGCACCTCAGAAATTTGAAATCACCGGCGACACGCTTTCCGCTGTGGGTCATCCCTCGGTTTCTCCCGACGGAACCTATCTCTATTTCGCCTCCGATATGCCGGGAGGATATGGAGGGAAGGATATCTGGAGAATCAATCTCAAGGAGAGAGGTGGCAGTCTGGAGAATTTAGGGCCGCAGATAAATACTGCAGGCGACGAGATGTTCCCCTGCCTGCGTACGGATTCCGTCATGTACTTCTCCTCCGACGGTCACCCCGGTTTTGGAGGCCTGGATCTTTTCAAGGCAAACCTTGACAAGACCGGTTCACGATGGAGTGTGGAGAATATGGGGATTCCGATGAATTCACCTGGAGATGATTTCGGCATAACCTTCGGAGAAGGGGAGTCCGGATTTTTCTCTTCCAACCGGGGAGACGGACGTGGTTATGACCACATCTACAGCTTTGAGCTCCCCGAGCTTAAGATATCTATCTCCGGATGGGTTGTGGACAAGGATGACGAACCGGTGCCTAAGGCTGTGATACGTATTGTGGGCGACGACGGGTCAAATCAAAAAGAGATAGCCCGCGATGACGGCTCATTCTCCTTCCGCCTGGAGAGGGGTGTGAAATATGTCATGATGGCAGGAGCTCCGGGGTACCTTAATGTAAAACAGGAGTTTGAGAGCGACATGGAGGAAGCGGATGCTGAATATGGCGTTGATTTCATACTTGCAGCTATCCATAAGCCTCAGGTAGTGGAGAATATATTCTATGATTTTGACAAGGCCTCGCTGCGTCCTGAGTCTAAGGCCGCCCTTGACGAAATGGCTCAGATGCTCAGGGACAATCCAAATGTGACGATTCGCATGGGTTCCCATACTGACAGGAAAGGCTCAAATGTCTACAATGAAGGATTGTCTGAACGAAGGGCCAAGAGTGTGGTGGATTATCTGATAAACGCGGGAATATCTCCTGACAGGCTCACATATAAGGGATATGGGGAAACGGTGCCAAAGACGGTTACCAAGCGTATTAACAAGGAATATCCTCAATTCCCGGAGGGAACGGAGTTGACAGAAGAATTCATCAACACCCTTTCCGAGGAAGATCAGGAGGCGGCGGACCAGATAAACCGTCGCACTGAATTCCAGGTCACTTCCATAGACTACGAGATGTTCTGAAAAAAAGCAGTACTTTCCGAAGGTGAAGGGTCACGTTCCTATACTTTCAGGTTTTCGCCGGTAAGTAGATTGTGGAGTTCGATAAACCGGTTGAGTGGTCCGGAGCCATGCCGGGCCATTGACTTAAGGATTTGTTCAAGGCTTTTTTCTTCTGTGGGATCTCCTGATTTAGAGAAGAATTTATCGGCATAACATATTATTTTTTCTTCCGGCGAGAGGGGCAGCATATCGCGTGGCGGAAGGGGAAGGCGGCTTTCTATTATTTCTGTGGCAGAGAGTCCGGAGCCGGTGTGTCGTTCGCACACCAATGCATGGTCAGGAAGATTGAGGGATTGCAGTAATTCACTCCCTATGACGCCATGTTGAATATAAGGTTGGGAGCCGTTGCAAAGAATGTCGGGTGCATTACACCGGAAGATGCCGATGTCATGTAGCATGGCTGCTTCTTCAATGAAACGGAGGTCCGGATTTGGGAAAGGTGCTTTTTCGGCTATCTCCAAAGCTTTCTTTGTCACCATTTCCGAATGGATATGCAGAAGATTATACAGTGGAGACCCCGGGGTGTAATAGCGGTTGATTATCTCAAGAGGATTCATATTCAAAAATTCCGAATTTTTGCTGTAATGGACCGGAGAATTTAGGGGATATGTCAAAAAACTTTTGACATATCCCCATATATTTTTGATCCCCGTCTTGCTGTCGCTTTCCCGGGGGTCTAATCCGGTAACAGGATGCAGAGGTGGTAATTGAATTATAATATTAATCAATCACCTCACACCATCCGTGAACGTCTTCTTCTTCGCCATACTGAATACCGCGGAGTTTGTTGTAAAGGGCGGTAGTCATGGGACCGGCTTCGCCGTTGGCGGAGAATATGTATTTCTTACCGTTGTCAAGGTCGTCAATCTCTCCGATAGGGGAGCAGACAGCGGCAGTCCCGCATGCGGATGCTTCCTCAAAAGTCTCGAGTTCTTCCACAGGAATCTGGCGACGTTCCACCTTCATTCCGAGGTCTTCGGCAAGCTGAGTAAGACTCATATTGGTGATAGAGGGAAGGATAGACTCGCTGAACGGAGTGATATAAGTATTGTCTTTGATACCGAAGAAGTTAGCTGCGCCACATTCGTCAAGATATTTCTTCTCTTTGGGATCGATGTAGAGCATTACGGAGTAGCCGAGGTCGTGAGCCTTTTCGCCGGCAACGAGAGAAGCGGCGTAGTTACCTCCAACCTTGATGGAGCCTGTGCCTTTGGGAGCAACGCGGTCGTATTCACGGCTCATGCAAACTTTTGTAGGTTTGAAACCTTCCTTGAAGTATGGACCAACAGGAGTGACGAGCATGATAACCATATATTCGTCAGCGGGCTTAACGCCAACGCGAGCTGAAATACCGATTTCGAGCGGACGGATATAGAGAGAAGCACCTGTGCCGTAGGGAGGAATGAAGCGTTCGTTGAGTTTAACGACTTTGCGCACCATTTCGCAGAAGAGTTCAACGGGCATGGGTTGCATTTTGATGCCTTCCGCTGAACGAATGAAGCGTTTTGCATTTTCCTCCATACGGAAGATGCGAACTTTACCATCTTTTCCGCGGAACGCTTTAAGACCTTCGAAAGATTCCTGACCATAGTGGAGGCAGGAAGCTGCAATGTGCAAGGGAACATATTCGGAATCGCTCACTTCGATTTCGCCCCATTTGCCATCTTTGTATGTGCAGCGTACGTTGTAGTCGGTAGGCATGTAGGAGAAGCTAAGGTTAGCCCAATCGATCTCTGTTTCTTTCATCGTTAATAAGATTTAAAGTTATTTTGTTGTTTAAGGATTTCAGATAGTAAAGTTATAGGGCGGCTTTACAGGTAAGGTCGCCCGCTTTGATAATGTAGACTCCGTGGGCCGGAACTGAGAATTGAAAGGTTCCGGTGGGGAGGTTCTCTGAGGATACGAGTTGTCCGAGGATTGTAAAAACTTTAATTTGAGAGGGATGATTTGTTGTTACTATTATGACTCCTCGGGCTGTTTTTATCTCAATGTCAGAGTTGTTGGCAGCCTGACGCGCATCCGCACGTTCGGTTTTAGACACTTCCCATCCTTTGGCAGGTGCTGTCAGGGGAGCAGCTGTCAAGGATAATAGCATAAGGATTGTTATGAGAAAGTATCGTAGTTTCATAATATGTCGTAAAGTTAGTAATTTTTTTTCAATATGATATATAGGATGTTTACTTTTCAATTAATAATTTTGCCGTAGAAAGTTTCCAATAAGAAGAGTAACGCTCATCTCTTCATTCCCCCACAGGTGAACGGTTTGAAGAAGACTTCAATTCATTCCGGGTATTATTATATAATTTTTGATTGATAAAATCGTTTTCCGTTTAGAGTCCTTTCCATAAAAAATGTTAATTTTGAGGCGATGGATTTCCCTCAACGGAATTATTCTTCATTAGATGTATCATGTTTTGAAGTTCGGTTAATATTTCTTGCGGTAGGGATGGCTAAAGAGGAAAACTAAATAATTATACAAATGAAGAAATTAACATTGTTTTTAGGTGCAGGACTGATGCTTATGGCTGTGGCCTGCAAGAGTGAGAAAGCTCCTGAGGAGACTGTGAATGTGATAAGCATTGAGGAGGCTACGGGCGATTCCCCGGTTGAGGCGGATACTGCGGATGTTGCTGAGAATACTCAGGAAGCTCCCCAGGAAGCTCCCCGCGCAGCGACTTCCGATACACTTTAAATTTTAAGGGCTCCTCTGTTAATCATTTTATTTACGGGGTCTAAAAATAAGGGTGATATTCCACACGGAATATCACCCTTATTTTTATAGAGTGGCAGGTTATGATTACTTGCTTTCGTCAGCCTGCATTTTTTCTTTGAGAGCCTGGAGAGCTCCGAGGTCGCCAAGAGTAGTCTTTTCGATAGAGGGAGTCTGAACTGTTTCAGCTTCCTTATGTCCTTTCTTAACATTCTTAGCGGGGCGGATGCCTTCAGGTTTGTTGGCATCTTCAGCGATACGGCTGTGGCTGAGGATGATTCTCTTAGTGCCCTTGTTGAATTCGATTACCTTGAAGTCGAGTTCTTCGCCGAGTTTAGCCTGAGAGCCGTCTTCCTTCACGAGATGCTTGGGAGTTGCGAAACCTTCAACGCCATGGTCGAGAGCGATAACAGCACCCTTATCCATCATTTCAGTGATTTTACCCTTGTGGATAGAACCTACTGTGAAGATTGTTTCAAATACGTCCCAGGGATTTTCTTCGAGCTGCTTGTGGCCGAGAGAGAGACGACGGTTTTCCTTGTCGATTTCGAGCACCTGCACTTCGATGTTGTTGCCGATAGCAGTGAATTCAGAGGGGTGTTTGATTTTCTTAGTCCAGCTGAGGTCAGAGATGTGGATAAGACCGTCAACACCTTCTTCGATTTCTACAAACACACCGAAGTTAGTGAAGTTACGCACTTTTGCAGTGTGCTGAGAACCGATAGCATATTTCTGTTCGATATTTTCCCAGGGGTCGTTTTTGAGCTGCTTGATACCGAGGCTCATCTTGCGTTCGTCGCGGTCGAGAGTAAGTACGACTGCTTCAACATCGTCACCAACCTTGAGGAAGTCCTGAGCAGAGCGGAGGTGTTGGCTCCAGCTCATTTCGCTAACGTGGATCAGACCTTCAACGCCGGGCTGAACTTCAACGAATGCACCGTAGTCAGTCATAACGACAACTTTACCCTTGATGTGGTCTCCAACCTTGATGTTTTCGTCAAGGCTATCCCAAGGATGGGGCATGAGCTGCTTGAGACCGAGAGCGATACGCTTCTTCTCGTCGTCGAAGTCAATGATAGCGACCTTGATGTCCTGGTCAAGTTCCACAACTTCGCGAGGATCGTTAACACGTCCCCAGCTGAGGTCGGTAATATGAATGAGACCGTCTACGCCACCGAGGTCAACGAATACACCGTAAGGAGTGATGTTTTTAACCTTACCTTCGAGCACCTGACCCTTTTCAAGGCGAGAGATGATTTCTTTCTTCTGAGCTTCGAGTTCTGCCTCAATGAGAGCTTTGTGAGAAACAACGACGTTTTTGAATTCCTGGTTGATTTTAACCACTTTGAATTCCATTGTTTTGTCAACAAATACATCGTAGTCGCGGATGGGGCGAACATCGATTTGAGAACCGGGGAGGAATGCTTCGATACCGAAGATGTCAACAATCATACCACCCTTAGTGCGGCTCTTAACATAACCCTTGATAACTTCGTCGTTTTCAAGAGCGGAGTTGACGCGATCCCATGAGCGAGTCTGGCAGGCTTTCTTGTGGGAAAGACGGAGCTGGCCGTTTTTGTCTTCAAGAGTTTCTACAAGCACTTCCACTTCGTCGCCAACTTTGAGGTCGGGATTGTAGCGGAATTCGCTGATAGAGATGATAGCGTCTGATTTCATGCCGATGTCAACGCGAACGTCACGCTTTGTAACAGCTTTGATCACACCGGTCACGATTTCATTATCTTTCGCTGTCTTGAGAGTTTCGTCGTAGGTCTTCATTACCTCTTCACGATTTTTCGAGCCAGCGGTTTCGCCTTTTTCAAAGGCATCCCAATCGAAATCTTCGATGGGGGTTTGAACTTTTAATTCAGTCATTAAAATTGTTAATAAATATGGTTAATATTCTCTATGCCATTGGCTTATAGTGTTGAAACATGGCTATTGGGCGATTTCTTTAGTGTTGGAATCGCCGAATCATGAATCAGGCCGCGCCAATAGTGGTGCAAAATTATGCTAATTTTTTGAATTACGCAAGTTTAGAGATAATTAAAACAAATTTTTTTAAAGCTTGAGCATGAGTTGTTCGGCACTAAGGGAGTCGCGATAGCCGGTGCGGTCTTCTTCCACTATTGCAGCGAAGGCTGCGTTCCCTTCCTTGATTTTCTCCGGGTCGCGGAGATATTCCGCAGGGATTGCGGCGGCAATCCATTCAAGCTCCAGACTGTCATAGTCTTCAAACACTTTGTTGAGAGTTTCCTCTCTCTCTTCCACGCTTTCTGCATCCAGGGCTTGCTGCATGATATGGCGCGGCATCAGCTGCCCGGCGAGGTCTACCCAAATTTCTCCTTTGGATTCAGCTTCCTCCACCGTGAGATGCGGAATCTCCTTGTCTATAATCTTTTGATAAAGATATTTATAGATGGCGAGTGAATAAAGTTTTTTGGCTCGTTCGAGTGAGGCACGACTTATCTTCATCCCCTTATAGCGGATATAGCGATCGTCGTCGGCCGGCCGCTGGAGGAGATTATCTATCGTTTCGAGAGCTGTCAGTATGCGAGCTACGGTGTAGGGATTTAGAACCTCAAACGTTATACGGTCGTTGAGGGGGAGCTTCCGTTTTAAACGCCTGTCGCGGTTGGGCCATTTTTTTTCATCTCTAAGCAGTCCGCAACTACGCAGCATCATTCCCGGCACTACCACAGTGGCTCCCTGAGCGTCTCCGAAGAGATAGGAGAAAGGAAATTCGGAGGAATCGGGATGGGTCTTGTGTTGACCCATGAGAAGCGAGAAAGCTCCTATGAGAGCCCCTAACATAAGATAAGAGTTGGAGGAGGTCTTCACGCCGCGTTCAAGTACCCCCCAATGAACCGGCCCTAATTTATACATGTGGTTGCTCTGATTTGTAGAACTTCCGGCATTCATAAAAGAGGTCTGGCATCCGATGAGAAGTGTGCCTTTGTGCATGGATACGGTATATGGACCGGCAAACAGGGCGCAAGCCTCTCCATTCTCCAGCGAGCAATTTGCGAAGAAGAGCGAGTCATGGGCCGTGAAACCCTTTTCGAGGGATGCTCCCTGCCCTACATAGCAGTTGCGAAGAAGTGTGCCGGAATCAACGATTCCGTCTTCAATGATGAAATTCTCGGCATCAACACCGTTGCCGATGAAAGCAAGACATTTTCCGGGAGCTGCATTGTTTATAATGGACCCGTTGACAAGACGTCTCGCCCCTTCAATCCTGACTTCATTCCCTACCCGCACATTAAAAAGAGTGCCGCAATCCTTAATCACCGCCTTATGTCCGATAGAAGGGGCCTCGGGCAATGATTCAATATAGGTTTCGGTCTGAGGGATGATGTCGGATTCTGCTTTCCTCGGTTTCCGTGCCATCATGGAAGCTACCTGTGCGGAGAGTCCTGGATAGATGATCACCGGTCGGGAGCCGGTCTCGTCAAGCACATTTACGGTTGTGCCTACGCCGCAGGCAGCTTCCGGTTCCATCTGAATACGCTCGGTGTTTTCGATTACCACTTCATCGGCTATGGAACAGTTGATGATACCTCCTCCGACGTTTCTGATTCTGGCTCCGTGGCCAATGACAGTGTCGGAAATCAAGACTCTCCTAAGACCACATCCCGGGAAGCGTTCTGAATCTAAAAGACCGAGTCTGTTGGAGCCTTCAAACTCAACATGATTGAGCAGAGAGAGGTCGGAGCCTTCGGCAATGAGTTGTGCCGACCAGTCGGATGCATAGCATCCCTGACGTTCCAGTTGCTGAATTTCCCACCATTCGAGAGGACGATAGCCTATTGAGGGCAGATTGGAGTACGGAAGTGTGTTGCTATTCAAGGGAGAGATTGTCGTCTTCATCATATTTTTGGTAAAGAAAGTCATTATAGGGGAAGCGAGTAGCGTGGATTTCTCTTGCCTTCTGATAGAGCATATCTTTCAGAGCGTCAATATTTATTTTATCCTTGGCGGAAATAAATACGCAGTTATTGTCCATCTTCGCCATCCATGTTTTCTCAAATTCAGAGAGAGGGATGTTCTCCCGGGTCATGGGAGTGAGGTCGTCAGGGTCTTTAGGGGTATATTTGAACCGGTCAATCTTATTGAAGACCATAATCATCGGCTTGTCAGCGGCTCCGCAGACATCCCTTAACGTTTTGTTGACCACCTCGATCTGCTCTTCAAAGCCGGGGTGACTGACATCGACCACATGCACCAGCAGGTCTGCTTCCCTCACTTCATCAAGAGTAGATTTGAAAGAATCTACGAGATGGGTAGGGAGTTTGCGTATGAATCCTACGGTGTCGGTGAGCAGGAAAGGGAGATTTTCGATTGTGACTTTTCTAACTGTGGTGTCAAGAGTGGCAAAGAGTTTGTTTTCGGCGAAGACATCGCTTTTGGAGAGAAGATTCATAATTGTGGATTTCCCGACATTGGTGTATCCAACGAGAGCGACACGAGTCAGATTGCCACGATTTTTGCGTTGTATGCTTTTCTGTTTGTCAATGTTTTTAAGTTCTGTTTTCAGTCGGGAGATCTTGTCAAGGATTATACGGCGGTCGGTTTCAATCTGAGTCTCACCGGGGCCGCGCATGCCTATACCTCCCCTCTGGCGCTCCAGATGGGTCCACATACGTGTGAGGCGCGGGAGGAGATATTGATATTGGGCGAGCTCCACCTGCGTTCGGGCGGTAGATGTCTGTGCCCGATTGGCAAAGATGTCAAGAATAAGGCTTGTGCGGTCAAGGATTTTAACTTTCAGTTCCCGCTCAATGTTGGCAACCTGTTTGGGAGAGAGGTCGTCGTCGAAGATTACAAGTCCTATTTCGTTATCTTCAACATATTGCCTGATTTCTTCTAATTTCCCGGTGCCTACATAGGTACGGGGATTGGGATATTCGAGTTTCTGGACAAATCTTTTCCTGGGCAATGCACCGGCAGTGCGGGCAAGGAAGTCAAGCTCGTCAAGATACTCGTTGCATTTCGCTTCGTTCTGGAAGCGGGAGACGAGACCTACGAGGACGGTGTTTTCATTGGCCTCTTTATTTATAATATTATCTTCAATCATTATAATCTTCTGTCAAATGGAGAGAGAATCAAAACCGTAAAATTTGAGAAAGGGGAGGAAGAGTCATATATACCTTTCAAAAGGATAAACGTAGGAGCGGGTTATAAAGTTGAAAGCCGTTGATGTGGCTGCCGGGGAGTGGCGACATCAACGGCTTGAGCTTATCGTCATCGCGAAGATTACATCGCTTCCAACACTCAAATATACTGATTCTCAGGCTTCGTTAATAATACTATAAGGTTGGCTTTAACTGTAAGAAGTGATTATTTCTTAACCTTATTATATCGGGCGTTGAGTCCTTCCACAACTTCATCGGTGATGTCAAGTCGCGGGTCAATGTATAGGGTTGCGGCTTTGTAGAAGATAGCGTCATAACCATGGGCAGCGTTATATTCCTTAATAAAATTCTGAATGGAGTCGTTAAGGATTTTCTGAGCTTTCATGCCGTGTTCCTGCATATTGTTCTGGAGCTTGCCAAGGGCTTGCTCGGCGTTGCTTCCGAGTTGGGCAAGATGTTGTTGGTCTGCTTTATAAGAGGCTTCTGTGTATGTATTGTTCTGCATCTTATTCTGCATCGAATTCTGGAAAGAGCGAACTTGAGTTTCGTGGCGTTTTGCCTCGTTGTCAAGGTTGCTCTGCATACGGATCATCTCTTCTTCGAAATCTTTTGACAGATTATATTTAGCCAGAACTGTGTCGGCATCTACATAACGATAGTTAGGGAGAGCAGTGACCTCAGAAGGTGCGGATCCTTTCTTTGCAGCGGGAGCCGGTGTCTTTTTGTCGTTGGAGCAAGCGCCGGTGAGGCTTACTACAGCTATGAGGAGAGGAAGAATAGTTGTAAGTTTACGTTTCATAAATTTAAGACAAAGTTTTTACATAGAAGATGAAGAGGGAGTTGATTGCAAATTTAGCTAAAAATATTGAAATACGCTTTATTCACAAAAAAAATTGACGCGGGAGTCTAAATAGCAACTATTTCAGCATCTATTCATTTTTTTTGATTAATTAATTCTTGCAATTATTTATCTTTTCGTGGGGAATTGTTATTGGTCGAAGAGCGGGATAAAGAAGCTGGAAATGCGAGATAAGAGGGGTGGGTAAGCTTCAGCCGGAGAGATTAAAATGGTGTATCCGGAAGAAAAAATGGAGGAAAAGGCTGAATAATCAAAAAAAGTGGTTATCTTTGGAGAAAATTAATCTCCGGACAAAAATATTCCGTCACCGGGAATGAAGCGCAAGGATTTTCATGTAGAGAGGGAATGGATTCCGGAGTGGAAAGAATATCATTAAAAAATATAAAAAGATGGAAGTAAAAGACCTTAAGCCTGCCTTGGTATGGCAGTGTTTTGACGAGATTACCAAAGTTCCTCGTCCTTCATGCCATGAAGAACAGATTCGCGCATATCTTCTTGACTTTGCCAAGAAGCATAACATTGAGGTTCACACAGATGAGTGTGGCAATGTGGTAATGCGCAAACCGGCAACCAAGGGGTGTGAGAATGCGCCTACAGTTATTCTGCAGTCACACATGGATATGGTGGCAGAGAAGAATAACGATGTTGAGCATGATTTCATGAAAGATCCGATAAATACCTACGTTGACGGTGACTGGGTGAAAGCACGCGGCACAACATTAGGTGCAGACAACGGTATCGGCATGGCTGCATCCTTAGCTGTGATGATTGATGATACATTGGTTCACGGACCTGTTGAGGCGCTTTTCACTATCAATGAGGAAATAGGACTTGAAGGTGCGCAGAATATCGGTAAGGATATGCTCAAGGGTTCAATTCTTCTCAATCTTGATTCTGAGGATGATGGAGAAATCTTCGTAGGATGTGCCGGCGGTATTGACACAACAGCCGTCTTCAGTTATAAGAGAAGTGTAGCTCCTGAGAACTTTACATATTTCCGCGTTGGAATCAAGGGTCTTCTCGGCGGCCACAGTGGCAGCGACATCAATCTGGGACGCGGCAATGCAAATAAGCTTATAGCCCGGTTTATCTGGGATTGCTCACAGAAGTGGGATGTGGAGATTTCAGAATTTAACGGAGGAAACCTCCGCAATGCTATTCCGAGAGAGGCACATGCTGTGTTTGGAGTACATTCAGAGAATAAGGAAAACGTGCTTTCACACCTAAATAAATATGCTGAGGAAATCAAGAATGAATATAAGGGAGTAGAGCCTTCATTGGAACTGACAATAGAAGAGGTGGTTCGTCCTGAATACTGCATAGATTCAGCAACATCATTAGCCTTGGCACGTGCAATCTATTCTGCACCTCACGGGGTTTATTCAATGTCAAGAGACCTCGAAGGATTAGTGGAGACATCCACCAATCTTGCAGCTGTGAAGATGATTGAAGGAGACAAGATTAAGATTACCACTTCACAGCGTAGCTCGGTAGAATCTCGTAAGGAAGATATAGCCGGTCAGGTAGAGGCACACTTCCAGCTTGCCGGAGCAGAGGTCAGTCATTCCGATGGTTATCCCGGATGGGCTCCCAATATGGATTCAAAGATAATGAAGCTGACAGCTGAGGCTTACGAAGAATTATTCGGAGTGAAGCCCGCAATCAAGGCTATTCATGCCGGGCTTGAGTGTGGTCTCTTCCTTAAGAAATATCCTCATCTCGACATGGTAAGTTTCGGCCCGACAATGACCGGAGTCCACTCACCGGATGAGAAACTTAACATTCCGACTACAGAGAAGTTCTGGAAACATCTCTGCAAGGTGTTGGAAAAAGTGGCTAAATCATGAGATACAGCAAACTGTTGACAATTGCGATGACGGGATTCCTTGTCATCGCAATTGTGGCAGGTTGCAATGCCGGTGCCACCTCGCCTACAACGCCGGTAGTAAAGAAGGTTCAGCAGGATTCCGTCCCGCAGGAAGATTTAAACGAACGCTATCTGCATCTCACGGAAAAGGACTTCAGGATAGTTGCTTCTGAACTGGGAGTTGAGGTGGCGGCGATTAAGGCAGTTGTGCAGATAGAGGCGGGCACCAGGATGCAGGGCTTCTGGGCTCCGGGAGTGCCGGTGATAAATTTTGACCGCACGATGTATAATAAGTTTCGTGCAAAAGCGGTCAATAAATCCGGCAACAAAGGGGAGAAGGTGCCGGCTGGATTATCCGGATATGCCCTTCAAGAATGGACTCAGCTTGTGAATGCGCGTCGCGTGAATGCACAGGGTGCCAATCTCGGGACATTCTGGGGAATGTTTCAGATTGGAGGGTTCAACTATAAACAGTGTGGATGTGAGACTATCGATGAGTTTGTGCGCCTGATGTCCTACTCGGAGCTTGAGCAGCTTGAATTGTTTGCGGCATTAGTCACAAATTCCGGAATGCTTCCGGACTTGAAGAATAAGAATTGGGCCGGATTCGCCAGAAAGTATAACGGACCTAACTATGCGCGGCGCGGTTACCACACCAAGATGGCAAACGCATACAGAAAGTTTAAGGCTCAGGAAAAGTCAGCTCCGGAAAAAACTCCGAATGATAAATCAGCTCATGAAAAGTCAGTTCAGGAGAAACCGATACATGAAAAATTGACTCCGGAAAAATCTACTTCGGTTAAGTCAGCATCATCTGCTTCTTCAGCAGTAAAATATAAAGAAACAAAAAGAATACCATGAAAATAACAGACTTGCAACCCAAATTAATTTGGGAATGTTTTGATGAAATTACAAAGGTGCCCCGTCCGACCCATCATCTTGACAAGATGAAGAAGTTTTTGGTTGACTGGGCCATGAAACATAATATTGAGGTAAAGACCGACGAGGTAGGCAATGTGGCAATGTTCAAGCCTGCCACTCCCGGGCATGAGAATGCTCCGACAATCATCCTTCAGGGTCATCAGGATATGGTGGCTGAAAAGCGTGGAGACAAGAATCATGATTTTCTCAACGATCCTATCACTACCATAGTTGATGGGGAATGGGTGAAGGCTGACGGCACTACCTTAGGTGCCGACAACGGTATGGGCTGTGCTGCCGGAATGGCGGTATTACTTGATGATACTTTGGTTCACGGTCCGCTCCAGGTGCTCATGACAGTAGATGAGGAGCAGGGGTTGATAGGTGCCAATGGTCTGCAACCCGGATTTGTGGATGGTGATATCCTGTTGAATCTCGACTCTGAGGAACATGGCCAGCTGGTGATAGGATGTGCCGGGGGAAAGGTGACAATCTGCAATGTCCCCATGACTGTGGTAGACGCACCCAAGGATAAGGTGTGGTTTAAGGTACACCTTAATCATTTCAAGGGTGGACACAGCGGAATGGAGATAAATCTTGGCAGAGGCAATGCCAATCAGCAGCTTGCTCGTTTCCTTTGGGAATCATGCAAGAAATTCGGCAATACGCTTGCATCAATCGACGGCGGTAACCTTGCCAATGCTATCCCCAGAGAGGCATGGGCAATAGTAGGTATTTCTCCTGAACATAAGGAAGAATTTGCCAAATATGCCAAAGAATTCAGTGATATGATTCATGCTGAGTTCCTGTTGACGGAAGGTGCGGATTTCACATTTGACGCCACAGAGACAGAAGCTCCGGCAAAAGTGTATGACCATGCTGACGCTCATAGATTAATCAGCGCGATCTTCTCATGTCCCAATGGTGTTCAGGGGATGTCGGCGGCTGTGGAAGGTCTTGTAGAAACTTCCTGCAACCTGGCATCTGTGAAGATGGTTGACGGTGGTGTTGTAGTCACTGTTCACCAGAGATCTTCGGTTGACTCCAGAAGAGACGAGATAGCCGACAGGGTGAAATCACTCTTTGAGATGATAGGTGCCACTGTGTCTTTTGATGACACTTATGTAGGCTGGGCTCCCGACCCCAATTCCAAGGTGTTGAAGGTTGCCGAGGAAAGTTTCGAGGAATTGTTTGGTGTAAAGCCGAGAGTCGAAGCCCTTCATGCCGGATTGGAATGTGGCCTCTTCCTGGAGAAGATGCCCAATCTGGATATGATATCATTCGGACCGACGCTCAAGGATATCCATTCTCCCAGTGAGAAGGCGAATATCAAGTCAGTGGAGGAGTTCTGGAAATTCCTGTGTGATATTCTTCGTCGTCTCGCTTGATAATAAAGTAAAGACATAAAAATCAAAAAAATACGGGCTTGCGAATATCTTTAAGGGTAATCGCAGGTCCGTAATTATTTTTTGCCTGATATAGTCAGGTATGACATAGTCAGGATGGAGGGGTGAACAAAAAGGAGAAATTCGGGGTTTAGTTATAAAATGAGATAGTGTATTAAT
>CAMWXI010000013.1 GCA_947178175.1 uncultured Porphyromonadaceae bacterium | reverse complement strand
ATTATCATATTTATCATGGAGACACGCCATTATGCCTGGCGTGTCTCCTAATATTTTATACAACTGTCAATTCGTTCTACCTTATAGGCTGTTATAGATAATGAATAGAGGGGTAGGGAAGAAAGGGAGTTTGCGGAAATTAAATAATTCAATTATCTTTGCAATTGCAAAACCAATCCATTTATAACTTGGACTCAGACCCTTTACCAACGCCCCTTTCGGGTTCCCCTCTCTTTATCCTCCTGTTTAAGGCTATCGAATTTATGGCACCACCCTCATGGGGTGGCTGGATTGCCATTGTGGCTATAGCAGTGCTGTGTCTCGCAATGTCAGCCTTCGTCTCCGGCAGCGAAATCGCTTTCTTCGGTCTTCGTCCTTCCGAAATTGACGAACTTGAAGAGTCTGAAGACGCTAACTCCAAAAAAGCACAGAAGCTCCTTGACAATAGTGAGAAACTGCTCGCCACTATCCTCATATCCAATAATCTTGTGAACATTACAATGGTCGTGTTGCTGACTTTTGCCATCTCACAAGTTACCCATTTCTACTCCGAAACTCTCAATTTCCTTGTCCAGACTGTATTCCTTACGTTTCTCCTCCTTCTATTCGGAGAAATCTTTCCGAAACTCGTGGCCCGTGGGAGAGCTCTGAAATGGGTCAGATCCGCATCTCCTGCATTATCCCTTATTTCGTCACTAACCTCCCCTCTCGCCAACATTATGGTGCGCTCCACTTATTTTGTCAATAAGTTCATACGCAAAAAGGAAGATTCAATATCTGCCGACGAATTGGAAAAAGCCCTTGAAATATCCGACATCTCAGAGGGGAAAGAGAAAGAGATGCTGGAGGGTATCCTCACTTTCGGAGACAAGGAGGTAAGCGAAATCATGATTTCACGTGTGGATGTCACTGCTATTGAGTTTCATGACTCCTGGGACGAGGCTATGAGAGTTATTCTCGAAACAGGGTATTCCCGAATCCCTGTCTACGACACATCCCAGGATGCGATACGCGGTATTCTTTATAGCAAAGACCTCCTCCCCTATATTGGCAACCGTGACAATTCATTCCGCTGGCAAACCCTCCTCCGTGAGCCTTATTTCGTGCCTGAATCACGCATGATTGATGACCTCCTCGAAGACTTCAGAAAGCGTAAAATCCATATTGCGATAGTAGTGGATGAATATGGCGGCACATCCGGCATCGTCACCCTTGAGGATATCATTGAAGAGATTGTCGGTGAGATTGATGACGAGTATGATGAGGCGCAGCATCTCTATCGCCGGATAGGTCCTGACACTTTTATATTTGATGCTAAAATCCCGCTCAGCGATTTCTGTCATGCCTGTGGCATTGAAGAAGAACAGCTGGGAAATGTCGGAGACGCTGAAACTCTCGCCGGCATACTGCTCGAAATCAAAGGGGATTTCCCGACTCCGGGTGAGAAACTGTCGCTCGGTCCATGCCGGTTTATCGTGCTTGAGATGGAGAAACACCGCATCCTGAAAGTTAAAACTACAATTGTTGAAGCTGATTCTGACGATGGAAACTGATTTTATATATTGGCGTCATCCGACTCCGGCCGGCATAAAGGTGGAAGAAGTATGTGGCGGTGAAGACCGCCAGGGAAAAGTATGGATGGAAATGGCCAGACAGGTATATTGCGAAAACGGAAAAGAAGGTTTTCGCGAAATCGGTCACTTCGCCAACGGAGCCCCTTTCCTTGCTTATTCCGACGAACGCATCTCAATCACCCACACTTCGCATTTTTTTGCTGTCGCCACCCTCCGTCCCGCTCCGGGAGTTGACCTTCGGGTCTTTAATCCCGCCACTGCCTTAGGGATTGATGCGGAAGCTGCCAACCGTGCCCAGGTTCTTAAAATCCGCGAACGATTCCTTTCTTCCGGGGAGTTGCAGATTATTCCTGCAGATGATGTGGAACAGAACATCCTCGCCTGGACAATCAAGGAGGCCATCTACAAAGCTTCCTTAACTGAAGGACTCGATTTTCGCAAGGATATCAGAATCCTCTCACTTCCCAGAATTGACGAAATATCTGACTTCAGAAAGTCTGACGAAAACTTTGGAAAAGGAGAATTCTCCTCTCCCGACGGCACCAGATATATCCTGAGTCTTTACTCTTATCGCTCGGAAGGGAACATCATTACCTTAGCTTTTTCCGCCACAACATAGGTATGTCCGCAAGCCGAAGAATAGAATGGATTGATATTGCCCGCGGAATTGCAATAATACTTATGGTGGCAGGGCATACTGAAATCCCTGAGGGACCACTGAAATTTATCTATGCCTTCCACATGCCTCTTTTCTTCTTTGTGTCAGGAATTTTCTATAATAAAGGCAACCTTAGCTTTAAAGATTTCCTGATTAAGAAAGTAAAGACTCTTGTTATTCCTTATTTCTTTTTTACGCTTTTAGCCCTCTGCCTGATGCCATGGAAAATGCCATTCCTCCATGTCCTCGTTTACGGATGGGATGGTGAAAATTTCTATACCTTATGGTTCATCCCCGTGCTATTCGTATCCGAACTTATTTTCTTTCTTTTCTCCGGACACAAAAGAGTGTTTATCCTCTCTCTTGCAATAATCTGCTCAATCGCTACTTATTATCTCTCAAAATCACACATAGACCTCCCTTATAATTTTAATATAGTTCCGTTCGCACTTTTTTATATTTCACTGGGATATGCAGCCGCTCCATTTATTATTCTTATGAAAATTCCCGGATGGCGGACGTTCCTCTACGGCTTAATTCTATTTGTTTTCTCAAGCCTGCTGCCACGCCTGGATATGTATAACAATGAGCCGGGAGTATTCCCTATGAATCTGCTCAACTCTCTGCTCGGGATTCTTTTCACTTTCGCCATTTCGCAACGTCTGAACCGCTTTACAAACACTTCCATAATTAAAGCAATACGCTTCTTCGGGATAAACAGTCTGTTCGTTATGGCTTTCTCACCCTTGTTCCAGACTTATTGTTATAGTGTGACTCATGGGATTGGGAAACTTACCCGTATCCCAATCCCGAACGACAGTTTGCCCTCTATAATCTTCCGGGTTATCCTGCCGCTGATTCTTGTATATTTCACAACTATATTCTGCCGCAGGTTTCTACCCTTCACAATAGGGGTATATGGTAATAAAAAGGGAGCGACGTCATGAGTGACGCCCCCCCGAAAATAAAATCCCGATTGAAGGACATGCTTCTGATACAACCACTCCTTTGTCCGGGATTTAAGATTTAAAGTATACTTCTCAACTGAAGATAAACGATGAAGATTCCTATCGCATAGACAGACATGAGACCAAGTGCTCTTACTACAGCAGGACGAATAGGACGAAATGTTGTTGTTTTCATAATTTTGATGGCGTTTATTTGATTTAACACTGCAAAATTACCCTCCCGCACTGCCACTGACATTCGCCTGAATGTTAACTTATGTTAATACTAATCATATAACTGCCGGTTTTTATGCAGTCATCCTCTCTCTATAATAACAAAACATACAATCCGAAGCCTTGCAGACAGCAGAATATGAGAAGATATGCCGGATTTTTTGTAATTTTGAACTCAGAATAAAATAATTGGAATATGAGTATTGAAAATATTATATCCAAAGGGGTTTCCGACGCGCTGAAAGCCCTTTACGGGGTTGAAGCAGCCCCGGAAACTATTATACCTCAGACCACAAAGAAGGAGTTTGAAGGGAATCTTACGGTTGTTGTTTTCCCTTTTCTAAAAGGTTCCCGTAAGGCTCCGGAGGCAACTGCCCTGGAGATTGGCGAATGGCTCAAAGAGAATGTACCTGCTATCGGGGATTTCAATGCTGTCAAAGGTTTTCTTAATCTAACCATTGCTCCGGGTTTCTGGCTCTCCCAGCTTCAGGAGATTGCAGCGGATAAAAATTTCGGAATCCGCAAAGCCGACGAAAACAGCGACCTGGTAATGGTGGAATATTCCTCCCCCAACACTAACAAGCCGCTCCACCTCGGACATGTCCGCAACAACCTTCTGGGCTATTCCTTAGCCTGCATCCTTGAGGCCAACGGACACAAAGTGGTGAAGACCAATATTGTCAACGACCGTGGCATCCATATATGCAAGTCAATGCTGGCATGGCAGAAGTGGGGCAACGGCGTCACACCCGAGACTGCCGGGAAGAAAGGTGATCACCTGATTGGAGATTTCTATGTGGAGTTTGACAAACATTATAAAGCCGAAATCAAAGAGCTCATGGAACGTGAGAACATGACTGAGGATGAGGCTAAGGGCGCCTCCACCCTGATGGCGGAAGCTCGCGAAATGCTCCGCAAATGGGAAGCCGGAGACCCTGAAGTGCGTCAGCTCTGGAAAAAAATGAATGAATGGGTATATGCCGGATTTGATGAGACCTACAAGCGTCTCGGTGTAGATTTTGACAAAATATATTACGAATCCGACACATATCTTGAAGGGAAAGACCTGGTGCTCGGCGGCATTGAGAAAGGAATAATGTATCGTAAGGAGGATGGCTCCGTCTGGGCAGACCTCACACAGGATGGACTTGACCATAAGCTCCTGCTCCGTGCCGACGGAACGTCTGTATATATGACACAGGACATAGGTACCGCCAAGCTCCGCTATCAGGATTTCCCCATTGACAAGATGATTTATGTTGTAGGGAATGAGCAGAATTATCACTTCCAGGTGCTTTCTCTCCTTCTGGATAAGCTGGGATTCAAATGGGGTAAAGACCTCACTCACTTCTCCTACGGAATGGTAGAACTTCCGGAAGGGAAGATGAAATCGCGTGAAGGAACAGTAGTGGATGCCGATGACCTTATTGACGATATGATTAAGGGAGCTGCTGAAACTTCCGCCGACAGATTTGCCGATATGGATCCGGAAGAAGCCGCCGAGATTTCAAGAATGGTAGGTCTTGGAGCCCTCAAATATTTTCTTCTGAAGGTTGACCCGCGCAAAAATATGCTCTTCAATCCCAAGGAATCCATTGACTTCAACGGAAACACAGGGCCGTTCCTACAATACACCTATGCCCGTATCCGGTCCGTCATCAGAAGAGCTGATGATTTCGAATCATGCAACATGTCAGGCGCTCTGCCCAATCAGAAGGAGTGCGCACTCATTCAGAAGATTGCAGATTTCCCGAATGTAGTGAAAGATGCCGGGACCTCATACTCTCCTGCCCTTATCGCCAATTATGCATATGACCTCGCTAAGGAGTATAATCAGTTCTATCACGACTATTCCATCCTGAAAGAGGAAAACCCCGCCGTGCGCTGTATGCGTCTGCATCTTTCAGCAGTTGTGGCGCGCACCCTGAAATCCGCAGTTAAACTACTCGGCATGGAAATGCCGGAACGTATGTAAGAACCCGGGATATATCTTTTTGTGAATCGTGCGTTAAGCTAAACAGCCGGTTTTTTCGTTATATATTCAGAAGACTAAGAAATTAAGTATAACTAAAAATTATGAACTATTACAATCCTCAGACTCCTCCTCCCTTCAGAGGTGGGGACACAGCCGTCAGAGAACAGGCTAATTCCATCATGAAGCGTGTTTATGTCAGGATGTTTGCAGGGCTCCTCATCTCCGCATTCTGCGCATTGGGGGTGGCCACTACTCCTGCCGCTTACTTCTTATTCGCCAATAAATTTATTTATTACGGGATGTTTATAGCAATGCTCGCCATGGCTTTCATTATCCCTGCGCGAATCACCAGGATGTCCACATCTACATGTCTGCTCCTCTTCTGTCTGTTCTCGGCATTGATGGGTACTTCCCTGGCTCCAATTTTTATCGTTTATAGATTAGGGACCATCGTCTATACATTCTTCATTGCCGCCGGAACATTCGGAGCAATGTCCGTCTATGGATATTTCACCAAGTCCGACCTCACCAAGTTCGGAACTTATCTGATAATGGCCCTCATCGGTCTTATCATCCTCAGCATTGTCAATATCTTCTTTGCCAGCAACGGTCTTGATTGGGTAATCTCCATCGTGGGTCTCCTGATTTTCGTTGGCCTGACAGCTTTTGACACTCAGCAGGTGAAACGTCTGGCCGCCGCCAATCTTGAGCCGGCAATGGCCGATAAGCTCGCAACCATGGGTGCTCTTAATCTCTACCTTGACTTCATCAACCTCTTCCTCTATCTGCTCCGCATCTTCGGAGGACGAGACTAAACCAAAAAACCTCATAAAAAATGTCTGACCTCGGATGCTTTCCTCATCTGAGGTCTTTTTGTCTACGAATAAGACACCGTCACAGTCGACGGAGCATAAAAATAGAAGGCGTTTCAAAAGTAGCACCCTGAAACGCCTTCTATCTTACTTTGTTATCTTAGCTGTGAGATATTATTTCGCTAAATTCGCAGCCGGTTTGAATTTAATTGACTTGCGTGCCGGAATCTGGATTTTTTCCTTTGTAGCAGGGTTGATACCTGTACGTGCGGGCTTGTCTACGACTGAGAAAGTTCCGAATCCGATGAGCTGAACTTTGTCTTCGTTTGCAAGAGCTTGTTCGATTGATTCGAGGCATGCATCAAGAGCTGCTTTTGCCTGTGTTTTGTTAAGGCCTGCTTTGGCGGCAATCTCATTTGTGAGGTCTGTCTTGTTCATAATAATATATTTTAGTTTTGTCCGTCTTTTGGGTTTCCCAATCAACATTATTTGGCAAATTTAGTTATTTCGTTTATAAAAACAAACTCCGGAGCAAAAATATCATTCATTATCCCTATATTTTTGTTTTTTAATACCATATTGCACTTTCTTCATCCTTTTTTCTCTATTTTATAATATTTGTCAGGCCCAAAAGATTTGTTAAATTTGCATTAACTTAAAGAGTCCGTCAACTAAAGTATTCTATTATGGCTTTTGGTCCGTCTTATCGGGATATTCCCCCCGTCACCAGAAATCTTATCATCCTTAATGTATTGATTTGGGCTGTTGAACTTATTTTTCCTTCTTTCTCCCAAACAATCGTCAAAACACTGGGTCTGCATTTCATCGGGGCTGACCTCTTCAACCCTGCTCAGATTCTTACCTATATGTTTGTGCATGATTCCCGAAGTGTTCTGCATATCTTCTTCAACATGTTCACGCTATGGATGTTTGGTCCGCTGCTTGAACGTGTATGGGGCTCCCGGCGTTTCCTGGTCTTCTACTTCATCTGCGGGATTGGCGCCGCCATTCTCCAGGAAGGTGTGTGGGCCCTGACATGGCGCAATGAGTATGTCGAGGCAATCGCCAAGCTCAATGGATTGACCTATGAATCCATGGAGGGATTTGTAAACGAGGCTGTGGCTAATCATAACACTGAAATCCTCAGTGGAATGGCAGAGTGGAAGAGTTCTATGGTCACTATCGGAGCCTCCGGAGCTATCTTCGGATTGCTCCTCGGCTTTGCCTTCGTTTTCCCGAACCTTCCAATGTATATCTTCTTCATCCCCATACCTATCAAAGCTAAATATATGGTGGCAGGATATGCAGTGCTCGAATTCTTCCTCGGAGTTTCCGGAAGCATGTCTACAGTGGCTCACTTCGCCCATCTCGGCGGGATGCTGTTCGGCCTTGTCCCTCTCCTTATATGGAAAAAGAAAGGGACTCTCGGCGGAGGCACTTTCTACTGAGAATGATTGCTGACCTGTCAGATTTTTTTAACTTCAAGATTTATCCGGAAGAATGAGACTGAGACTTTTTTCACAACCTGACACCAGGATGGCTCTATGGATTATTGTCATCAACGTGGCTGTCTCCCTCATGCTCTGGATTTATATTCCGGTAGCCCGGCTGGGAAAACTTGACCCCTCATCCTTCCTTTCTTTCCTTTCTCTGCCCTCTTCCCTTACGGAACTCGCATCTCATCCCTGGACACCCCTCTCCTATATGTTCACCCATATCTCCCCTCTCCACCTCCTGTTCAATATGCTTTGGCTCTACTGGTTTGCGCGTCTGCTCCACGCCTGCTCTCCACGCCTGCTGCTGACCCTCTACATAGGAGGCGGCCTTGCCGGAGCCATCGGGTTTCTATGGGTGGCCGTCAGTTCCCCTATCGTCGGGGCTGCATCTTCAATGTGTGGAGCCTCTGCAGCAATCGTAGCGCTTATCACCGCAGCGGCGATTCTCTCCCCCGACGAGCACGTCAGGTTCTTCGCAGTCGGAGCCGTGCGTCTTCGTTGGGTTGCTTTCGGAGCTCTCGCACTGACCTTCTTCGGCAACGGACTGCAGTCCGGAAGCCTGGCAGCCCATCTCGGAGGTCTGATTTTTGGAGCACTCGCTGCTTTAACCGTTAAATATTTAAACATCCCTGACGTTAAACAGATAAGAATATTACCACAACGGGAAAGGAAACGCTCAGCTGAAATGTTCCTTTCCTCTGTCAGAAAATCCAATCCCCGTCTTTCCGACCCGGAACGACTGGATGAACTCCTTGACAAAATACGTCTCTCCGGATTCTCCTCTCTATCTTCTATTGAGAAAAATGAACTCAATGAAATCTCACGCCGTCTTCGCGAGGCGGAGAAATAATTTTCCGGGTTTTAAACAAAACTCTTCAAACTCGCTCTAAATTATTATGATTGTCCTGAGCCCCGTAATCAGAATTGTCGGCAAAATATTGTCGGTCATCCTGTATGCTGCCACACTTCTGGCCGCATTCGGAGGTCATTTCAATCCTCACCTTTTCACGGTCCCTGCCGCACTGACTCTCACGCTCCCTTATCTGGTGATTCTGACTGTCATTATCTCTATTTTCTGGCTCTGCTGCAGAAGATGGATTATAGGAGCGCTCGGAGTCCTGACTATAATTGCCGGATGGAGCGACATTTCATCGGCTGTTCCTCTCAACTTCTCAAAGGAAGCAGACCCTTCGGAAACCACCTTCTCCATCATAGCTTATAACATCCTGCACACATCAGACTATCGCGAACCGAATCCTCCTGAAAATCGCTCTATCAGATTTCTCATAGACTCCGGTGCGGATATTATCTGTCTGGAAGAGATGTATAGCATGGAGGAAGGGGCAAGAGAACTTGAAGGCCATGAAGCGATAGCCGACACCCTGCGCCGCCTTTACCCTCACCGTGCGGGAGGAGGGGGAACCGACATTCTTGTACTATCTAAATATCCGGTTGAGAAAATAAACCTTCCAAATCCCGGAAACACATTCAAAGAGAGTATCTACCTGTTCTTCCGCGTAATGATTAAAGAGCAATCTCTGACTCTTGCCGTGGTGCATCTCCCTTCTTTCTCTCTATCGGAAGAGGAGCGGACCGTCATCACCGACCTTACCCACACTCCGGTGAAAAACAGTGTCAAAGAGCTCAACGGCCCTATCCGTGGGAAATTGGCATATGCCTTTGCCACCCGCGCTTCGGCCACTAAAGAACTCATCGAAACACTTGAGGATATCAACGGACCGCTTATTGTCTGCGGTGACTTCAACGATGTCCCGGCTTCATGGGTATATCGCTCTTTTATGAAAGCCGGATTCCGGGACGCTTTTGCCGAAACCAATTTTGGTCCTATGATTACCTATAACGGACATCTGATGTATTTCCATCTGGATCAAATGTTATATCGCGGAAATCTCCGTGCCCTCTCCCTGAAAAAAGGGAGCATCAACTCCTCAGACCATTACCCTCTCATCGGCACCTTTGCCTTTACCCCCTCTCCTTAACCTACCCTACTTTCCTCCATCACAGGAAACGCCGGGTGATAAAATCGCAATTATTCAATTTACCAAAATACTAACAACTCATGAAAAAATTTATTTCAGCGGCTGCCTTAGCAGTGATTGCATCAGCTCCGACCCTGTCGGCACGCGAGAATCCTTTCCTGCAACCCTTCACCGCCCCCTATGAGATTGCTCCCTATGAGCAGATTCTGACCGAAGATTTTATTCCCGCACTACGTGCCGGTATTGCTGAACAGGAACGCAATATCCTCAACATTACCCGCAATCGCGCAATGCCCGATTTCGACAACACTATTCTGCCCCTTGAGAATGTCAGCCCGATACTTGAGAAAGTAGCCGGTGTATTCTATCTCTATGACGGCGCACTCTCCACTCCTGAGTTTGTGAAAATGGCGGAGGAAGCTATACCCATCCTGAATGAAGCTTCAAATGCCGTCAACCTCAACCCTCTCCTCTTCCAGAGAATCAAGACTGTCTATGACAACCGCAACAATATGGGTCTTGATCCCGTGCAGATTCGCCTGGTTGAGAAATACTACCGCCAATTTGCCGAACAGGGTGCCGACCTTCCTGAAGATAAAAAACAGGAACTCATCAAAGTCAACGACCAGCTCTCCAAGCTCTTCATCAAATTCAACAAAAACCTCCTTAACGCTACCAACGAATTCTATGTACTCGTGGAGGATGAAAAAGAGCTGTCCGGACTTCCTGAAGGCACCATCGCGACAGCCCGCGAAGAGGCTCAGAAACGTGGATTTGACAAAGGTTGGGCTTTCACCCTTCACGCTCCCAGTCGTCTTCCGGTGCTCCAGAGCGCTGACAGCCGCGAACTCCGCCGCAAAATCTACGAAGGATATACCTCTCTGGCTTCTTCAGGTCAGTTCAGCAACTATCCCGTGATTGCCGACATCATCCGTCTGCGCAATGAGAAAGCAAAAATCATGGGCTTCAACAACTTTGCAGAGATGATGACTTCCCGCGTCATGGCAAAGACTCCCGAGGCTGCAGAAAACCTCCTGCTCCAGGTCTTTGAACCCGCTGTGAAGCGCGCCCACGAAGAAGTGGCAGACATGCAGGCCTACGTTAATGCGGAAGGGAAAGATTTCAAAATCGCTCCATGGGACTATTATTACTATGCCGACAAGGTGAAACAGCAGAAGTTTAACTTCGACGAGGCTTCAGCCCGCCCCTACTTCTCTCTTGAAAATGTGCTCAACGGCCTTTTCTCTGCCGCAGAAAAACTCTGGGGTATAAAGATGGTGGAACTGCCGGATGCTCCCAAATACATGGATCAGGTGACCGTATATGACGTTCAGGATGCCAACACCGGCGAACATATCGCAGTCTTCATGTGCGACTATTTCCCCAGAAGCACCAAGCGCCAGGGCGCATGGATGGAACAGGTGCAGTCTGCAGGAACCTACGAAGACGGCTCCTATAAACGCCCCATCATCTATAATGTCGGAAACTTCACCCCTCCCACAGCCGACACTCCCTCACTCCTCACCATTGACGAGGTGGAAACTACTTTCCATGAATTCGGCCATGCCCTCCAGGGAATGCTTTCACGTGCAAAATATAAATCTCAGGCCGGAACCAATGTGGACCGCGACTATGTAGAGATGTGTTCTCAAATGAACGAACACTGGGCCTTCTCTCCCGAGCTCCTGAAGACTTACGCAAAACACTACAAGACAGGCGAGGTTATTCCTGATGAGATTATCGAGAAACTGAATGCCTCCTCTAAATTCAACCAGGGATTTGTGACAACCGAACTTGCCGGAGCTGCACTCCTTGACCTCGCATGGGGCAAGAACGACGGTCAGAATGTTGACATCGCCGCTTTCGAAAAGAGTGTAGCTGACAAAATCGGTATGCCCGAGGAAATCACTTTCCGCTACCGCTCTCCCTATTTCAAACATATCTTCGGTGACGACGGATACGCTTCCGGATATTATACATACCTCTGGAGCCAGGTACTCGAAGCTGACGCCTGGGAACTCTTTGAAGAAAAAGGAATCTTTGACCCTGCAACCGCCGCTTCTTTCAAGAAGAACATACTCGAAAGCGGTGACGAAGAAGATGCTATGGTCCTCTTCGAACGTTTCCGCGGCCACAAACCGGACTCTCATGCTCTTCTCAGATTACGGGGTTTTGAATAAGAATCTTTCTGATGACTACTGACGACCTGAAATATATGCGCCGGGCAATGCAGCTCGCATTGCTCGGCGAAGGTCTCGTTTCTCCTAATCCGATGGTCGGCGCCGTTATCGTTGCTGACCATCGTATTATCGGAGAGGGATACCACCATGAGTATGGTGGCCCGCACGCTGAAGTCAACGCCATCCGCTCTGTAGCTGATGCTGACCTGCATCTCCTGAAACAAGCCACGATCTTCGTCACTCTCGAACCATGTTCACACTATGGTAAGACTCCTCCTTGCTCAAAACTGATAATCAACACCGGTATACCCAGAGTCGTCGTGGGTGCGCCGGATCCTAATCCTAAAGTCAACGGATGCGGAGTAAGAATGATGCGCGAGGCAGGCATTGAAGTTGTAGAAGGAGTGCTCGCACAAGAATGTGTTGAACTCAACCATCGATTCATGACAGCGCAATTGCTGCATCGACCGTTTATTCAGCTTAAATGGGCCGAAACTGCCGACGGCTTTATGGCTTCCGGCAACGAACAGGAACGGCTTATCATTTCCAACCCGGAATCCATGACCCTGATGCATAGGGAAAGAGGTATGGCCGACGCGATATTTGTCGGCACCAACACAATCATTTCCGATAATCCCGGACTCGATTGCAGGCTCTGGCCGGGGAAAAATCCACACCCTGCCACTTTCAACTCTCCCAGACTTCCCGGGAATTCCCGCATTATGGAGCGGAAGCCCTTCCTAAAGGAGAAGACCGAATCATGGCTTCAATTCTTCCGGCGGCTCCTTCATGATGAGAATATAAACTCCGTCATGGTTGAAGGGGGAAAGCTGACACTTGAATCGCTGATAGCCGAAGAATTGTTTGATGAAATAAGAATCGAAACCTCTCCCTTTACTTTAGAGGAACTCATTAATCATCGTTCCGGCGGCACAAAACCGGGGAGAGAAAAAAAGGAGGAAAGGAACTCCGTATGTCTCAAAGGTGTCAAGGCACCATCGGTGTCTGTCTCCTCCCTGCTTGAAAAGGGGTTTAGAAGAGTAATCAAGACACAACCGGCTTCCAACACAATCATCACACTTCGCCGACCTATATATTTCTAAAACTCCTTTCCACAAAAAATGTTAATGCAAGGGCGGCGTATTTTCGAGGGATTTTCGCAAGTCGAAGAGGGAGTGTAGCGAGCTACATGACCGATGAGGCTTGGCGGAAATCACCGAAAAGACACCGGGCAAAGGGTTACCTCCGTCCCGCAGATTTCAGCCATCTTCGAACTTTTGGCTCAGTCACTTAGCTCGCTAAGTTCCTTCGCCTGCAAGTCCAAATCTGGCTTAAATCTGCGTCCCCTGCATTAACATTTTTTGTGGAAAGGAGTCTAAAGCTCACTATCGGATAATTACCGCAGCAACAAAGGATTTAACATTTTTTTTGAAACTGAATAGCAAAAAAGCACTACCTCCGGAGTGCTTTTTTGATTTTTAATGTTAAATTTGCAAGTTGAAACACGTGTGTGCCGAAGACTGCTCTTCACTTTTATCTATTTAGGGCCGGACATACTATAAATGCTTACTCAAAGTGAAAATCAAAGTTTTCTTTCCCCATATTTGGGTGCTGACACTCTTTTCAATTCTTTGCTTAGCCTGCAATGAGAAGAGTGATGAGCCGTCAGCCGAGGCTTATACTCCAACTCCCTCTGTGGCAGTCAACAGTTTCTCTCTTCAGGCGAATACTGACATAATGCCAAAACTGGACTCCGTCTATTTTTCCATCGACCTGGATCATGCCGTGATTTTCAATGCCGACTCTCTCCCTGTGGGCACCGACATCACCAAACTTGTGGCAAATATTTCTTTCCCCAACACTGTCACCGATGCCACTCTCGAAATGACGGGAGGCTCCGTCCGTCAGGAGATTATAGATTATAAAGCAAACTCTCTCGACTCTATCGACTTCTCCGGAAAGGTCCTGCTCAGACTCTCTGCCGGGGAGGATCTCTCCCGCACTTATACCATAAAGGTTAATGTCCACAAAACCAATCCGGACACTATTGTCTGGGATAAGATGGCTTCCACTTCCCTTCCGTCTCGTCTCAAGAATCCACGCTCCCAGAAGACTGTGGATCATAACGGCACCGTGATCTCCCTGATTGAAGAGAACGACGGCTCCTTCTCTCTCGCATCTACTCCCAATCCCGCTTCCGGAGTGTTCTCCATCACTCCCCTTTCACTCTCTTTCACTCCGCAAGTGCGCTCCCTGACCTCCTGCAATTCCCGACTATACTTGCTCAGTGACAACGGCCACCTTTATGCTTCCGGAAATTCTTCCGATTGGGAAGCTGTCGCTCCAACTGAAAAATGGGATTGCATTATCGGAGCATACGGAAATGAGCTGGTGGGTCTTTCACTTATCAATGGCGAATACCACCATTGCTACCTCTCTACTGAATACGGTACTTTCCGTAATGGAGAAGCAGTGGAGTCCGGCTTCCCGGTGAAGGATCTGTCTAACTTTGCTATATTCGCATCAAAATGGTCGGATGAATCCACCGGTCTTCTTGCCGGCGGAATTGACGTTGAAGGAAACTGTGTTGACCAAACGTGGGCATACGACGGCTCCTCATGGACCACCATCTCCAACATTTCGCTTCCTCCTCTGGCCGGAGTGACCCTCGCACCTTATTATATATATAGAAAGACAACCTCTTCTCTTAAGCTTTCCGAATTTTCAGTGTGGTTGGCTTTTGGAGGTGTTAACCCCGACGGCACTCTGAACAGTAATGTCTATCTATCCTACGACACCGGTGTCAACTGGATAAAAGCGCCGCAATATATGCAGTTCCCCGACTTTATACCGGCTTTCAGTCAGGCCGACGCCGTCGTGGTGAAATATAATAAATCCTACGACCTCTCAAATGCCTGGAAGGCCCGCAGGGCTCCCAAACCCTCCATTGCACGCGTGGCATGGGAAGTTGACGACAATAAGGTGATGTGGGAATGTCCCTATATTTTCCTCTTTGGCGGATTTAACAGCAATAATCAACTCAATGACTTGATTTGGCGCGGTGTACTCGCCCGTCTCTCTTATCCCCCCTTGTTCTGATGAGAAAACTTTTTATCCTCTGCCTGATTCTTTTCTCTGCTCTCTGCACTTCTCCTCTCTGCAGAGCTCAGGAAGATTACCGCTTCGATATAGGCGGAGGAGTCGGCATGACCGGATATCTCGGTGATGCCAACACTGCCAATATCTATCAGAACCCCGGATGGGACGTGGAACTCCTCTTCAGGTATATCCTCAATCCCCGATTTAACTTCAAGACCAACTTCTATGTCGGTGGCATCTCCGGCGACTCCTCGCAGATGACCAATGTATTTCCGGGAGGCAACAATTTCAAGTTCTCAACAACCTTCTATGAGCTTGGAGAACTCGTGGAGTTTCATTTCTTCAACTATGGCATGGGAGAATCATATCGCAAACTCAAACGCTGGAGCCCTTATATCACTGCCGGACTCGGAATGACACTCTGGAGCGTTGACAAAAAGACTTTTGCCGGCTTCAATATTCCACTCGGATTCGGTGTGAAGTTCAAACCCTCCCGACGACTCAACCTCGGACTGGAGTTCCTTATGAAAAAAGTTTTCTCCGATCGTCTTGACGGGGAAAACCTTAAAGACCCTCTGATGATTAAGAGCAGCTTCGCCAAAAACACAGATTGGTATTCTACCCTTACTCTCTCTATCTCCTACGAATTCAGCAAACGGTGTGCCGTGTGCCACTATAAAGAATAACGTCATGACAGAATCTTTCGAATCGCTTATTTCCGGTATTGACCTGAAAAGGTTGCCACGCCATGTAGCAATGATCATGGATGGTAACGGCCGCTGGGCAAAAACCCGGGGACTCCCTCGCAGTGCCGGGCACTCGGAAGGTGTGGCAACTGTAAGACGCGTCACCGAATTTTCATCCGACCTCGGAATCAAGTATCTCACGCTCTATGCCTTCTCCACCGAAAATTGGAATCGCCCTCAACAGGAAGTGGACACGCTGATGTATCTTATAGGGTGGGCCATAGAGAAAGAACTCCCCGACCTCCTCAGGAATAATGTCAGAATTCACCTTATCGGAGATATTCAGAGAATCCCCGAAGAGGCCCGCAACAAGCTTCTGAACTGCGCTGCGGCCACAAGTCATTGCACCGGGCTGCAACTCTCAATGTGCCTCAGCTACTCCTCGCGGTGGGAAATAACCCGCGCCGCATCTCTCATAGCTAAGGATGCACTCAACGGCAATTTATCTCCCGATGAAATCTCCGAAGAAGTCTTTAATTCTTATCTACATACTGCCCAAACTGAGAATATCCCCGATGTCGACCTTCTCATCCGCACCGGCGGTGAAGTCAGAATCAGCAACTTCCTGCTTTGGCAACTGGCATACGCCGAACTCTTCTTCTCCCCTCTCCTCTGGCCTGAATTCTCTAAAGCCGACTATGCCGAAGCTATACGCGATTTCCAAAACAGAGAACGTCGTTTCGGAAAAACAGGAGACCAGGTCAATCAGCAATCATCCATGTCTGATACCTAATCAGCTCATTACCCTACTCTCCGCTCACTCCTCACCATTTTACTTTACAAACTAAGCGACACCTTATTTAAAATGTCATTCTTTTCAAGAATATCACTCCTCTCTCTTCTGCTCTTAATCTCGCTCTTCCCTCTCGGGGCGGCAGCTCAATCCGCCGCTCCGGGCGACACCATATATAACCCTGAAATCATTTACTCCCCGATTCCCCGCACCTATGAGATTGCTGACATCACAGTTTCAGGGGTCCCCTCTTCCGACGACTTCCTCGTTATCGGATTCTCCGGACTGAACGTGGGGGAGAGAATAGAAATTCCGGGCGATGCAATCACGAACGCCACCAAACGTTTCTGGCGCCAAAACCTTTATTCCCGGGTGAGAATCTCTGTCACTAAAATGGTGGGAGATAAAGTTTGGCTTAACATTGACCTAAAACAGCAGCCCCGAATGTCGGAGATGAAATTTGAAGGAGTCAAGGGTGGGGAGAAAAAAGACCTCACCGAAAAGCTCGCCATGGTCCCCGGACAGCAGATCACTCCCAACATCCTTGCACGCGCTAAGAAAATCATTGAACAGTATTATGCTGAAAAAGGATTCAAAAACGCTAAAATAAATATCCTTCAGCAACCGGATTTAAGCAATAAGGACCAGGTGTATCTGACGGTAGTTGTTGACAGGAACAACAAGGTCAAGGTGCATAAAATATATGTTGACGGCAACGAAGTGCTCTCCGACCGACGTGTTAAAAACGCTATGAAGAAGACCAATGAAAATGGAAATCTTCTCAATCTCTTCAAGCAGAAAAAATTCGTTGATTCCGATTATGCCGACGACAAGGTGAGAATCATCAGGAAATATAATGAACTCGGTTATCGCGACGCCAGAATTGTCAGCGACTCCGTAATCCCTTATAACGACGGCAACGTTGACGTTCACATCAAGGTGGATGAAGGTAAGAAATATTATATCTCCGACATCTCATGGGTAGGAAACACTATCTATCCCACTGAGACACTCTCCAACCTCCTCGGCATATATCCCGGAGATGTCTATAATCAGACGCTTCTTGACAAGCGCACACATGAGGACGATGATGCTGTGGCAAACCTCTATCTTGACAATGGTTATCTCTTCTTCAACCTCGTTCCTATAGAAGAAAATGTGAAAGGTGACAGCATCGCTCTCCAGATGCGAATCATCGAGGGACCTCAGGCAAGAGTGAATCGTGTTGTCATCAATGGTAACGATCAGCTGTTTGAAAAAGTAATACGTCGTGAACTGCGTGTGAAACCCGGAGAGCTCTTCTCCAAGTCTGACCTTATGCGCTCCGCACGTGAAATCGCCGCTTCCGGCCATTTCAACCCGGAATCCATGGGCATCAATCCTCAGCCTAACGAAGCTGACGGAACGGTAGATATTATCTTTGACCTCGAATCCAAGCCAAACGATAAGGTGCAACTTTCGTTCGGATGGGGTCAGTCGGGTGTGACAGGTCAGCTCGCGCTCTCCTTCAATAACTTCTCGATAAAGAATCTGTTCAATCCCTCCTCCTATAAGGGCATCATTCCGCGAGGTGACGGACAGACCTTCTCTATCTCAGCCCAAACCAATGCCAAGTATTATCAAAGTTACAATATCTCTTTCTTCGATCCCTGGATTGGAGGGAAACGCCCCAATTCTTTCTCCATCTCTCTGGACTATAGCCGCGCTACCGGTATCAACTCTGCATTCTATACCAACAACTGGGATAATGCCTATCTACAGTCTATCTATTGGCAAGGAAACATGGGCACCAACTATGGCGCTTATGCCTACGAAAACGCTTATGACCCTAACAAAGTGCTTCAACTCGCAGGCATCTCCGTGGGCTTCGGCACTCGCCTGACATGGCCGGACGACTATTTCACCTTCCAGACTTCTCTCGCCTACAGATGGTATTACCTCAAGAATTGGGACTACCTATATTATATGAACACCGGAACGTCAAACCAGCTTACACTTAACCTATCTCTCTCCCGCACAAGTATTGACAATCCCATCTATACCCGCCGGGGCTCCCAATTCTCTGTGGACGTCACTCTGACTCCCCCGGCATCCATGTTCGGCAAACGCAACTGGGAGACTCTCTCTTACGAAGCTAACTATCTGAACAGCCAACCTGCGAAATCCCAGCTCTACCGCTGGATTGAATATTGGAAACTTAAATTCAAATCCAAAACATTCACTCCCCTCACCGACCCCGACGGTCAATGGACACTGGTGTTGATGACCCGCGCTGACTTCGCTCTCCTCGGCTCCTACAATAAATATATCAAGACTCCATTCGAAACGTTCTACTTCGGAGGTGACGGCATGTCGGGGTCTGCAACTTATGCCACCGAGACCGTGGCGATGCGTGGTTATGAAAACGGTCAGTTCACTCCCCGCGGATATGAAGGATATGCCTACGGTCGTTTCGCTGTAGAGCTCCACTTCCCGTTCATGCTCCAGCCCTCGACCACCATCTATGCCCTCTGCTTTGCGGAAGCCGGAAACTGTTGGACCTCTATCAAGGATTTCTCTCCATTTAATCTTAAGCGAAGCGCCGGTGTGGGAGCACGTGTATATCTCTCTATGCTCGGTTTCCTCGGGATTGACTGGGGTTATGGTTTCGACAAAGTGTGGGGACGTCGCGGTGGCAGCCAGCTCCACTTCGTTCTCGGTCAGGAATTCTAAAACTCCTTGCACACCTGTTACGAAAATTTAAAGCTCAACTTTTAACATTTTTTAGGCTATTCCATCTAAACTCATCCCCCTCCTGAATGTCTTAATAAAAAACAATTCTGAAAAATATGAAGAAAATACTGTTTGCTCTCTCCTTAATGATGATGGGGTTCGCATCAGCCGGCGCCCAGAAGTTCGCTCTCGTCGACATGGATTATATTCTGCGTAATGTCCCCGCCTATGAAATGGCCAACGAACAGCTGAACCAGGTGTCACAAAGATGGGAAAAGGAGGTCACCGAACTCTCTAAGGCGGCCGAGACCATGTATAAGAACTATCAGTCAGAGATGGTTTTCCTGACTGACGACCAGAAGAAGAAACGTGAAGAGGAGATTGTGGCTAAAGAAAAAGAGGTCACTGACACCCGATATAAATATTTTGGTCCTGAAGGGGAACTCTATAAGAAACGTCAATCTCTGATGAAGCCAATCCAGGAAGATGTCTACAATGCCGTGAAAGCTGTGGCTGAAGAGAAAGGGTATCAGACAATCTTTGACCGTGCGAGCTCGCAGAGCATTGTATTCGCATCTCCCCGTATTGATGTGAGCAATGATGTGCTTGCCAAGTTGGGATATTCCAAATAATTCACTAATTTTGTCATTCATTTCGGAGCAGTGGCAATCTCTCCCCACATTCTGACCGCCGCCGCTCTCTTTAAACTGAAAATATTTATCACTTATGTTTAAGAAAATCTTTTTGGCTCTCGCCATCATTTGCCCTATGCTGGCAAGTGCCCAGACTCTCAAAATCGGTATCGTAGACTCTAACGCCATCATCGGCGCAATGCCTGAGACAACTGCAGCTCAGACTCAGTTGACCGAACTCAAGAACAAATGCGAAGCTACCTATAATAAACTTGGAGAGGAACTCCAGCGCACTTACGCTGAATTCCAGAAAATGTCTGACTCCGAACTTCCTGCAATCCGCGACCAGAAAGCTCGCGAAATTCAAGACCAACAGCAGAAACTCCAGGTGTTTGAGCAGCAGAGCATGGCCGACCTCCAGAAAAAACAGGAGGAACTCATGCAGCCTATCATAGCCAAAATGAAATCTGCCATCGAATCTGTGGCTCGTGAAAATGGTTTCAGCCTCGTGCAGGATAATGTGTCTCAAATCACTTTCTATTTCGCTGACCCTGTTGTGGACATCACTCCTATGGTCAAAACCAAACTTGGTTTGAAATAATTTCCTCCACGTGAAATAAAGAAATTCCGGGGGTGTGTCAAAATGAAAATTTTGTCATACCCCCGCTAATTTTACTCCTTTTTATATACTATATTATTATTTCTCCATTTACTTTCTTATTCCTGCTAACTCTTCACGCTAACTCCGTTTCTTACCATGCGCAATCTCCATCCCGGCCCTATCGGAGTTTTTGACTCCGGCTATGGAGGCCTGACTATCCTGAAGGAAATTAAAGAACGTCTCCCTGAATATGACTATCTGTATCTCGGAGATAACGCACGTGCTCCTTATGGCGAACGCTCTTTTGATGTTGTCTACGATTTTACTCTGCAGGCCGTAAGACTACTCTTTGAACGCGGTTGTAATCTTGTGATTCTCGCATGCAACACTGCCTCGGCTAAGGCACTCCGCACAATTCAGCAGAATGACCTGCCGGCAATCAACCCTGACAAAAGAGTGCTGGGAGTGATTATCCCTACTGTAGAGGCTATCGGAAATTTCTCTAAATCAGACCATGTCGGAGTGCTCGCAACCCCGGGAACAGTCAAGAGTCATTCTTATCTGATAGAGTCTGCCAAACTTTTCCCAAATATCGTTGTCACCGAGAAGGCTTGTCCGATGTGGGTGCCGATTGTGGAGAATGGGGAGGCTGAAAATCCGGGAGCAGACTATTTCGTCAATAAATATCTTTCAGAAATATTATCTTCCGATCCGAATATTGACACCCTCCTTCTCGGTTGCACCCACTATCCTATCCTCATCAACAAAATCAGACAGTTCATCCCGAAGGATGTAAAGATCGTTACCCAGGGGAAAATAGTGTCTGAAAGTCTCAAAGACTATCTCCTACGACACCCGGAAATGGAGGAAGTTTGTTCCAAATCAGGCAATACTGAATTCCTGACCTCGGAAAATCCGGAAAAATTCAACACCCTTGCCTCTCTCTTCCTCAATGAACAAATCCATGCCTCCCGCGTTAATCTATAAAAAATACTTATCAACAATAAATTCAGCAAATTATGACACTTAGCGAGATAAAAGAGAAAATCAACACTTCCCTCTCTTCCGAAGAAGGGATTCAGATGCTGACTGAATATATAGAGCAGAACCCCAAAGATGATGAGGCTCTGACCCTCCGCGGCATGAAATACTGGGGCCTCGGACAGCGTGCTAATGCTATTAACGATTATCTTAAGGCCATTGAGATTAATCCTGAAAGCAAAGCGAAACTCGCCTTGAAAGCCACTAATGAAATCCTTGATTATTATAATAAGGACCTATATAATCCCTGATTCATTTCCTACTACTTACTTACAAAAGAATAATACGCTCCCGGAGAATGTGTTGTCAATACACACTCTCCGGGATTCACTTTTCTACAAATCTTCAGCACCACTGTCATTGGAAAGGACGGTACTCCCTGACCTTCACTGATATTTTTCTTAAAACTTTCTCATATAAAATTAGTTTAAACAACTTTATCAAAACGATTTCGTTTGTAAAGTTTTTTCAACAGAATTTATTGCAGTTTTGGGGATTATATATAAC
>CAMWXI010000012.1 GCA_947178175.1 uncultured Porphyromonadaceae bacterium | reverse complement strand
GAATAGAAGCGATCGCCAAGAAGGATATGAAGAAGGACAAGGAGAAGGACATCTCCACAATTCCGAGTTTGGCCTCTGGCAACAGGTTTACGATGAACTGAAATCACAAAATCCCGATGCACCTCAAATCACTATCGGTGCTGAAACGGCTTCTGTCACATTAGGAATTACAGGCAACGGAAGGGCATCAGACAAATATGAATTCAATAGTAAATCCGGAGAGATAACCCATATAACAAAATATGTTGATTCCGAACGCGCAGACAAACTTCGCGGATGGATATATGCTGTACACACCGGTAGCTGGGGTGGATTGCTGACAAGAATCCTGTGGTTGCTGGGCGCGCTGCTCGGTGCGTCTCTTCCTTTGACAGGTTATTATATCTGGATTAAACGTCTCAGAACTAAGAAACACACAGTGCATATTGCCACGTATACACATCACTGATTTAACTCCAATAATTAAGAAGTGAGGGTGTCAAACAAGTGAACTGTACCGCACAAAAGTTGGTGATTTTATAATGCTGAAAGTAACAGATTTTTAAAGAAATTCGATTTATGGAGAGAGACAAATTGGATTTTGGCAAAGAGAAAATCGGTAGTCTGTTCAAAGCTCTGTTCTTCCCCACACTTATTGGAATGGTGTTTAATTCGGTACTGAATCTATGCGATGGAATGTTCGTTGGACACGGCGTAGGTGGTCCGGCACTCGCGGCAATAAATATTGTTGCACCACTGTTCCTTATTTGTACGGGTGTGGGCCTTATGTTTGGAATCGGGGCATCGGTCATAGGCAGCATACGATTGTCGGAAGAGAATGTGAAGGCTGCAAGAATAATCATGACTCAGGCCAACATTGCGGGCGCCATTATATTCGGAGTGGTGATCATAGTGTCGTTCCTCTTCTCGCGCCGGTTGCTCTATGCGTTGGGTTGCACTCCGGGCATCGAGCAGCTGGCCATGGATTATCTGCTATGGCTTCTGCCGGGACTGCTGTTCCTTTACCTGCAATGCGCAGGAATGATGCTTATCCGGCTTGACGGTTCCCCTAAGTACGCTATGTCCGTACAGATTGTCGCTGCTATCCTCAACATCTTTCTTGACTGGCTGATGGTATTTCCATTGGGTTGGGGAATCAAAGGCGCAGCTATAGCCACTTCCATATCTTGTATCGTCGCCGGTCTGATGGTGTTGACATATTTCATATTTTTTGCCGATAAACTGCGGTTCTACCGTCTGAAACTGACTGCTAAATCTCTGCGGCTCTCGTTGCGCAACACCGGTTACATGATTAAAATTGGTCTTGCCACTTTCATCGCTGAACTGGCAATGGGGATAATGATGGTGACAGGGAACTACACTTTCGGTGCTTATCTCGGTGAGTCCGGCGTAGCAGCCTTCAGCGTGGGATGCTATCTTTTCCCGCTTATCTTCTCGATAAGTAACGCCATAGCGCAGTCATCTCAGCCCATCATCAGCTACAACTATGGTGCCGGGGCCACCGACCGTGTCCGCCAGGCGCTGAGAATTGCCATCGTTTCAGCATGCATCTGCGGAGTCATAATCTCCACCGGAATGTGGATTGGCGCACCGTTGCTCACCCAAATTTTCCTCAATCCCTCGGAACAGGCATTCATCATTGCCAAGGAAGGTCTGCCGTGGCTTGGACTATGCGCTCTATTCTTCGCAATAAACATAACATTTATCGGATATTACCAAAGTCGTGAACAAGCCTCCCGCTCAATCATCTACATGCTGCTGCGCGGAGTTGTGTTCATGGTGCCGGGATTCATAATTCTTCCCCGCCTGGCCGGTGAACCGGGGCTATGGCTCGCCATACCCGCCTCTGAATTCCTTACTTTCATCATTATTCTGATTTTATGGAAGATGGGTGCAACGAAAAATGACACTTGATCCTCAATTTATAAGTTCATCAATTATTCTAATTAGAAATAATTTATTCACCCAAATTTCTTCTTTTTCAAAAATAGAATTTAATATCCGTTGCTTTATACATAATAAATAACAGGAATGTACTTTGCGAAAACAATTATGGTTTACGGCTATACATTCCTGCAATCTTGATAATCCTGTTTTATACAAGTCTTTCTTACATCTTGTCAGGACGTTCAGTTATTTCAGCATCAGTCATTGTATAGTTGCCAAGAGAACCTTCTTTTGCCTGAATACAAATATAGGTCATGGGCTCTTCAGAAGTACATTTTATGTTGCGATCGCAGTTAGTGGCAACGCGGATTACAGAACCCTCAGCGATGTCAAAAACCTCATCATTTACTTGGAAACGACCCCTGCCGCTCAAGATAATATAAGTTTCCTCATTTTCCTTGTGGCTATGAAAGAACGGAACTTCCGCACCGGTCGGGAGTGTGCCGAATGAGATTTCGCAGGATGTTGCACCTGTAGCTTCCTTTACAAACTGTTTACCCTCGAAAACACCGAGATTCCCGACTGAGGCATGTGCGAACTTGTCGCCGGTATTGATTACTTTTATTTCACCCATATATTTAGAATTTAATTTATATGATTAACTTTGCAGCAGTAAGCCACTATCATTTTAATAGTGCAAAGTTAATTATATCATTTATATCAAACAAGATATTTACCTTGAAGTAAGTCACTTACTTAAACGTAACTATTATTGACTATGAATTCATTACCTCTGAAAGAAAACTTAAAAAAATACTTACATATTGAAAACTGTCCGATTCGTAATGTTGTAGCGCGTTTCTCCGGGAAATGGGCTATTTTGGTTTTGTGCGTCCTGTCGGAAAATGAAACGACACGGTTTAATGTAATAGCGAAAGCTATTCCGGACATATCTCCAAAAGTGCTTACAGAAACCCTCAGAAATCTTGAAAAAGACAACCTTATTAAAAGAGAGCTTTTTGCAGAAATTCCTCCAAGAGTTGAATACTCCTTAACGGATTTAGGTAGAAGCCTTATGCCTAACATTGAAAACCTTCTCAAATGGGCTGTTGACAATTTTGATGCTATCACCCACTGACAAAGTATGTTGAAAAATTTATGAACTTATTCTGAAAATATTTAAACACAAGCTTATAATCTTGATATTCCCACCCAAAAACAATCACTCCCCGAAGACAGGAAAACGATCAACCGGCTGATAATAATTATTTGTGGAAGAGAATATGGGAGGGAATTGCCTGCATAGCTGAATTGAACCGATATGTGGAAAACTCCGGATTGCCGGGAAGGAAAGCGCTATGCATCCGGATTGAAGGCATTTGCATACGTTGAAAAATATTCGCAATTTTACGGACTATAAATCAACATAATGTTTGAGATAAGAAACGTATGGAAATACGCGAGAAGGAAATTTATAAAGTCACACTGACTGGTTCAGCTATAAATGCAGTCCTGATTGTGCTGAAGTTCGTTGCCGGATTTGTCGGTAAAAGTTCGGCGATGGTTGCTGACGCGGTTCATTCTCTTAGTGATTTTATTTCGGATGTCATAGTCCTCGTATTTGTCAAAATCGCAGGAAAACCCAAAGATAAAGGCCATGATTACGGTCATGGTAAATTCGAGACTCTGGCAACCATGATTATCGGCGTTTTATTGATATTTGCCGGTATCGGACTGATGATAAACGGTATCGAGACTGTCATTCGCAGTATCAACGGCGAAACATTAGAGCGCCCCACGATGTTAGCTCTCATTGTGGCAATAGCCTCTATCCTATCGAAAGAATGGTTATACCGTTACACAATCAGTAAAGGTAAAAAACTCAACTCACAGGCTGTGATGGCTAACGCATGGCATCACCGTAGCGATGCAGTGTCATCGCTGGGCACACTTATCGGTATTTCAGGAGCTATGTTTCTGGGCGACAAATGGAGAATTCTTGATCCGATAGCGGCGATAGTCGTAAGTTTTCTTATCATCAAGAGTGGCTATGACATTGTAAAGCCATGCATAAATGAATTGCTTGAGGCATCTCTCCCTGATGATAAGGAGAAGGAAATTGTAAATTTAGTAACGAGTGTACCCGGTATATTGAATATCCACAATCTTCGGACCCGACGTATCGGAAATGGAATTGCTGTTGATCTCCATGCAAAAATGGATGGAGGACTAACGCTTAATGAGGCTCATGAAAAAGCAACAGCCGCAGAGAACGCCATAAAACGTAAGTTTGGAAATAACTCAATAATAAACATTCACATGGAACCTGTTTCAGATTCTGAAAAAAATATAAACTCAGGTACCAAAGCTGAATAGATGTGTGAGTGTTATAAATATACGATAAAAAAACGCTCCACACCCTGATACCATATGGGATAGCATAAGGATATGAAGCGTTAATCAGAATACTTTTACTTCACATGATAGATTTTGCTGACAATCTTCCAGTCGGCTCCATCTTTCACCAATGTGAACATATCGGCAAACTCGGTATCGCCAAACTTAGAATCAATTTTTACAATGGCGGCATCATCAGCTACGTCGCAAACCGAAATACTGTAGCTTGCGGCCTGAGGACAATCCGTATTATAATAGTCGAAGAGGGCCTGAATTGGTACTGACACCAATGTATCGTTCTGAACGAAAGACATAGTGGCGGTCTTGGCAAAAGCAGGTTCCGCTATCTTGCTGTCTCCTTTGACGGCTGCTTCTACATAGAGATCAAGAGCCTTTCGGATTCCTGAAAGCTGTTCGGGAGTAGCATTTATAAATGTTGATTCCATTTTTTCCATATCACTAATATTGTTTTCCGAATTCTTTTGTGAATATCCACATGCTCCGCATATAAACATAAGAGAGCTGATGACTAAAACGTTAATTGATTTCATCCTTGAAATCATCCCTTGATAGTATTTGAATTTTGATTGTAAGCTTTGGCCACACACTTCCACTCCCCGTTTAGCTTCAGTAGGAGCAGAAAGTCGGTGAAGTCTATACGGCCACCCCATTTCTCTTCGAGCACACGAACTACTGCCACAGTTTCCTCCACAGCAAGAACATCAATACGGGCCTTGAATCCTTCTCCGGCACCGACTGAATCAACATTGCGATAGAACTGCTCTATGGATCCACGCTCAACCGAACCGTCAAGAATCCCAAAAAGTACGGCATCCTCTGTGAAAAGGGTTCTGGCATATTCACTGTTGCCCTCGGCAACACTCTTCACGAATTTCTCCGCTGCCTTTGCTACTGCCTCGTATTCCTTGATTTCGTCTCTCATATACTGATTATATTTGATTTACGAACGCAAAGTTAACATCTGAACAACGAAAAAATCAAGTACCGAAAAATTATTCATATACCAATAATTTTTTCCATACTTGATTTTCAGGGTAGAATACTGTAATTTTGTATCATGGCATACACAAAAAAGATACCGGTAGACCTTGACTGTCCTCTACGGCTCACGATGAGCCTCATAGATTCCAAATGGAAATCATGTATTCTTGACGAACTCCGGTCTGACAGACCATTGCGGCCCAGCGAACTCCACAGACGACTTCCTGAAGCCGCCCCACGCGTAATAGATATTCAGCTTAAAGAACTTGTAGATGACGGTTTAGTTGAGAAAACCATTTTCCCCGAACTGCCCCCTCGCTCTGAATACAGAATCAGTCCCCTTGGAATGACTCTTATCCCGATAATTGATGCCATGCTCAAATGGGGCGAAGACCACTTCTACATATTCGAGAAAAAATACAGGCAGGGACGTGACAGCCGGTGAATAGAGGTGAATGTTATACGCAGGCCTATGCATAATTACTCCTGTAGAAGCAGCCGGCTTTCTTCCGATACTGTTATCGGGGAAGAGTGACCCGACAAAAGGATAGTCTCAGGCGGCAACGTCAAGATCCTGTTTATGATGGACTGCTCAAGCTGATATCTGTCACCGCCGGGGAAATTTGTCAGCCCGGGGCCATGCTGATATAGAAGATCGCCTACAAAAGCCGCATGTTCTTCCGGAGAATAGAATGTCACCGAACCCGGAGTATGTCCCGGAGTATGGATGACTTTGAGATAAAGACCGGTGTTCTCCTTCAAGCGGATAATTTCGCCATCCTGTAGTTCCTCAAAATGAGGAACTGTTATGGCATTACCGTAGTTAGCGCTGAGATTCAGCACCGGATCTGTCAGATATTGCGCATCGGAAGGATAGATATAAACCGGAGCTGACAACTTCTCACCGAGCAGTTCGGCAGCTCCCAAATGGTCAAAATGACCGTGTGTGAGGAGTATTTTCTCTATTTTCCACCCGTTGCTTACTATGGTATCGTAAATAAGACCTGCCTGAGCCCCCGGATCTATAAGAAATCCTGCTTTGCTATGGCTATCTATATAAAAATAACTGTTTGTGGTGAAAACCCCTGCCACCTGAAGTTCCCTGATCATTTTCCTTTCCTTTCATTATAAAATAACAGTTATCGGAGTCTCATAATTCCCGGGGCTCCAACACCTGTAAAACAGATTATAGGAGTTGGCATCCCTCCGGACCACACTGATGTGCACGTTCCTTTGTTTCATTATTCCTGACCTTCTTCAAAGAACGCTCTATAGCTGACTTGAAACCATCGAGAGTCAGCGCACCCGGAACAGCAAAATCGCCGTTGAAGACAATATAGGGCACTCCGTGTACGCCCCGCATCATCGCCTCACGCTCATCAAAACGCACCTCATCGTCATATTTGTCGGAATTTAACACTTCCTTAACCTCCTCTTCCTTCAATCCCGCTTCCATGGCCTTGGAAAGAAGAACATCATGGTCTGCCAGAACAAGGTTCTCAACGAAATAAGCCTTGAAGAGAAGTTCGTTAAGACGGGTAACAGTCTCCCGATCATATTTAGCCTCGGCAAGCTTCATAAGCCTATGAGCGTCGCGGGTGTTGGAATAACGGGTAGTTGCATAATTAAAGTCAATTCCCAATTCCCGTCCGAGGGATGAAATCTGTTCGATCTGCTCCTTGGCTCCATCAAGCGAAAGCCGATATTTCCCGGCGAATCGTTCTGGCGTAGTTGATACAACCTCTTTTGAAGCAGTAGGATCAAGTTCAAATGCACGGTAATCTATACGGACATCATCCTTAACTCCCAGCTCCTCGATAGCCTTCTCAAGACGGCTCTCCCCAATATAGCAGTAGGGACATGCAAAATCAGACCAAATCGTTAATGTAATCATAGTATTTTTCCTTTCTTTATTTTGAACCTATTATTTTTTCAAGCACATCAGAAAATATCTCAAGTTCCCCGGGTGTAGTTAATGCCATCAGCGCCATATGCCGTCCGGATGCCACTTCCATTATTACGGACTCTATCTCTCGGGACTTATCGGTCAGGTATACCTTCAGACACTTATGACTGACTGACTCGGTTGCAAGCAGTCCTTTGCTTTCAAGGCCGGCCACGCAGCGGCAAACTGCTGCCTTATCCTTCCCTATCATCTCTGAAATCTCACATTGTTGGAGCCCTTCTTTACTATAGACCGAACGTAGCACAAGATATTCACTCGTAGTGATGGCCAGTCCTGCCTCTTTTAAGGCTGTTGCCAGTTGACTCAGCATAACCTGATAAGCTCTGCCAACCTTGCATCCCAAAGTGTGACTATCGATATTTCCTCTCGTTTTCTTCATACATCAATAAAACAATCAATCGCCAAAAATGGTTGAGGATACAACCAAAAATTACCATCTTTCAAGCAACTTCCAATAACGCTCCACTGTCAGGAGATTCAAGTCTATCCAAATTCTATAAAAATTGACTTGATAAAAAAACGGTTTCTTCAAAAGAATTACATAATTTTGTAATCGTTAATGGGTTTCTTGCAGCACTAAGATCAAAGTGAATGAAACCATCCCGAACTATCTTTACAATTCAGTGTGACACATAATTTTAGCAAATATAAGGTTGTATAATATCTCAAAAACAGAAATAAGTCAATGAAAGCAAGACATTTTTTAATAGCTTTATTACTCCTCACCTCAATATCCGGGTATGCGCAGTCAAAAGTCTACATGACACGTGAAATTTCTCCGGAATCACTCGTAAGAATCTATAAGGCTCTCGGACGCCCCGCCGACGGCCATCGTGTTGCCGTAAAAATCAGTACCGGAGAAGCAGGCAACCCCAATTACCTTCAGCCCACCCTGATTGCCGCGCTTGTTGATACCGTTCACGGCACCATCGTAGAGTGTAACACCGCCTATCCCGGCAAAAGAAACACCACCGAAGCTCATTGGGAGACTATCCGTGAACACGGCTTCGATTCCATCGCTCCGGTCGACCTAATGGATGAAGAGGGTGAAATGAAAATTCATGTCCGCGACCGCCGTCATATTAAATACGACATAGTTGGCAACCACCTTCCCCGCTATGACTACATGGTGAATCTCGCACATTTCAAAGGACACGGAATGGGCGGATACGGCGGAGTACTCAAAAACGCGAGTATAGGCGTTGCCTCTTCCGCCGGAAAGGCATACATCCACACTGCAGGAAAGAGTGAGAAAGTTGACCAACTATGGAATCAAATTGCCGAACAGGATGATTTCCTTGAATCAATGGCTTCAGCCGCTCAGGGAGTACATGATTATTTCGGTGACAATATTGTCTACATCAATGTAATGAACAATATGTCGGTTGACTGCGACTGTGCCGCAAACCCTTCTGAAGTCCTTCTTAAAGATTACGGTATCCTTGCTTCCACCGATCCGGTGGCACTTGACAAAGCTTGTGTTGATATCATCTTCAATATGAAAGCCTCGGAGGGGAATGATAACGCGCCTCTTATCGAGCGCATTAACAGCCGCCACGGCACCCATACCATTGACCACGCAGCCGCTATCGGGCTTGGTTCCCTAAACTACGAAATCATTAATCTTGATAAATAATAAGATGCGCCGACTCTCGGTCTCCATTATTTTGTCGGGAATTTTACCATGTTGGGCCGGAGCAACAACAGCTCCGGCCGACACGGTGTTTTCTCAAAACATTAATGAAATAATAGTCACCGGCACAAATCAGAAATTACCCGGGAATCTTTTGCCTTACACCGTGTCTGTGGTCGGAGAAGGACGCTTGAACTCAACCGGGAAAACACAGGTCCTGTCAGCATTGTCAGGAATGGTACCAAGTCTGTTTGTCTCTGAACGCGGTGTCTTCGGTTTCGGCGTAAGCAACGGAGGCTCCGGACATATCAAGTTGCGCGGTGTCGGTGGAGACAGAGCGAGCGCTGTCCTGATGATGGTAGACGGCCAACCTCAGTTTGCAGGTATCTATTCTCACCATATCGCTGATTTCTATGACAAGGAATATGTCGAACGTGTGGAAGTCCTGCGCGGACCCGGTTCTGTCCTCTATGGTTCCAACGCAATGGCCGGCGCTATTAACATCATTACCAAAGACGGACATAAAAAAGGAATCAGAACATCTCTTTCCTCACAATACGGCTCATATAATACATGGCTTTCTTCGCTGACAAACACCACTCATTTCGGGAATTTCTCTTCACTGTTGTCAGCATCCTTCAACCGCACTGACGGCAATGTGAAGCATTTTGATTTCAACCAGGTGGATGTCTATGCAAAAATAGGTTATGAAATCTCCTCCCGGTGGAAAACCGGTGCTGACTATACCTTCATGCAATTCAAAGGAAACGACCCTGTTTACCCTACGCTTGACAATCCGGAATCCACCGATATTTACCATCAGCAAATCATCCGTGGCGAGGCATCACTCTTTGCCGCCAACACTTACGACTCAACAAACGGAAATATAAGGGTGTATTACAGCTATGGCAACCATTTTGTAGATGACCCCCGCCATTTCCATAGCACCGATGACCGTCTCGGCATAATGGCTTATCAGAATTTCAGTCTGTGGCGTGGTGCGTCCGGAACCGTGGGATTTGATTTCGACAGATATACCGGTGAGATTCCCACATCAGGAGGGGCGAGCCATAAACCCGGCTCACTCTCTACAATGGACCGCAAGACAGTCACTGAATATTCCCCCTATATTACCCTGTCGCAATCTCTTTTCGGAGAATTGATAAATCTTAATGCCGGATTGCGTATGGCCAACAGTGATAAGTTTTCCACTCATTGGGTACCGCAGTTCGGCGTGGCCGTCAATCCGGGTGGAGGCTACTCCATAAAGGGAAATATTGCAAAGGGATATCGTAATCCCTCATTCCGGGAACTTTATCTCTACCGCATGGCAAACCCCGAACTGGAACCGGAAAAAATGATGAACTATGAAATTTCCGCATCTAAAAGGTTCTCCCGCTATTTCGCTCTTGACCTGACACTATACTACTGCAAAGGGTATAATATGATTCAAGCGGTAGACTTGCACAATGAAAATACCGGAAAATTCATCAATAAGGGGATTGAAGTGACTGCCCGAAGTTATCCCTTTGACAATCTTCAGCTTTATGCCACCTATAGCTATCTGCATACCAGCCTTGACAATCTCACCGCTGCTCCACGCCAGCAATACTATATCGGAGCTCAATGGAGTCCCTGGAATTGGCTGCATATCGATGCCGACCTGAAAGGTGTTGCGCATTTATATGTAGCCGAAGATATCAGACACCGGAACTACGCATTGCTGAATCTCAAGCTTACTTACAACGTGTGGCGATATGTTGATCTATTCGTACGCCTGGAAAATATCACCGATGCGGCATACATCGTTAACCGGGGTTATCCGATGCCGGGATTCACAGCTTTCGGTGGATTCAGACTGACTATTTAACGCCGTCCGGAATACTTCGGTTCCCGGGAAATAATTCCTTGCATTTTAACTCAAGTGAATGTTGAAATATCAGCAATCATGTCATACCACCCATGATGCTGATTTTTAGTTGGACATTACAATCACCAGGATTATACCGAAAATTATCAGCACGGTGTTGGAGACAGCATAGGTGATGGTGTAGCCTAATGCCGGCACTGTACTGCCGAGACGCTCCTGCACAGCACCCAGACCTGCCGTGGTCTTACGTGCTCCTGCACAACATCCTAACGTCACCGCCGGATGAAACTTGAAGAGCTTGTGTCCTATCAGAATTGATATAAACAACGGAACCAGTGTCACTATCAATCCCGCGATGAATATCTTTGGCCCTACCTCGGTAAACGCACTTATAAACGACGGTCCCGACGCTATCCCTATCACTGCGATATACATGTTCAGGCCCAGATTATTAAACACCCACAATGATGCTTTCGGTATTGCTCCTGCAACCGGGCGCTTACTTCTTAGCCATCCGAGAATCAAGCCGACTACCAATGCTCCGCCGCTTGCTCCCAGACTTATGGAAACTGCCCCTATCTTCACTGCCAATGCTCCCAGCAATCCGCCAAGCAGGATGCCCAGCCCAATGAATACAAAATCTGTAGCCAAAGTGCGGGGATCTGCATATCCTATTTCTCCGGCACATTCCTCCACCCTCTTCTTTGAACCTACGAGTTCCACAATATCACCGGGAAGCACCTCTGTGCCGTCAAGAGGATTCAATGCTACATCGTTCCTTACAATCCTCTTTATATCAACTCCGTCCATTATCTTCCGGGTCATCAACTCATGCACGGTTATCGGCTTAAACTTCCGTGAAACCGTCACATCCACATCCTCCACCGGGAATGACAGGATTTTGACTCCGGCAACCTCCCTTCCAAACCAACTGTTATCTCCAACAATCATCTCTCTGCGAGAGGCTACAACCACTGTGTCGTCCCTGAATATTTCAGTTTCAGGCGTGATTTTCTCGATTATTTCACCTGTTGCAGCTCTCTCGATTCTCTCTACTATGATCCTTCTCCCCTCTTTCTCATATCTCTCCTCCAGTTCCTTTACAGTGTGAGGACTATCCATCCATTCCCCATCCGCGCAAAAGGCACGGAAAGCTACCGGCCTGCAGGCTATGAAACTCGCCGGGTCGTTATTTGTCCCTGACGGACTTAATGTCTTCTCAAGCTCATGTGTCATCCTTTTCACCTTCTCAAGACCTCCCATCATAGCCGGACCGATATATCCCAATAGCCACACTGCACCTAATGTCCCGAAAACGTAGGTCATGGCATAACAAACAGCTATTGCATCCACCATTCCCTTCGCTCCATCTCCTCCTATGGAGTTAATTGTCTCCTCCGCGGCGCCGACAACCGGCGAGGCCGTTGACGCACCGGCCATCATCCCTGCCGCCTGACCCGGATTCAATCCGAACAGAAAGGAGACTCCGATAGAGCATCCCAGAATTAAAACGCATACCACCAAGGCGAAGAACACCTCCTTCAGGCCCTCTCCTTTCAACGATTTAAAGAATTGTGGTCCTACACTATAACCTATACAGAACAGGAACAGCAGAAATGATACTGTTTTCAGCGGACCACCTACCTCAATATCAAGCTGGCCTACCAACACCCCGACTATCAGCACTGCTGTCACAGTGCCTAATGCTATCCCTTTTACTTTTACCTTCCCCAACCAAAAACCCAGCCCAATTGTCAGGAACACTGCCAAAGCCGGGGTATGTCGCAATACTTCTACAAACCACATAATTTGAAAATTTATCGCAATTTACAAATTTTTCCATTCTCCGGCAACAATACACTCCCTTCCTCCGACCCCTCCTGACAGTTTAAGCAATAAAGCCATAGGTTAAACGTTTTATTATGTAATAAGAGTCCGGCTGTCTCTTTTTCAGTCAGCCTCTGAAAACCGGGCTCTCAATTTTCAGATTTAGAACTGAGGATTTCAACGATGAGAGAATCACACTTTTGCGAATTGCTTGAACTGAACGGAATACGCCCTACCCCCAACCGACTGCTGGTGGTAGATTCCCTCTCGCGCTCTAAAACGCCTATGAGCCTTTTAGAACTTGAGACTGCCCTCGACACTCTCGACCGTTCAAGCATCTCCAGAGTGCTCAATCTCCTCTCCTCCCGCTCCCTTGTCCATACACTTGAGGACGGACGAGGAATCAGCAAATATGAACTCTGCCACGGCTCCCACAGCCATGAAGGGTTAGACTCTGATGTCCACCCCCACTTCTATTGTGAAGTGTGCAACAAGGTTACTTGCCTTGATTGCCTTGAGATTCCGTCTCTCCATCTCCCCGAATCATATAAGGTTCATTCCGTGAACTATATGATTAAGGGTATCTGTCCTAACTGCTCGAAAAATGTCTAAAAATATAAATGTCTCCTATCCCGTTGAAGGGATGAGTTGCGCCGTATGTGCCGGCGCGGTTGAGAAGACTCTTTCCGGTTGTCCCGGAGTCATTAAAGCCTCCGTCAATCTTGCATCAGCCACCGCCAACATCGAATATAACTCTGAACAGACAAATCCTGAAAAGCTTCACGATGCTGTTAAAGCCGCCGGCTACGATCTTATCATCCCCGACGCTGCAACCGACCTTGAAGCGCTTCATCAGCATAACTATCTGAAACTCAAACACCACACCATTCTGGCGATAATCCTCAGCTTGCCGGTGTTCATTATCGGGATGTTCTTCATGCATATCCCTTACGGCAACCTTATCATGTTTCTTTTTTCCACTCCGGTAGTCTTCTGGCTCGGCGCACGCTTCTTTGCCGGCGCCTGGCAGCAGCTTCGCCATCACTCAGCCAATATGGACACCCTTGTGGCTCTGAGCACCGGAATCGCATGGCTATTCAGTGTCTCAAATATGCTGTTCCCTCATTATTGGGAATCAAAAGGTATCACACCTCATGTATATTTCGAAGCCTCTGCCGTCATCATCGCCTTTATCCTTTTGGGGCGACTGATGGAAAGCAAAGCTAAATCCAACACATCAGCTGCTATAAAACGACTGATGGGACTACGCCCAGAAGAAGTAACCATTATAGACAATCTCGGAAATCCAAACTCTGTCCCCATTGAGAAAGTGTTGAAGGGTGCCACCCTTCTGGTGCGTCCCGGAGATCGTATTGCCGTTGACGGCACTCTCCTTTCAGGCCAATCCTACGTGGATGAATCAATGCTTACCGGCGAACCGATACCGGTGAATAAAACCATAGGTGACAAACTTTATGCCGGCACAGTCAATACCACCGGCAGCTTCACCTATCGTGCCGATAAACTGGGAGAGGAAACCCTCCTTGCCAAAATAATCAGAATGGTACAGGATGCACAGGGGAGTAAAGCTCCGGTGCAGAAGCTGGTTGATAAGATCGCCGCCGTCTTTGTCCCCGTAATCATCTCAATTGCAATCATCTCCTTCATTATATGGATTTGTTGCGACCCCGCTACGGGATTCTCCCACGGTCTGTTGGCCGCAGTCACGACTCTAATCATTGCATGCCCCTGTGCATTGGGACTTGCCACTCCAACAGCTATCATGGTCGGCATAGGAAAAGGGGCTGACCTCGGAATTCTTATAAAAGATGCCCAGGCAATTGAAATTGCCCCCAAAGTCAACGCTTTAGTCCTTGACAAAACAGGCACTCTGACCTCCGGTCATCCTGAAGTTGAATCCGTGATTCCATTCCGGGACGCTGTTGATTATTCTTCAATCCTCCTGTCGCTCGAACTCCGTTCGGAACATCCTGTCGCTCAAGCGATAGTCAGGAAATTAGATGATGCCAAACCTGTTGAAATCTCAGATTTCAAGGCTCATCCCGGCATGGGGGTGTCAGGAATCTTCGACTCTGTAAAATATTACGCCGGCAACCTTAAACTCCTCTCTTCAGCAGGAATTCATCCCTCTGAGGAGGAAAAAGAGAAAGCAAGCCGACTCGCCGGTAACGCCAATTCCGTCGTATGGTTTGCCGACAACAGCGGTGTAATTGCTATCTATGGAATCGCTGATACTCTTCGCGAAGGCACAGCAGATGCTATCAGGACACTCCGGCAAGCCGGAATAGAAATCTATATGCTGACAGGTGACAATTCAGCTACTGCCAACGCAGTGGCTCAACAAGTCGGTATCGAAAACGTCAACGCAAATCTACTTCCCGCCGACAAATCAAGATTTGTGGCCGAACTCCGGAAAGAAGGGAAAATTGTAGGAATGGTGGGCGATGGAATCAACGACAGTGCCGCACTGGCACTCTCCGACCTCAGCATCGCTATGGGCACGGGAAGTGACATCGCTATGGAAGTGGCGCAGATCACAATCATATCTTCAGACCTACGCAAAATACCCACAGCTCTCAAATTGTCAAAAGCCACTGTCAGGACAATACGTCAGAACCTCTTTTGGGCGTTTATCTATAACCTCATCGGAGTGCCGATTGCCGCCGGCATATTATATCCCGTATGCGGCTTCCTGCTCAACCCGATGATTGCCGGAGCAGCCATGGCCTTCAGCAGCGTCAGTGTCGTCACCAACAGTTTGAGACTTAAACGTTTCAAAGCTTAATATCAGTCACTCCATCCCCCCTCCGGACAAAACTTCATAACTATTGATGATTTTTGTGCTTTTTTAACCACATAATTAACATTTCTTAACAATATGGGGGGGGTAATTACGTTATTATTTAGTAATTTTGTTCGGTTTATACACGGCCATATTCTGACTTTGGAAGTTGGAGTTTCTACCCTACTGAGATATAACCACTTATGACTGCAGTGCGTACCAAGAATCAGTAACAGCTCCTTTACGAAGGATGTAAACGAGTTTTAATGCTTAATTTGATAACAACCTAATCTTATATGAGACTGATAATAGCAAGTCTTATCACAATATTGACGACCTTTGCATCGCAAGCTCAGCTTGCCGTAAAGACCAACTTGCTTACCGATGCGATGACGACCCCCAATCTTGGCGCGGAGCTCCGTATAGGTAAGAAATCAACCGTCAATCTTGTCTACGGCATCAATCCCTGGACTTTCACCTCAGACAATGACGTTAAGCACAAAGCGAAACATTGGGTTCTCATGCCTGAATATCGCTGGTGGTTCTGTTCTCCCTACAACGGACACTTTCTCGGAGTTCATGCCCTCGGCGGCCAGATGAACGTTCAGAATGCTCATCTCCCTGTCCCCGGCGGATTCTTCGGTGGTACCAACCTTACCACAGCAGTACGCGACAGCAGGGTGCAGGGGGGATTCGTAGGAGCCGGAGTCACTTACGGCTACCAGTGGATTTTAGCCAAACACTGGAACCTTGAGGCGGAAATCGGTGCCGGATACGGGCATGTTTGGTACGACCGTTACTCCTGCGGCGAATGTGGCACCAAAACCGGAACCGGAGACACCAATTATGCCGGTCTTACAAAATTGGGAGTTTCAATCCTTTATCTCTTCTGATTTTTAAGATTGCGAAAACAAACTTTATTTCAAACATCAAACAGAACGTCATGAAGCGCGGCTTACTGATTCTGACTATAAATATCATTCTCGTTGCTCTGGGAGCCTTAGCCGGCGGTCAGGGACTCAAAACCATTGGCCCGGAAAGAAAAATGGAGGGTAGCAAACTTGAGATAAGCTACCGTTTTGTTCTCGACTCCTTGAAACTCGGTGCCAACAAACAGCTTTATCTCTCACCGGTTGTTGAAGGACCCGAAGGTAATAAAATAGTGCTTCCTTCCGTGCTCATCAACGGACGCAACATGCACTATGCCTACGAACGTGGCAGCATAAGCCGGAATGGTGAAAAACACAACTACGACGTGATTAAGGAGGTGCGCCGCATCAACGGAAAACCGCAGACAGTAGACTATGCGGTCTATCTCCCTTTCCAGAGCTGGATGATGAATCCATCAACCGAGATTCGTCTTCTCGTTGACTCCTGCGGCTGTGGCAAAGAATATGCCTCGGCACTCGGCGATCCCACAAAAATCAATCTCAATCCGTTTGACAAAATGCGTGTGGCATACGTTACTCCGGAAGTCACGGAGCTCCCTATCTCAATACATGAAGGACGTGCAAGAGTACAGTTTGAAGTTGACCGCACCGTTCTCCACGACCAACCCTACGTTTGCCGTAACGGTCAGAAAATTGACAACCGCGCACAGCTGAAGGTAATTGATGACTCCGTGAGCTATGCTCTCTCTGACCCGAATGTGGAGATTGCAAAAATCAAAATCACCGGTTATGCTTCTCCGGAATCCCCCTATCTCCACAACCAGGACCTCTCCACCGGTCGTTCACGCGCCTTGGCGGAATACCTGGCGGACAGATACAAGCTGCCGCGCGAACAGAGTGAATACGACGCGGTGCCGGAAAACTGGAAGGAATTCCGCGACGAAGTCCTCAAATCAAAAGAGCTGACTGAACAACAGCGCAAAGACCTCCTTGAACTTATTGACGCTCCCGTCTATGGTCCGTCAGACTATGACGCCAAGGAGAAGACCCTTAAGACCGACAGACGGTTTGCCCAGATTTATAAGAGCTATATTCTTCCCACCATCTTCCCGCGGCTTCGTGCCACCGAGTTTGCCATCTCCACACGCCTGAAGCCGCTGAGCGATGAGAAATTGGCAGAAGTAATCAAGAAGACACCGGAATTGATGTCACTCAACCAGATGATGCGTGTGGCGCGCCTCTATCCGGAAGGAAGCAAGGAGTTCAACGCGGCTATTGAAACTGCTCTTAAATATTATCCGGAAGACAAAACAGCCAATCTCAACGCTGCCATCTCCGCAATTGGAGAAGGAGACTATCAGAAAGCTGAGAAACTGCTGAAATCGGCAGGGCAATCTCCTGAAGCAGAAAACGCACGAGGTGTCATCGCCACCCACAATGGTGACTTTGAAAAAGCAAAGGAGCACTTCAAAGCTGCCGGCAACCTCAAGGAGGCTCAGGAAAATCTTAAACTCTTTGAATGGTAAAAACTAAATGACACTGAGTGATTGGAGAATTTCTACATGTGATAGAATCTCTCGATTGAAACTCTCTTAATTTATTAATGTGAATATATTCATCACAAGATAACAATATAACTAAATATTAAATAACTAAAAAATTAACAATTATGAAGATTAAACATCTTTCCATCTTTGCAGCTGCTGCAATGATGTTTGGATTCTCTTCCTGTTCAAGCGATGAGCCGACAGATCTGACTCCAAGCGGAAACGGAGATAATGTGTATGCGCGCATACAGCTTTATTTCCCCTCTCGTAGTGTGACAGACATTGATGATCCCAACGATTACAATGGCACGGACAACTCTTCCGACGGCTACGAAATCGGTCTCGAACACGAAAATCGTGTTAACGACGTATTGGTTGTGTTGGCTACTGATGAAGACAACACAGGAAACTACAAGAAAATTGCAGTCGGCAAATCTTCTGCTATGCCTGCTACTCCTTTTGACGAAAAGAATCCTGTCTTCACCCTCACATTCCGTGAAGATGCTATCCAGCGATGTGCAGACAAGCGTGTGTATATCTTCGCTTATTGCAATGCCGGCGGTTACATCAATGAGAATGACGTTTTTGATATTGACAAAATTCTCACTATCACCAGCGCTGACCTTGATCAGGGCATCTGGAAACGTGGTTCCATCCTGATGGCTAACGCTCCCAACACAACCATCCCCTCAAAGCTCCTTCCTCCCGAGAGTGATCTCATCACTAAATACAACTCTCCTGAAAAGGCGCTTGACCTCGGTACTGTTGACGTGGCCCGCGTTGTTTCTCGTTTCGACTTCAAGTCTATCAACAACAACGAATACCCCATCTATCAGTATATCGCGGATCCCGACGATCATGACAAGCTCATTGAGGACCAGATTGCCACTGTGAAACTTCTCTCTATGGCTCCCCTCAACATCGCTAAGGAATTCTATGTATTGCCCCGCGTCAGCGATGATGGTACAGACAATAACTGGAAGCTCTGCGGTACTGAATATTTCAACCTGGCAGGAAACGTCAACTACGTTGTTTCTCCCAATTTTGCACTTAAGAATGATCCGAATCTCAGCAATACGCTTCTTAACAAATATTTCTATCAGAGCACAGGTGCTGATGACTATAGTGATGACAACTTTGACTTCACTCCGATTTCTCAGGTAGTAAGCGGCGAAGATGACAATGATGCTGAATGGCATGACACTCCTCTCACTGCTGAAGATAAAGAAGGCTACAAAATCTACCGTTATGTTACAGAGAACACTCTTCCCGCTATCAGCAGCCAGAAGAAAGGTATCTCTACCGGTATCATCTTCAAGGCTGAGATCACAAACGCCAAGGAAGGCACTCCCCTTGCTGAAGGTATGAAGTCAAAACACAACATCTACTCCTTCAACGGTACAATTTATGGTGACCTTGCCATGCTTCGTTCAACTGTCTACTCTCTTAATGAGACCAACGCCCTCCGCGTTGCCTTCACTAAGGTGTTCCCCGCTAGCTATCTCTCAACTGAGAAGAATGAAGACGGCAGCATCAAACTTGATGAAAACAACAATATCGTATGGACTGTTTCTGACGCAAATCTTCAGGATTGCACTGACGTGAAGAACCTTTACGACAACATCAACAAACTCCGTTACTTCAAGATTTACCGTGCAACAACTGAAAAGGATAACTCAGTTCACTACTACGTTTACTATACTTACTACAACCGTCACAACGACAACCATAATAGTGTGGATATGGGTGCTATGGAGTTCGGTACTGTTCGTAACAACATCTACAAACTCTATGTAAGCTCTATCTCTGAACTCGGTTACACTCGTCCTGAAGAACTTCCTGACGATCCCGATGAGGAACCCAAGACTTACCTCAAGGTATCTTGCCGCGTTGTGCCCTGGATGGTTCGTGTAAACAAAATCGAATTCTAAGAAATCTGTAATCTGTTCCATTCCCTGAATGGATTGATTAAGCACTAAATAAGGCCGGGGAGCCTGTCCCCGTGGTTTGCTTCCCGGCCCCTACTCTTTTTAAAATATCTTTCCATACCTCTCGAATCGAATTTCTCTCACTCTTTTTTCTCCTCCTGTCTATTCATTAACTGAACTATGAATAAGTTTCTGAAATATATCGCAATCAATTTCTCTATCATCTCTGCGATGATAGGCCTTAACGGTTGCACCGCTATCATGGATGACGAACCGGAACCTTGTCCTTCCGGCATTGAAGTCCGCTTTATTTATGACTATAACCTTGAACGGGCAAACGCCTTCCCCGCACAGGTGGAATGTCTCGTTCTGCATATATATGATTCCGAAGGGAAACACGTCAAGACCCTCACGGAAAATTCCGACATTCTCTCAGATGAAGATTACCGCATGCGCATCAATGACCTGCCGGAGGGTGAATACACACTTGTGGCTTATGGGGGCACTACATGCGAGAAAGCTTCCATCACCCATACCAATTATCCCGTGGAGGGACAGGAACATTATCTTACAGACCTCGGGATGAAACTTAATGATGAATGTCTGGAACCCGGCAACCCGGCAGGGCGCCTGCACGACCATTTTTACGGCACGTTGAACAACGTTATCGTAAAGGTACAGCCTAACCTACAGAAGGTGACCGTCAAAATGATGAAAAACACCAATCATTTCCGTATCATTCTTCAACACCTCAGCTATGAGCCTTTGGATGGGAATGACTATGAGTTTGAGATTGTGGATGACAACACTCTTTTCGCCCACAATAATGACCTCGTGAAGAATGGTGACGTTTCCTATTCACCCTGGGGAATCGGCTCTGTATCAACCGGCGATCACAACGCTGATAATGAAGATGAAACTCGCGCTGCAATCACTGAAGTGAAAGTGGCTTACGCTGACCTGAGCACCTCCCGTCTGATGAAGAAAAATAATCCTAAACTTATAGTGACCCATAAGGAATCGGGAACTGAAGTCATCAACATCGCTCTCAACAATTATCTGCTTGCAATGCGCAGCGATTATTATGATTGGTGTGGTGAACAGGAATTCCTCGACCGCAAAAGTGAATGGCCGATGGTTTTCTTCCTCGATGATGACCGACATTGGAACAAAACCTATATCAAAGTTGACAACTGGATTGTCAGAGTCAACGAAATCACTCAGTGATCATAATTTTTAAGGAGTCTGAATTCTATCGTTAAAAATCATAACCCTACTGCTGACATCCTCCGTTAAATCGCAAAGCAAACTTCCGGTAATATCAACATGTTCTTCTTCACAAAAAGCTTAATAACCGACACATTGAGAAAGGTGTCGCTCCTTATAGGGGTGATACTCTTGCTCTGTGCCTGCTCTTCTGAAGAAGATCAAAGACCTGTCGCTTCAGCCGACCGAATGGACATCGCCATAAGAATCCGTCTCAATTCAGCTGAGAACAGCACCATGGAAGCAAGCTCCGCTACAACAAGGGCTCAAAGTTATTCATTCGAAGATCCGGTTGACATTCATGAGTCAATGATTACTTCTCTTCGTGTGATAATTGTGCGCACCGACAAAGATAACGCTGTGGAGATAAATGATTATTACGATCTCGAACAATACAAGCACAGTCTGGATCCGAACGGTTATCTGCACTTCACAATCATTCCGGATGAGAACAAAAGGATTTTCTTCATAGCTAATGAATCCTCCTTACCTATGGAGATTCAGAAAGTATTGACCGAGACATTCCTTGGCGTGCCTCTCCCCAAAGGGTTCTTTGACCTCAAATGGAGTGTTGAACGACCCGGAGTGTTGATTGACAACGAACATAATTCCCCTCAATATATTCCGATGACCGAGTTCTTTGATTTCTATGCAGACTCAAAGAATGTAGACAGTGTGGATGAAGAAGGGATTGGCACAATTGTCAAAGATTACTTTATTACGCGTGCCGCCACCAAATTCAGATTTACTATTGAAGACGGTTATGGTGGTCGTCCCGTCGGACCGGGCTTCCGAATCAAAGCCCTCCACTTTTCCAGAATAGCCTCCGAGGAATATATCTTCCCTCATGAAACCGTATATTCTCCGGGGAAATATGAGGAATCCGCAGAATATAACGGTGGAAGGGCAATAACATCATTCATCGCTCCTGCCACTGCTGAAAAATGGAACTATTCATTCTATCCCGAACAGTTTGGTTGGGCCGGGGTTCTTGACTGGACGTCTTCGTTCGGAACACTCAGAAGAACATGGTCACCGCTCATCTATTTTCCTGAAACACTTCTCGACAAAGAGAACGGTTTCTCAATTGGAGCGGAAATTGAATTTGACACTCTGGAT
>CAMWXI010000011.1 GCA_947178175.1 uncultured Porphyromonadaceae bacterium | reverse complement strand
AAGCCATTCTCCCATGTTGTAGACATTTACTTCTTCTTCAGGTGAGATTACGTCTGAATCAATTGCGAATCTTACTGTTGTCATCAAAGGTGCGTTCGCACAGTCTGTCTTGACAACTTTGGTAACTGTGTTGGCCTGCGGGCAGGGAAGCTGGCTTTCAAGAGCTGAGATAGCTGCCGCACTTGCCAATACTTCACCACGGAGGTTGTTGACTTCATTGTTAAGGCTTGCGATTGTGCTGAGGTTGTTACATTCATTGTATGTTTCCCAACCACGGCCATTGATGTTGAAACTCAAACCGCCGTATGCTGTTACATTTGCTTCAATGGGCTTGCCGTTAGCACATCCGTTCCAGTTGTCACCATAGAAGTTAGAGCGTGCTTCTGCAAAGAAATCCACATACTTGCAAAGACGGAGACGGAACTGAATACCTGCTGATACGGGAAGAGTCCAACTCATTTTGCGGAGACGACCTTCATCGGTGTAAATATTTGTTCCTGCTGCCACATTACCTTTTGAATCGCGGATATCCCACATACAGTCACCACCGATACCTACATAAGGAATAATGCTGAATACTCGGTTGGGATTAGGACCTGCAAAGGAGTTAAACATATCCCACATCAAGTCAACATTGAGGTTAGCATGCTTTGCACGTGCCCATCCGTTATTAGGTTCCGCTACTGTCGGATTGTTCCAGTGGAGCGCTCCTCCAAGTGCATTGACACGAACTGCCAGATACGGGCTGAACCAACGTCCGAAACCGAAATTATATACTGTTGTCATTTTCTGGCGGTCTACGGTGTGTCCCGGATCTTTTACACCCCATCCTCTTTCTACGAAGGGCTGATTAACACCGGCACCTAACTGAATAAACCAATTGTCTCGCCAATTTGAAAAATACTTGGTGTTGTTGTCACAACTGAACTCTGATACACTGACAGATTCTACTGTCACATCCTGTGCCGCTGCTGCGGGAGCCAGGGCGAATGAGCCGGCACAAAGGGCCATTAATCCGTAAAATTTCTTAGCTTTCATAAACAACTTTTTTAGATTGATAATTCTTTATAGTGGAGCCGTAGTCTATTATTTTTTCCGGAGGATTTTACGTTTTTATGATTTTACCATCCTTCTTCCCGGAAACGTTTGTAATAGTCTTTCTGACTCGTTATGCCTATATAACATCACCTCGAGTTTTAAGGTTCATTCACATTTCAATTTTTTTTGATTTTATATCTCCGGATCGTGTTTCCCACCTATATATTATAAAATTTGCCCCTTTCTTCATTTTTTTCTAATTTTGCACTTCTAAGGAAACGGAAAATGCTAAGGCGAAAACCAAAATATCTTATCATACTCGAGGATGAGGCACACCTTCAGAATGTGGGCCGTTGGTATCTCACACCATGGAAAATCGCAGGTCTCTCCCTCATTCTTTTCCTTATCGCCTTAATTCTCGGTTTTCTTCTCTTCCTACTTACACCAATCAAGACCCTCCTCCCCGGATATCTCAAGCAATCCGAACGGGTATCGTCCGAACAGACTATGCTGAGGCTTGATTCTCTGCAAAATGTCTTCAATCAGAATGAAATTTACCTCAACAATATCCTGACTGTCCTTGATACCGAACGACACTCTTCCGACTCAACCTCAGCTTTAAGGAGACGGAATTTCATGACGCTTGATTCCCTGCAGGGTGCATCATCCGAGGAAAAGAAATTTTTATCTGCCATGCAGGATAAACATCGTTACAACATATCGGTGGTTGCCCCACTGGCGGCAGAGAGCATGCTCTTCTATTCCCCTGCGGAAGAAGCTGTCATCTCAGCGTCAACCCGCTCTCAGACCACTGCCAAAGTGATTTTCCCTGTAGGCGTTCCCGTAGGGTGTATAGCTGACGGAACTATCATAAGTGCTGAAAAATCAGGCGATACCAACCTTATCGTAGTGCAACACTCCAAGGGGTTTCTCAGTCGCTATAGAGGGACCGGAATGCCTTTAGTGGCCCCCGGAGACCATGTTGACGGCGGGCAGGCAATAGCTCTTCCTCCACCTCATCGTAAGGGAAATCCACCGTTTGTAGAGCTCCAGATGTGGCATAACGGAAACGAACTCGTACCCTACGAATTCATCTCCCCTCACGCCTCACCCACTTCTCTCCTCACATCCGAAATCTCTGAAATGCAGTAATTTTTCATGAACCAGAAAAGAATCTCCATTTTGGGTTCTACCGGGAGCATCGGCACCCAGACCCTTGACATCATAGATGAATACCCTTCGCGGTTTCGCGCTGTGGCACTCACGGCAAAAAGCAACTGGAAGCTCCTTGCCGAACAGGCGCGCAAATATCTGCCCGAATTGGTGGTCATCGCCGATGAATCCTGTCTTCCTCCCCTCCGGGAAGCTCTTGCCGACACCTCTGTCAGGGTTGCCTCCGGTCCGGAAGCAATTATTGAGGCGGCAATCCTACCCGAATGTGACATTGTTGTGCAAGCCCTTGTTGGATATAGCGGTCTTTTCCCGACAGTGGAAGCAATTAAGGCTCATAAAACCATAGCGCTCGCAAACAAGGAGACTCTTGTGGCCGGAGGAGAAATAATCACCGGACTCCTGCGGGAACACCCTGAATCTGTCATAATCCCCGTGGATAGCGAACATTCCGCAATCTTTCAATGCCTGGCAGGAGAACGCACAGCGGAAGCACGCAATATTCTTCTGACTGCAAGCGGCGGACCTTTCCGCAATTTCACACTTGAAGAACTTGAGAAAGTGACACCGGCAGACGCTTTGCGCCATCCCAACTGGGATATGGGCGCAAAAGTCACAATTGACTCAGCCTCAATGATGAACAAGGGATTTGAGATGATTGAAGCGCGCTGGCTTTTTAATTGTCCTCCCCAAAACATCAAGATTCTGGTTCATCCGCAATCCATTGTACATTCAATGGTGGAATTCAACGACGGTTCAATCAAAGCTCAGCTCGGGGTGCCGGATATGCACATTCCGATAAGATATGCTCTCAGCTATCCCAAACGCCTTTACACCGAAGCTCCCCCCCTGGAACTTTCACAATTGGCAACATTAAACTTTGAGAAACCGGACATCGTTAAATTTCCCCTCCTCCAATTTGCTTTTGATGCTATAGAAAAGGGCGGGAATATGCCTTGCATCCTTAACGCCGCCAACGAAGTGGCTGTCGCCTCTTTCCTCTCAGACAAAATCAGATTTGTCGAGATGCCTGAACTCATAAGCAAAGTTATGGACTCCTCCTCTTTCATCCCAGAGCCAACGCTTGAGGACCTGGCCTCTACACACCTCGAAGCGACCCTTCTCGCACAATCTCTTAAAAAAACTTTGATATAAATGGATACATTTCTAATAAAAGCAGTTCAACTAATTTTAGCCTTTGCCATCCTGGTGATTATCCATGAATTCGGCCACTTCCTGTTTGCACGAATTTTTGGTGTCAAAGTAGAGAAATTCTATATATTCTTCGACCCCTGGTTTGAACTTTTCAAGTGGAATCCGGAAAAAAGACGAAAGAAGAAGAAGTCACAAGAATCATCTTCAGAAATTTCTGCTCCGGAAAATTCCCAGGAGCCGGAATCAGGAGAAAAGAAGGAATCGAAACTTCGCAAATTCTGGGGACATACTGAATATGGCGTGGGATGGCTCCCATTAGGGGGTTATTGCAAAATTGCAGGAATGATTGACGAATCAATGGATACGGAGCAAATGAAACAGCCGGCAAAGGAATGGGAGTTTCGTTCAAAGCCCGCATGGCAACGCCTCCTCATAATGATAGCCGGCGTGCTGTTTAATTTCTTGCTCGCTATCCTTATCTATGCAGGGATTGTTTATGCTACAGGTGAACGATATGTACCTTTCTCCGAGGCAAAGATGGGCATGGACTACAGTCCGGCTGCTCATAAAATCGGATTTATGGACGGCGATATTCCCCTGGCCGCTGACGGGAAAGAACTCTCCAACCCTAACGATGCAAGGATAGAGATGATTCAGGCTAAAGAGGTCAGCGTAAGACGCGGAGACTCCATTGTCAATATCTCCATACCCTCGGATTTTATGTTGAAGCTTGATGAGGAGATGAAGTCGGGCAACCAGCCTGTCAAGTTCATGGCCTACCGTATTCCGACAAGAGTGTCTCATGTGACTCCCGGAGAAGGAGCGGCAAAAGCCGACATCAAGACAGGCGATATCATAATAGCTGTAGACACATTGGCTACGCCCTCCCTTTCATCATTCCTCAACACTCTCCCCGGTCATGACGACGGCGTTGTCGACATCACCCTCATCCGCTCAAAAGAGGGTTCGGCAGTGCCGGATACCATCGTCAAGAAAGTCCACCTTTCCTCCAATTCAAAGATGGGTATCGGTCTTGAAGTTGACCCCGCAGCATTCTTCAATAGCAAACAAATCAATTATTCCCTTCTGCAGGCCGTGCCTCGCGGAATAGAATTGGGAACCGAAAAACTGACCTCCTATGCTTCTTCAATGAAGATGGTCTTCACTAAGGAGGGGGCCAAAAGTGTAGGTGGTTTCGGCTCAATCGGCTCTATCTTCCCCGAAAAATGGGACTGGATAGCCTTCTGGAACATTGCCGCTTTCCTCTCGGTAGCATTGGCGTTTATGAATATTCTGCCAATTCCCGCACTTGACGGCGGACATGTGCTTTTCCTTCTCTATGAGGTAATATTCCGCAGAAAACCGAATGAAAAGTTTATGGAATGGGCTCAGATGATTGGAATGGGTCTTCTGCTTCTTCTTCTCATCTATGCCAACGGAATGGATATAGTGCGCCTGTTCAAATAATCTTCCATATCTGATTAACCTTAATATAAAGAATGAAGAAATACCCTATAATAATTCTCAAACCCGGCAAAGAGGAGTCTCTACTCCGTCATCATCCCTGGGTTTTCTCAGGTGCTGTTGCCCGACTTCCTGAAAATCTGGAAGAGGGAGACCTGGTGACTGTGGTCAGTTCGGACAATCGAATCCTCGGTTGTGGCCATTATCAGATTGGCAGCATCGCCGTCAGAATCCTGGAGTTTTTCACTGACAAACTTCCGGATGACTTCTTCAGCTCCCGTCTGCTCGAAGCCTATCAGTTGCGACGTTCTCTGAATCTTGTTCGCCCGGACAATAACTGCTATCGTCTTGTACACGGGGAAGGTGACTTTCTCCCGGGACTGGTAGTGGATATCTATGGCGACACTGCAGTTATGCAGGCACACTCTCCCGGTATGCACTTCATGCGAAACGAGATTGCGGACGCATTGACTACTCTTCCGTATGCAAAAATCCGTAATGTCTATTACAAAAGCGAGACAACCCTCCCTTTTAAAGCTCAGCTTGACCCTCATAACGATTATCTCATCGGAGGGTATGACGGCAATGTTGCGATGGAGAATGGTCTGAACTTTAATATTGACTGGATGAAGGGACAGAAAACGGGATTCTTCCTTGACCAGCGTGAGAACCGCCATCTTCTGGAAAAATTTGCATCCGGCAGAAAAGTCCTCAATATGTTCTGCTACACCGGAGGATTCTCTGTCTATGCCCTTCGCGGGGGAGCACTCCATGTAGATTCCGTAGACTCTTCTGCCAAGGCTGTGGCTCTTACAGATGCCAACATTGAACTCAACTTCCCGCAGTGTGCCACCCACACCTCTCACGCCACAGACGCCTTCAAATTTCTTGACGACATGAAAAAGGATGAATATGATCTCATCATCCTGGACCCGCCGGCATTCGCCAAGCATCGCAGCGCCCTGAAGAATGGTCTGATAGGCTATAGGAAACTCAACGGGAAAGCTTTTGACAAAATCAAAAAAGGGGGAATACTCTTCACCTTCTCTTGTTCTCAGGTTGTAACCCGCGAGGCGTTCCGCCTTGCTGTGTTCAGCGCGGCGGCAAAATCCGGAAGAAAAGTCCGGATACTGCATCAGCTGACTCAGCCCGCTGACCATCCTATTGATATTTCTCATCCGGAGGGTGAATATCTCAAAGGACTCGTACTATATGTTGAATAAATTTTAAAACTAACCATCATATCATGAAAAAATGTCTAATGGCAATGGTACTGACACAGATGCTTACCATGAATGTGAATGCAGTTGAAGACAAGAATTTCAACTATCACGTTGACAATTTTGCCGACATCGAAGTGCTTCGCTATGAAGTGCCCGAATTCTCTGACCTCTCCTTAAACCAGAAAAAAATGCTTTATTATCTGTCGCAGGCGGCCCAGTCCGGTCGCGACATCACCTGGGATCAGAACGGCAGATATAATCTAAAAATCCGCCATCTCCTCGAGAATATCTACAAGAATTTCTCCGGCGACAAAAACTCTAAAGATTTCAAAGCTTTTGAAAAATATCTGAAACAGGTGTGGTTTGGCAATGGTATCCATCATCACTATTCCAGCGACAAATTCACTCCTGAATTTTCCGAGGAGTTTTTCACGACTCAGGTTCGCGCTCTTCCTGCAGAATCTCTCCCTCTTTCAAACGGTGAGACAGTCGATAGTCTCCTCTCAACACTCACTCCGGTCATCTTCAATCCTGAAGTTATGGCCAAACGAGTTTTTCAGGACGGCACAAAAGATGTAATTGTCAATTCAGCCGGCAATCTCTATGGCGAAGGGGTAACCCAGGCTGAAGTTGAAGCATATTTTGATAAAATCAAGAATCCCGGTGACCCCACCCCCATATCCTACGGTCTTAACTCCCGTATGGTCAAGGAAGACGGAAAGGTTGTTGAACAGCACTATCATCTCAACGGACTCTATGGCCCCGCTATCGCCAAAATCATTTATTGGCTCGACATGGCAAAAGGTGTGGCTGAGAATGAAGCCCAACGCAACTATATCACAAAACTCATAGACTATTACATCACGGGCGACCTCCGCCTCTTTGATGAATATTCAATCCTTTGGGCTGAAGACACCAAGTCAGATGTTGACTTCGTCAACGGATTCATTGAAAGCTACGGCGACCCTCTCGGAATGACAGGTACATGGGAAAGCTATGTCAACTTCAAGAATAAAAAGGCTTCTCATCGCACAGAGACTATCTCGGGAAATGCACAATGGTTTGAGGATAACTCTCCTGTTGACAGTCGCTTCAAAAAGCCCAAGGTAAAAGGAGTGTCAGCAAAGGTCATCACCGCCGCAATGCTCGCCGGAGATGCCTTCCCTTCTACCGCTATCGGAATAAATCTTCCTAACGCCAACTGGATTCGTGCGGCTCACGGCTCTAAATCCGTGACACTTGAAAACATCACGGAAGCCTACGACATGGCGTCTCACGGCAATGGATTTAATGAGGAATTTGTAATTGATGCGCCTACCAGGAAGAACATGGAGGATTATCTCTACATCACGGATATGCTGCATACAGACCTTCATGAATGTCTCGGACACGCATCCGGTCAGTTACTCCCCGGTGTTGACCCTGATGCACTGAAGGAGAATGGTTCAGCGCTTGAAGAGGCGCGTGCGGACCTTTTCGCTCTCTATTATCTTGCCGACCCAAAATTGCTTGAACTCGGTGTGCTCGACAATCCAGATGCTTATAAGGCCGAATATTACAAATATATGCTCAACGGCCTTATGACCCAGCTCAACCGTATCGAACCCGGAAAGGATATTGAGGAAGCCCACATGCGTAATCGCCAGCTTATCGCCGCATGGGTACTTGACCATTCTAAAAAATCGAAAGCTGTTGAACTCGTTAAGAAGAATGGGAAAACTTACGTTAAAATCAACAACTATCCTGAGATGCGACGACTTCTCGGCGAACTTCTTGCGGAAATTCAACGCATAAAGAGTGAGGGCGATTATGAAGCAGGCAATAAACTTATTCAGAAATATGCTGTAAAAGTCGATCAGAAACTTCATAAAGAAGTGCTCAACCGTTTCTCCAAACTCAATATCCCTCCCTATCGCGGATTCATCAATCCTGTTTATGTGCCTCAATATGACGAACAGGGTGAAATCATTGACATCACTCTCGATTTCTCAGAAAATTATGTTGACCAGATGTTGCGACTCAGCCGTGACTTCTCAACCCTCCCCTATTGATGATTAAAGAAATCAAACAACAGTTTTTCGCCTTGCGCAACGGGATTATAGCTGATCTCTTCCGCAAGGCGGAATTCCCTTATACCGTTGTCTTCGGACTGCAGCTCCCTCAGCTCACCGATATGGCCCGAAACTTTGCAGAAAATCATTCTGCCTCCGAGTTATCCGCAGTTTCCGATATTCTGCTATCGGAAAAAAATGTCAGGGAATCACGACTTCTTGCCTTCTGCCTGCTACATTATATTAAGGAGGAAGTTGAGCTTAACCGTTGTCTTGAGCTTTGTAGAAGCGTTCAGACACAAGAAGAAGCCGACATCCTGGCTTTTCGTCTGCTCCGGCATCTCCCATATTCAGACATGCTCTACAACATATTGAATGATGATGAAAACGAAGGAAGCAGAAGGAGCGCAATAAGTCTTAAACGATTCCTCTAATTTCCCGCCCCGGTGTTAACATATATTTGGTAGCCGGTGTTGGGGAGTGTGCTTAAAATTTTCCTTGAAGGAAACGAAAATTTACCCCGATATCCGAAATTTTTCCGAAAATTTTATATGGGAACTTTTGGAAATACAATATTTTTTATTAAGTTTGCTTTTAGATTATTTAACAAAATACGATTAAGGATAGATGTTAAGAGAACCTTAATCCGTATAAGTTTCTATAATCTACTTTGTTTCATTTAATTTACTCAACCAATGAAAAAATTTTTCCTTAGTATGGTTGCAGCCGGAATGGCCCTTTGCGCATCTGCACAATCAGTGACCCCGGCTCCCGGTATCATCAACATGGGCGACAATCCCGGTGGTGTCGGCACAATTACAGTTAATGGTGACTGGCGTCCTAACCGCGCATGCCCCGACCTCGCAACACTTTCTCACAACGGCCTTGTGATAAAGATGGTCCCCGCATCAAACGTACCTAATGTCTACTGTCTTGACGGTTTCACTAAAGTTGATCATGGTAATACTATTATCGAATTCTTCCAGAATGTAACTTCTGAAGCGTCTGAATTCGGTAAATTCCGTGTTGTCATTCCCGAAGGTTTTCTTATTGACAACGAAACAGGTGAACCTTCACCCCTCATCGTGCGTGACTATATCATCAACACCGTTAAGGGTAAGTTCTCTCCCGCTTTAGGTTCAAATGTAGAAAAAATCGAAACTATCTACATCACCTTCCCCGAAGAAACAACTATCGTTTCTGCTAACGCAGCAAAACCATATTTTGACACTCCGGAACTCATCCCCACCGGTGAAGTAGACGAAGATGGTGAACCGGTTTATGAATCAGTATTGGTTTATCCTTCTGAAATCACATTCACAGGACGTGTTGCAGTCCTCAAGTTCCCCACCATCACCACTCCCGGACGTAACACTCTTGAAATTCCTGCAGGCACTTTCACAATTAAGTCTTCACTTATCAACGGTAATGCAGCAGAATACAAAAACGAACTCTTCGGAGGTTCATTCTATATAGCAGACGACAACATGGAGTATACTCTTACTCCTTCCAAGGGCACATACACCGATGGTATCCCCGCAACAGTTGTTGCTACAGAATATGACTTCGGTACTTATGCTACTCCCCGCTACGGAGACCTCTATGCATACTTTGTATTGAACAACCGTGAGACTGATGACACTTTCGGTGCAACAAGAGGAGCTCAGGTTGTCCGTGTAGACGATGAGGGCAATGAAACAAAAGTTACGACACTCAATGTCAAGAGAATTGACGGGCATCACCTTGCTCTCGTTGATATCATGTCAGAAGGTAAAACTCCTTCAACTCTTGCACTTGCTCCCGGTAAGTACAGAGTACACTTCCCCAAGAATTACCTCTATGTAGGTTACACTGCCCTTAGCGAATTCTCTATCGGTGACTTTACAATCGAACCCGCAGCCGTTAAGAATTACACTATAACACCTTCAACTACAGCTAAGCTCGACGAAATCAAGGAAATCGTACTTACTTACGAAGAAGGCACAACTCTGTCATGGCAGGGTGGTCAGTATGCAAACATCACCAACGAACTTGGCAATGCTTCTTACATCCTCGAGGGTGAGCCCAGAAATAACGAACTCGTATTCTCACTTCCCGCAGCAATCACAATCCCCGGTCAGTGGACACTCACAGTTCCCACAGGAGCTCTGAAGGTAAACAACGTTGAAGCTGTTATTTCTGAAACATTCACAATTGCAGCTCTCGAAAAACTCCCGGTTGAAGTCAATATTCCCAATGGTGAGGAGACTACTGTTGTGCTCGAAGAAGATGAAGAACTCGGTCAGCAGGTTCTTAAGATCGCTACAAGAGCACAGGGTGATTTTGCTACTATAGTATTTGATATTCCCGCAGGCTACGATGAAATGCTTTACATGAGTTATTCTTCAGGTGAAGGTTCTTTAAAGACAACAACCGAAGACCTCATCGCTGCCGGTTTCCAGAAAGGCAATACAATTGATGTTCCTGCCGGTACAACCAACCAGGTATATGCTATCGCATTTGCTAAGAATGGCATAGTTGACGATAATACTATGTATCCTACTTACATCACAGTTGACTATCCCGTTGCTGTTGGCGAAATCATCTCAGATGAAAATGTAGAGGTTTACTCTATCACAGGTATCCGCGTTTCATTTGACGGCAACATCGCTAACCTCCCCGCCGGTCTCTACATCATAAACGGCAAGAAGGTAATCATCAAATAATTTTTGAATCAACAACAGGAAATTTCCTGACAACAATAGAGGGTGTGTCAAACACACCCTCTTATTTTTTTGACATCCTCAAACCTTTTGCTCCTGATATGAGTTATAATGTTATAGACATCCTCTTCCCAAAGAGATTATATCCATGAAAAACATTTAAATATGGACAAAGACAGAATTATCCCCTCCTCAGAATTAATAATTAATGAAGACGGAAGTGTATTTCATATTCATCTCCGTCCGGACCAATTGCGCGACAAAATCATTCTCGTAGGTGACCCCGGGCGCGTAGATATGGTAGCGTCATATTTCGATACCATTGATTATAATGTCAGTTCAAGAGAGTTTCACGCTATTGGCGGGACATATAAAGGGAAAAGACTTATGTGTATCTCTCACGGAATAGGACCTGACAATATAGAGATTGTGGTAACTGAATTAGATGCACTTGCCAATATTGATTTCAAAACCCGCAAGGTTCTTCCCCAACACCGCACATTGGAGATGGTCAGAATCGGGACATCCGGCTCTCTTCAGGAAGACCTCCATATCGGAGATTTTGTAATTGCGGAAAAAGGAACTGGATTTGACGGAATTCTAAATTTCTATGCCGACAGAGATGCAGTTTGCGACCTTGAGTTTGAACGAGAATTCTGCGCACACACCGAATGGGACCCCACATGGGCAGCTCCTTATACCGTAAATGCAGATTCAGAACTCGTGGAGCGTGTCGGAAAGAATGATATGGTACGCGGATTTACTATTGCAGCTGTCGGGTTCTATGCTCCGCAAGGGAGAATGGTGCGTCTGAAACTCGCAGACCCTAATCTTAACGAAAAAATTGAATCCTTCAGATATCATAATCGTCCCATCACAAATTTTGAGATGGAATCCGCCTGTCTGCAAGGGATGGCCAGACTTCTCGGACACAAAGCAATGACCGTCTGCTGCATAATTGCAGAACGACGTGCCACAAAGGCCAATACCGATTATAAACCATCTGTGAGACGTCTTGTAGAAACCGTTTTAGACAGAATTTAATATTTCTGCTCAGCCAAATAATTAAAACTGCACTCGCGTGAGAAGCATAAACTCACCGGGTGCAGTTAAATATTTCAGTGTATTATTTCTGCCGGCTAATCTGAGGATTTGAAGTAGTCTGAACTTATTTTTATGGTAAAGATAAGATGTTTTCAACGAAATTATCATTCATAAATAAGTATAGTCTACCTTATTATGAGACTGCAAAGCGGTTGCCGGGAAATTTCAGAACATATCCGTTGAATTCCATTTCACTCAGAGCAGTCATCACCTCACTCACGGGCAATCCGGTGAGAATGTGAATCCTATCGGGAGACACCGGCTCTACGCTCTCGCTGACAGCTTCGTAAATGATTTTCTCGGTTCCTTCCAGCTCCGGAAAGAGTCGGCGTTGCACCACTCGCTCTCCGCCGCAGAGAGGATGCCACCCGGTAAGCTCCATAATATCTGAAGCGCCGGTCACCAATTTAGCCTTCCCACGACTTATCAATCTGTTGCAACCCTCACTCTGTTCGTCGCCCACTCTTCCGGGAAAGGCGACCACCTCCCTTCCGTAAGAATATGCGTCATTGGCGGTTGACAAAGCTCCTCCCTTTATGGCGCTCTCCACTACTACCGTCACCTCCGCCAAACCCGCCACAATCCTGTTTCGCTCAAGAAAATTCTTGCGATAGGGAGTCACTCCGGACGGATATTCTGTAAGAAGGGCTCCTCCATTCTTAACCATACGTTTTGCAAGGTCTCTGTGTGATGACGGATAGATAGTGTCAAGTCCATGTGCAAGGACTCCCACCGTAGGGAGACCGGCATCAAGAGCTGCGGTATGCGCCATAGCATCTATTCCGTATGCCAGACCGCTCACTATGCATAAATCCGGAAAATATTTTCCTAACTCTTCCACTAAATTTGTGGTTCTGTGATGACCGTATGGTGTGGAACGCCTTGTTCCTACAATACTCAACACCTTGTCTGAGCTAAAATCAAATTCCCCCAATGCATAGAGAATCAACGGAGCATCCGGAATGTCTCTCAAACGCCATGGATAATCCTCATTTTCGATAAAACATGCATGCACTCCATGTCTCTCCATGAATTGCCGTTCCATTCCGGCACGCACAATACTCCTATCAAGTTCATCCTGTCCGGGAAGACGGGCAGTAGACGTCAGTCCTATTCTTCCGGCAATCGTCTCTTTATCTAAAGAAAAAAACTCATTGACTGAAACACCGGCTTCCTCCAGCATCCTCCAGACTTTAACCTTTCCCGCAGAAAGAAAGGTGAAGGCCATTTGCTCCAAACTAACTGCCACTATCCTATATAATCTTTGAAAACCTCCGCCAACTCATCACCGCGTGAAAGTTTTCCATCTTTTAACACTACAACAGTCACTATAGCCTCTGCTACTATCTCTCCGTCAGGCTTGACAATGTCCTGATGGAAAATAAAACGGGGGCCTTTACGCTCAAGTCGCAGACAGGAAATAAAACTCTCTCCTCCGTGGAGAGATGTCTTATATTCTATCTCAATTTTTCTGACCACGGCGTCAACACCCTTGTTATGCATCTCAATAAACGACAATCCCGCATCCTGACAAAATTTGTGACGGGTATGCTCCATATAATGAAGATAATTGGCATTATTGACAATCTGTTCGCAATCCAGTTCATAATCGCGAACCTCCATATCCATTATGAAACAATACTTCTTATTGCTATCCTTAAGAATCCTCATTTATTTCCTATAATGTAGTGAAACGGATTATAAGTGCGAAATTACAAAATTTCATGATTTTTTTATTGCATAAATGAGGAATTCAATCCTATTTATTACTTTTGCACCATGATTCGATTCCATTCCCTATGCATATACACTATTATCCTGTTTTTTCTATTGCTTCCCCTGTCGGGAGACGCCTGCACATCTGCCATTGTCAGTGCTGACCTTAATCCATACGGGCGTCCCCTCCTATGGAAACATCGCGACACTTCCGCTATTGACAACAAAGTGGAATATGTCGAAGGGAAGGATGGAAAACTAAGTTATGTCGCTCTCTTCAATGCTGCCGACAAAAAGCTTGAAGAAGCCTGGATGGGAATGAATGAAGCGGGGTTCGCCATAATGAACACTGCCTCTTATAATATAAAAGATGATAACGTACCGGCCTCCGAAATGGATAAAGAGGGGGTTCTGATGAGTCTGGCACTCTCTTCCTGCCATACGGTCGATGACTTCCGCAAACTGCTTGATGATTATCCCCGACCAATGGGGGTGGAAGCGAATTTTGGTGTGATTGATGCACATGGGGACGGTGCCTTCTTCGAGACAAACAATCATTCTTATGTTATATATCCTCTTTCCGAAGCACCGGAAGGGATTCTTGTACGCACGAATTACAGTCATTCCGGACGTCCTGACGAGGGTTACGGATTCATACGCGAAGCAAATGCCAATCACTTGCTCAGACCCTATGTTGAAAGTAAGAATGTGACACCGGAACTGCTCACCGAAAACCTTAGCCGGAGCTTTTATCATGACCTTAAGAAGAGAGACTGCGCTCTTGACAATGAGAAATGGCTTATTGACCAAGATTTCATTCCAAGATATAAATCTACCGCTACCATCGTGATTGAAGGTTGTCATCCGATTGCATCCTCCGAATCCCTCACGCCCGGAGAAATGGGAAAGGAATACATCATGTGGACCGGAATGGGATATCCTCCATGCTCTGAAATCATTCCCGTATGGTGTGCCCCCGATGGCGTAAACGAGACCCTGAGAGGTCTGGGTGCGAACGGACATTCGGAAATGGGTGACATTGTCAAGAAAAGGCGTGATGATGTTTTTGAACTTAAAAAAGGGAACAAAGATAAATATATCAATATTTCCAAGCTTTATAATAAGGAAGGAACAGGATATGTTCAGACCCTTTCTCCGGCAAATCTGGAGGTTTACCGCACGGTTCGCGGAATGCGCGGTGAAAAATTGAATAAATAACCTTTCCATATTCCTGTATTCCCGTTTCAGACTATGACAACCGACGCAGAAATCCAATCTATCCCCACCGACGATTTCTTCAAGATAGGGAATTCCAACCTTATCTCATATCTGCTCATGAAAGAGGGACTGCTCTGGATAATAATCCTGGGGACTATTGTCCTGATGGCTACAGTCCTCTGTATTTTTGTGGATATCAGATTTTTGGCTGTCTCTATGCTATGCATTACGGTTATCGCTCCCCTCGGACTTGCCTATTTTTATTTTTATTATGCGCTCAAGCCGCTTTATGCGTTTAATGTTCTCCCCCACAAGATAAATTATTCACAGGATTCTCTCTCCGTCATCATTCGTACGACTCCTCCACCTCTATATATAGAAGATAAAACTGATGATGAAGACAACAAAGCATCATTTGATGAAAGAAAAGATGATACCTTCCGAACTATAACCATTGCTTACAGCCGTTTAGGCGCTGCTGAATATATCGGCAGTAAGTATTATACTCCCATTGACAGGAACGAAGGGGTCATCATCACAAAAGAACCTCTCAACATTGAATTATACAACCGATAAATCTATACCGAAAAAACTATTGTATTTTTATGCTGACTACATTCCTTATTATTTTTTTAATTGGATATTTAGCGATTGCTCTCGAACATCCAATAAAAATTGACAAGACTGCCTCTGCCCTTATATTGGGGATGGTGTTGTGGATTTGTTATGCTTTTCTTGGCGATTCAATTGTGCCGATAGTCAATGGAGAGCATTTCAACGAGTATCTCAATTCTCATCCGGAATTGCAGGGAGAAAGTTTAGCCCACCAGACTCTCTCCTACATCCTCAACGTGGATATAGTAGAACATCTCGGCGATATCACTCAGACATTGCTCTTTCTCATCGGAGCCATGACTATCGTAGAGCTGGTGGATGTTCATGGAGGTTTTCGCGTGATAACAGACCGCATCGTGACCCGCAACAAGCGTAAATTATTGTGGATTATATGTGTCACTACCTTCTTCATGTCTGCTATTCTTGACAACCTCACAACCACTATTGTAATGCTTATGCTTCTCCGCAAACTCATAGATGACCAGAAAACACGCTGGCTCTATGCAGGAGCGATTGTCATTGCCGCCAACAGCGGCGGTGCATGGAGTCCTATCGGAGATGTCACAACTATCATGTTATGGGTGAAGGGCAACGTCACTGCACAGGCATTGATAAGCTACGTACTCATTCCCAGTATAGTATCTATGGTCATCCCCTTGCTTCTCATGGGACCGGCACTGAAAGGGGAACTGCCTCCTATCTCCACAACCAAGGTTTCAGACTCACATATCACTCCCGGAGAGAGAAAGTGCTTCTTTACACTTGGAGTCGGAGGTCTCATTTTCGTACCAATATTTAAAACTATCACGCATCTTCCTCCATTCGTAGGAATGTTACTGGTACTTGGTCTGCTTTGGATAGTGACAGAAATCTTCTATAACAGAAAGAAAGTGGATAAAAGCGAAGAGTATCGTATCCCTAAGGTTATATCCCGTATCGATATGCCCTCTATCCTGTTCTTCCTCGGTATTCTTATGGCAGTGGCGGTGCTTCAATCCACAGGAGTATTGTCATGGCTTGCAAACGAGTTGGATACAAGCATCCATGACGTCTATGTAATCAACACCGTATTAGGAGTCCTCTCATCCATTGTGGATAATGTGCCGCTGGTGGCAGGAGTAATGGGGATGTATCCCATTTCACCGGTTGGAGCTGAAGGATATGCTGCTAACTTTGTAGTTGACGGCACATTCTGGGAACTCCTTTCCTACTGTGCCGGCGTTGGTGGCAGTATCCTGATTATCGGCTCAGCTGCCGGGGTTATTGCTATGGGTCTGGAGAAAATAAACTTCGGATGGTATCTGAAACGATTCAGCTGGCTGGCACTGATTGGATATCTTTCCGGTATCGGTGTCTATTTGCTTGAACATATTCTGTTTTAAGCTTCCCTGAGGGAAATTTCAAGCGCGTGTCTAAATAAATATTAAATAAACTTAAAACCCCGGTTTTGCTTCAACAAAGCAGTTAAACTATTCGTTTCTGTAATAAAGAAAGCAATATGGAAGAACATTTCCGGATTCGGGAGAATGGGGAAATGTAGGTTAAGTTTAGTTAGATATAGTTTATAGTGGAATCGCGAGGGAGACGTAGTGGAAGCGTCTCCCTCATTCTTTACCCCTTCATCATTTTCTGACCCGAAAACTTTTCTCCCGGGCGAACCTGAATAACAATTATAGTGTTAACTAATATATAATTCAGTTAATGACTCCTCTGTCACCTGCGTTTATATGACTGAAATCTCACAAAACAATGAGTCCGGCTCTTAGCTTGTTTGAGAGATTATTGTACCACTAAAAATTCAGCACTATGGACTATGTTAAATCCGGAAACGGGAAGATGCCGCTGATATCACTTCTGGCTATCCTGTCAATTTCCCTAACTATTAATCTTCCGGGACTCGCGGTGTCCCCGATGCTTAGCAAACTTCACCATCTTTTCCACTCTTCAGAACTGGAATCTCAGCTGGTGACTTCGCTTCCTAACCTTATAATGTTCCCGGTTGTCCTGATAGCCGGTAAGATTGCAACCCCCTCACGCCAGACAGCCGTACTCGCCATTGGATTGCTCACATTCCTCCTGGGAGGAGTCGGGTGTTTCTTTGCGGAGAGCATGGTAACTCTTATTATTTTAGGTTGCATTGTCGGTGTGGGATGTGGATTGGTCGTGCCGATTGCAGCAGGTGCGATCTCTGAATGGTTTGGCGGACAAGCCCGTCAGAGTGACCTGGGATTGAAATCCACAACCTCAAACGCAATGGTAATCATCGCAAACTTATACGTAGGGTGGGTAGTTGCGTATAGCTGGCATGCCGCTTTCGCTGTCTATCTGATTCCGATTATCCCTCTGTGTCTCCTTCCCTTTATGACTCAGAAATATATCAAATCAAAACGGATAGTGAATCAGACCCCGACAGCACAAACATCGTCTGACTCTGACAACAACGTCTTCCACTTCCAGGGGAAAGTGTCTCTCCGCATGTTAATCATGCTTATATTGCTTTATCTGATTCTCACATATGCCACCACCTCTATCTCATATTATGCTCCGTTCATCATGGATCATTTCAAAATGAACACCACTCAGATTGGCGTAGTGACCGCCATGTATTACCTGATGTGTTCCGTGACAGGAGCTATGGTCGGTAAACTCAAAAGATTATTCGGTCCTCAGGTACTCTTCATCTGCCTTGGCTTGTGTGCCGCCGGACTCCTTACCATTGGATTCACCCATAACTTCATAATCTATCTTATAGCCTCTGCTGTGACCGGATTCGGATATGGGATAATTCAGCCTATTATCTATAATAAGACTACTTATATTGCTCCGAGCAGAAAGGCCGGAACAACATACTTCGGCTATGTTCTCTCCGCCAACTATGTAGCTATAATGCTCGTGCCGTTTGTCGATGGAGGAGCACGTCACCTTTTCGGCTCGACATCTCCAGGATTTGAATTCGTCTTCAGCGGTGTTGTAGTCATCGGATTACTTATCTGGGGACTTATCGAACGCAAGAACTATGTATTTGCAGTCAATCCGGCGTCTCCGGCCCCAACTCCGGCTGAAGAAGTAAAAGGATAGTTATAGTATTATATTTTTCATAAGCCCCGCCTTTCTACCCAAATAGAGAGGTGGGGCATTTTATCAGAATTTTAGTAATTTTGCGGAAAACTAACCCTAACCATGAATAATTCCAATTCTGAAAATCTAAAAATATCATCCTCCCCCGGCAATTTCCATTATGGATATGTGATAATAATTTGCTGTTGCCTGATGATGGGAATTGACGTTGGATTGTCGGTGAGCTGTGCCGGCATTTTCTATCAACCGGTGAGTCAATCACTGGGAATACCCTTTGATTCGTTCGGGATATATATGTCCGTTATGTTCATCTGTTCATCGCTGTTTCTCTCTACAGCCGGTGGTCTTATGCAAAAATTCGGTGCAAGAAAGACACTTACTGTCTCTTCTGCAATCCTGGGTCTTGACATGCTTGCCATGGGTTGTTTTAATGCCTTGTGGCAATTTTATGTTGCAGGTGCGATTATGGGAGCGGCCCTCGCCTCTTTGCTCTATCTCAGTTTTCCGACACTTGTCAATACATGGTTCAGAACCAAAGTGGGAATAATGATCGGTATTTGCAGTGCGGCATCCGGTATCGGAGGAATTATCTTCAATCCTCTGGGGGGTGTCATTATCACTTCTTTTGGCTGGCGTGCCGGCTATTGGGCGTTTGGTGCGATTATTCTCTTTATAATCACCCCGGTCATCGGTCTGCTGATTCGTAATACACCTGCCGACAAAGGGGTTGCTCCGGTCGGTGAGTCTACAATTTCTACCTCTGAATCAATATCCTCCGAAGCCCCCAAAAATGAGGATGGCATAAGTTATAAAGAAGCCTTACATATGCCCGTGCTCTACACCCTCGTAGTCTTCGCATTCATACTTATGGCCTGCTCCACCTTCAATCTCTTCATTCCAAAATATGTTGACTCGATGAGTTTCAGCATTGAGCAGTCCGCCCTTGCGGCATCAGCCGTAATGCTCGGAGTGACCGGAGGGAAACTTGTTTTGGGTTGGATTAACGACCGAAACTGTATGCTTGGAGTAATAGTGACAACACTCTTCGGTGTCTTCGGACTTCTGTTGCTCATTCTCTTCGGTCATACTTTCCCCATGATTTTATTAGGTTCGTTCCTCTTCGGTTGGGAATATGCAGGGTGTACTGTCCAGACAGCCATGCTGACAAGCCATGTGTTTGGCAGGAAGGAATATGCACGTATATACTCTATCATCTCCATCGCCTTGGCTGCAGGAGGAGGACTCGCATCCGGAGCCTGGGGCGTTCTGGCCCGTGCCACTTCTTTTGCCACTGCTTTCTATGTCGGTATAGGAATGTTAATAGCGGGATGTCTTCTCGGTCTCTATGCACTGCGGGTAGCGGCCAAACGGATTAAAAATCTTAAAATTGCCTGAAATATAATTAACCGAGCTATGCCATGAGCTTTAAATACCCTTCTTTTATCAGTGTAGGAATTCCCACTCTCGGGAATCCGGTTGTTTCATCAACCCCGGAAGGTGAGACTATATTGCATAATATGCTTATAGGAAAAGATTTCCACTGGCAGAAGAGTATTGAGGTAATACTTCCGGGGAAAATAACAATTACCGGCAATCCGGAATTCCCGGTAATCAATCATCTTTCCGTGGAGACTTACCTGGAATGTGTGGTGGGAAGCGAAATGAATCCTGCCACCCCCACGGAGTTTCTGAAAGCTCATGCAATAATTTCACGCAGCTGGGCAGTGGGGAAAATCCTTAATATACATCCCCATGATAAGACCGGAAGTTGTTCTTCCGGAAAAGCAATCGTAGGTTGGGACGACACTGAGAGTCACACACTATTTCATGTCTGTTCCGATGATCATTGTCAACGCTATCAGGGGCGTCAGGAAATATCCCCGGAAGCTTCCGACGCAATCCGCAGCTCTGCCGGAATTGTTCTATGTGATAAAAATGGTGACATCGCAGATGCACGTTTCTCCAAATGCTGCGGCGGACGCACCGAACTGTTTTCCACATGCTGGCAACCGCGTGATTTCCATTATCTCGGAAGTATTGATGACCCATGGTGTAATCTTGAGAATCTTCCAATAGCCCGGCGTCGTGAGGTTTTAAGTTCAGTGCTGAAGGATTATGACCTTTCTACCGATGGGGGAATGAATTGGTCAGCCACAATAAGCAAAGAAGAGGTAAGGAAGAATCTGAAAGAGAAATTCGGACGTGATATAGGAAAAATAAAATCTCTTATACCGGTTATCCGGGGGGCTTCAGGGCGCATTTCCCTTCTGAGAATCATTGGAGAAGATGGGGAACTGGAAATTGGGAAAGAGCTTTGGATTCGCCGTTTGCTTTCAGACAGCCATCTATTATCCTCATGGATAGAGATAACGGAAGATGGAGACAAATTCATAATAAAGGGACGGGGCTGGGGTCATGGCGTAGGACTATGCCAGATAGGAGCAGCCCGGATGGCAATGGAGGGTGCTTCCTTTGAAGAAATCCTATCCTTTTACTATCCGGACTCTACTCTGTGTGACTTCTCTACAGAAGTCTGATTTCGTAGCTTAACTGATTTGTAACATAAAGGCTCAGAGAGCGCGACCTACCATCTCCTCCAGCTTGGCAATACTCTTCTCGCCACTTTCGCGCATCAGTTCCTGACCCTCCTTAAAGAGTATCCAAGTCGGATAATCCTTAAAGCCATAACGGGCTTTCCATTTACCATTATAGGAACAGTCGATTCTTTTCAACTGTAGTTTATCTTCATACTTCACTCCCAATTCCTGCATCAGGTATTTCACATCTACGGAATTATGCTTCCCTGCATGTTCAAAAACCACCAAGGTAGGCACTGTTGAATCCAAAATTTCTTCGTATTTTTTCATAGTCTTTTCAAATTAACAATTATCTGATAGTTTAACAATTATCCGACATTTATGGTTCTCGGGTTTCTTCAGCAAGAAACACCTTTTCCCACTCTATGAGAGTTTCTTTCGGGTCATTTCCTTTAAGCTGTCATCAATACATCTCTGTCCGGATATCTGTATCAGGGAGTAACCACTTGCTCTTTAAAGAGCATATCAAATGTCAAATCCAAATCCTCGGTTAATCCGGCATGAGGGCGTGAAGTATCGATGCAGGCGCTTCTTACAGCCGTCAGCCAACGGAATCTTTCGTGAGCATCCAAATCTCCGATAGGAGAATGGCGTCCCTCCGCTATAGCTTCAAAGCTCTGCAATTGCCTTCTCAGAAGTTCTATATCTACATCTCCGAATATTGCATATATCCGCTTCTCATCCAAAAGGATTCTCACCTGTAGCCAACGCCGACGCTTACACATCATTACCAAGCCGACATTGATAAACTCCCCACGTTCCACTTTAGGGATGAAACGTATGACGGCATATTCATATAAGTTTTTTTCGTGCTTCGACTGCATGATTTGTAAATATTTCGGAGTTCTCAAGTCTGGTTTTCAAAAAGGTCTTGTACACCTTCCTCTGCTCTTCGGGCGGTATGGTCTCCGAGGCCTGCGAAAGCCACTCTTCCGGAAGTGCATCTACCACCTCATCAATAAAGTCAGGTGTTATCAACTGTTTCATCTCACTGTCGACCTCCTCAAGCATTGTTGCCTGTGGAAGCAGAGCATGATCCTTGATATACGGAAATGGTGACAGAGCCGCCTTTTCCCAACCGTCCCAGGTGTGGTGAAAAAACAGTGATGAACCATGGTCAATCAACCATAGCTCATGATTCCATATCAACATATTGGTATTGCGGGCCGTGCGGTCGACATTCGTTAGAAATGCATCAAGCCATACAATTCGCGATGCCGTCAGGGCATCAGTCTTGTTTACAGCCACATCCCAAGCGTAAGCGCCACTCAGGAAGTGCAATCCCAAATTCAAACCTATACTGCTCTTTAATAAATCCTGTATCTCCTCATCCCCTTCGCTCCGACCGAATTCCTCTCCCATATCAAGGAATACAAGTTCGGGAACCCGCAAACCAGCTCTCTTAGCTATTTCTCCTCCTATAAATTCGGAGATTACCGCCTTGGAGCCATGGCCCCCACCCCGAAACTTCACGACGTAACGAAAACCGTCTTCCGCCTCGGCAAGTGCAGGCAGCGAACCGCCTTCCCTGAGAGGAGTGATATATCGAGAGAGCGTCTCTCGCCTGATTTCTTCTTTCAACATATATTTATAACAACTTTACTCCTCTTT
>CAMWXI010000010.1 GCA_947178175.1 uncultured Porphyromonadaceae bacterium | reverse complement strand
TCAAATAATTAATTCAGATGACAGATAAGTACAAAGAGTCATTAGGATTTGTGGTTAGATTCTACCGAAAAAATGCTTTCAGACCGAACGCAGGGTTTATAGTTAGAGAAATACCTTTTTGGAGACGGCATATAGTTGCCGCATCTATTGTTGGAATCACGCTTATAGCAATTGCAGCGGTTACCACCTATGTAATTTTGGAAAAGTCAAATACCGTTGAGCATGAAATTGAGGTGCCGGCTATTGAGCAAGATTTGAATTCAAATAATGCAGAGGATATTCAGGTCCAACCCGAAGTAAAATTAATAGAATTTGAGAATGCGTCACTCCCTGAAATAGTCAATTCAATTGAAAAAACATATAATGTTAAAGTCAAGAACGTACCGGAAGTAAATACCCGACTGACTTTAAGTTATGAAGGCACTGCAGAAGATCTGATTGAAACTATTAATGAAATGCTTGGCATTGATTTATCTTTGGAAAGATGAAAAAGATTCTACTTATTAGTGTCATATTATTATTTATTTTTGTTCCGGGGATTGCTCAGAGAGTGAGTATAAAAGCGGTCAATAGTCCGGCGAGTAAAGTTTTTGCCGAACTGATGCACCAGAGCAAAAAGAATTTTATTTATCCGACAGGAATATTGAAATCGGTAAAAGTGACAATCTCGGCAGAGCGTGAACCACTTAAGTCTGTACTTGAAAAAATGCTGTCAAACACCGGTATTGATTATAAGTTTAAAGGAAACAATGTCATACTCTTTCGTAAGGAAGCAACACAACCGATAAAGGTGACTATAAGTGGATTTGTTAGAGAGGAAGGTACGGGAGAGGCATTACCCGGAGTTGTGGTTTCTGTTTTTCCCTACGAAGTTGCAACATCGACAAATGTTCAGGGTTTTTATTCTCTGACTGTTCCGGTTGGAACAGTATCCGTCAAATATTCAACGATGGGTTTTGAAAGCAGAAGTATTGACGATTTAAAGTTGACTGCCTCAAGAAAAATTGACATTACACTGTCTGAAAATGCTCAAGAACTGACGGGTGTGGAAATAATCGCCAATCCCAACAGTGACAGAGCAATTAATTCAGCTGAAATCGGTTCGCTAAACGTAAGCAGAGCGTCAATCCTTGCTACTCCTGTTATATTCGGTGAGAGCGATGTAATAAAAACATTGCAGTTAGAACCGGGTATTTCATCAGGAATTGAAGGTACAGCCGGTATGTATGTTCATGGCGGGAGTGGAGATGAAAATATGTATATGTTGGATAATATTCCCCTTTATCAGGTTAATCATTTAGGAGGTTTATTTTCCGCATTTAACACTGAGGCCATGCGAAATGTTGATTTCTACAAAAGTTCCTTTCCTGCAAAATATGACGGTCGCTTATCCTCTTTCATAGATGTCAATACGAAGGATGGAAGTATGGAGTCACACCACGGTAGTGTAAAGGTTGGACTGACATCAGCCGCAGTTAATGTGGACGGTCCGATACTTAAGGGGCGAACATCATATTCTGTAGCAGCACGGCGTTCATGGTTTGATATCCTTACTCTTCCTTTCTGTGCAATTTATAATAGTATTTCCGAAGATGAGAAACTGAATTTCGGATATGCTTTTACAGATATCAATGCAAAAATCACTCACAGATTCTCCGACCGAAGCCAAGTCTATGCCATGTTCTATTATGGTGAAGACTATCTCTCACTACGCCAAAAGTGGACATATAACGAGAATACAGATTATGAACTTAACAAAACCGGTATGCGCTGGGGAAATATTGTCGCTTCGGCAGGATGGAAGTATGTTTTTAACCCGACAATATTTGGTGAAGTAACAGGTGCGTTTACACGCTACGCATCTCATCTTAAACATTCGCAAGACTGGGGAACGGAAGAAGGCGGAGTTAAGGAAAGAGAGTATTATAATGATATAAAGTCATACAATTATATTCATGATTGGATTGTAAAGGCTGACTTTGACTGGCGTCCACATCATACGCATCGAATCACATTTGGTGGAGGATATACACGTCATTCATTTCTGCCGTCAATGACTTCACGAACGCTTATCAACGATGCAATTTCATCTTATGTTGAGGATCGAACCCATATATACGGAGCGGATGAGCTGAATCTTTATGCCGGGGGAGACTGGAGTCCATGGTCAAGACTCAGGTTTAACTACGGACTTCATTATTCCTTGTTCCATATAGATGGAAGGACACACAATAATCTATCACCCCGTTTCTCCTTCCGCTTTCAGCCGGCAGTAAATTGGGCAATTAAAGGAGGATATTCCCGAACAGTGCAATATGTACATCAATTACTCCAGAGTACAATCTCGTTACCAACCGATCAATGGGTGCCGATTGTCGGCTCTCAGAAACCTCAGACGGCAGACAAGATAGCCCTCGGTGGATATTACACTCTTAACAGAAAATATACTATATCAATAGAGGGGTATTATAAATGGATGAGGAATCTGCTTGATTATGCAGATTTATACTATCTTTTGCCACCGGAATCTGAATGGGTTGAAAAGCTTACTTCGGGTAGTGGAACTTCAAAAGGTATAGACTTCAAAATCAGCAAGGATATAGGGAAAATAACGGGGCACATTGCATATTCTCTGCTTTGGGCAGACCGTAAGTTCCAAAATAAAAATGGGGGCATCCCGTTTCCGGCACGTTTTGACAACAGACATAAAATAAATATTCTTGTAAATTGGAAATTAAATGATAAATGGGAAATTTCAGGCTCCTGGACGGGTATGAGTGGAAACCGATTCACACTCCCTACACAGTTTTGGAAGGATCCTTGTCTTGGCCCCTGGTCTTACGATATGCCGCTTGTCACATCAGAAAATAACTTCCGACTCCCGTTCTATCATCGTCTTGACCTGAACTTCCGGCGAAATACAAAACATGGTTATTGGAATTTTTCACTCTATAATGCGTATTGCAATATGAACACAATAGCTGTTATCCGTGACTATGATTACGGATATATGGATCCGGAAACCGGCAACTGGATTTCAAATCCTGTATTTAAAAAATTACGTTTAATTCCCGTTATACCTTCAGTATCTTACACATGGCTATTTTAAAATTCATTCGTATTTCGCTCCTCCTCATAATTATTGAGTTTGCTTTGACTTCTTGTTATCAGGAATTTGATCCAGACTTGCAATCAAAGTCCGTATTATGCATGAATTCGGAAATCACACCGGATAATCCGGTTACCCTGTTTCTTACAAGAAGTTGGTGTTGGACGGAAGATTCTGAACATAAGGTAGATGTTGACGTGACAGATGCAGAGGTTAAATTATATGTAAACGGCCAATTTAAAGAGTTGCTGATTCTGGATGAGGAAGAGACAAATTCCTATGATTATTCAGGTCCAAAGGTAAGAAAGTGTTATCGCGGAAGCTACAGGGTGTCTGTCGGAGATGAGATACTTATTGAAGCTTCGTCAGCAGAGTATGGGAATGCACATGCAGAAGCAAAAATCCCGGAACCGGTTTATATCGATAAAGTGGAAATCAGGAATCTTATGATTTCAAGTATTGGAGATACAAGCGGTTTTCCGGCGTGTAAGGACAGGTCTGTTTTTATTTTTAATCTGAACGCCTTGATACATATCACGGATAAATATGATTCTAAAGACTATTATGATGTGAAGGTGGGTCTTTCTCCTTACAGTAATTATGATCATCAGGCAGAAGCATACGGCTCTTTAGTATTCCCCGGTTTTGATGAGGAACCACTGTTTACAGAACATGTTTCTGTTTTAGAGTCCGGAATATCGGATAATTATGGTTATTCCATTTTTTCAGACAGACAAATTAACGGAAAGAGTTATCCACTTAGAATTACATTCTCGGATTGCAGATTTTCCTATCAAAATCCTCAAAATCTCGAAGCACCTAAGGAATATGGAATTGTAGTTACTCTACGCCACATTGACGAGTCTTATTACAAACATGTAATTTCCGTATGGAATGCAAATGATGCTATAATTGGAGCTTTAGGAGAGGTTGGTCTTGCCAATCCGGTCTATGCCTACAGCAATGTTTCTACTAATGCCGGAGTCGTAACGGCATATGCTGACACAAAGGTTACTATTCCATATGTTAAACTGATAGAATTATACATGGAAGCTGAGGGAAATAGTGATTTCACATTGCCCGGAAATTATTAATTTTACAATCCTGTTATAAAATTCGTATAATATTTCAGATGACGTCGCAGGAATTTCACAGCATTTACAAAAAATTATATATGCCCCTCTGCATGTATTCTCTTCGTATTGCAGAAGACACCGATGTTGCAAATGATGTAGTGCAGACAACATTTATGAGGGTCTGGGAGATGCTTAAAGACGGGCATGAAGTTAATTCTATTGAAAGGTACTTGTATCGGGCTGTAAGGAATGTCACTTTGGAAACCATACGCAACAGCAGTCGTTTCTCCTCATTGGAGGAGATTGAAGAAACAGAAGTTGGAGAGGATGAAATAGATACAGCCGAGCGCGATGCACGACTCTGGATGGCTATAGATTCCATGCCTGCCAGACGTCGGGAAATATTTATTATGTGCAAACGAGACGGTCTTACTTATGCCAATGTAGCAGAAGAACTCTCTATTTCTGTGAAGACTGTAGAGAATCAGATGTCCAAAGCATTATCTACCCTTAGAGCCACACTCCGAGGTGACTTCCGGTTGCTCAGCACGTCGTTTATTCTTACTTTTTTGTGAGAATGGTTAAATTGCGTCTATAAGTATAAAGGGGGCCCAATATTTTGGATTCTCCCAGCCGTAAGTATTTTTGATTTTACGCTTTGCTTTCTCCAGGGCCTCTCTTTTTGAAAGACCATCATTCAACCAATAATTGTAAAAAGATTTCATCAGGTCTGATGTGGCATCATCATCCACCTTCCATAAGGATATGAGTAAGGTGCCAACCCCGGCCTTTTTAAAACCTCTCTGCAGACCGAACACCCCGTCTGCACTTATCTCTCCCAAACCGGTTTCACATGCGGATAATGAAACAAAGTCTGTATTGCTTAAGTCAATTTCTGCTATTTCAGCCGATGTGAGGATTCCGTCTTCCGTATCATCCGAGAGTTCATCCCTATGATAAAGCGCTGTGTCAGCACCGGCAAAGAGCAGTCCGCTGTTTTTCATAGCGGCCTCTTCCGGTGATATTCCTGGTGGATATTGGGATTCATTATTTTTTGGAACGTAATAGAAACCGTGTGTTCCAACATGAATTGTAGATGGATTTCGGTTTGCCTGGTCTTTAAAAGAGCCTTCGGTTCCTTTTGAATATGTGAGGAGGTCCGGTTTTCCCAATTTTAGTTCCGATACCAATGCCGCTATATATTCAGCTTCATCAAGGGTGCCGTCAAGAAAAGCCAAACCATCGTCAACATCTCTTTTGAGATTAGAGTTGCCACCGGGGTATTTAACGGAACGATTCTTTCCTATTACGACATTTCTCTTGGAATCCTCTTTCTTAGTTTCACTTTGCGTTGCTGCAAAATCAATTCCACCGTATATCGCGAATTGTTTTTTCCCTTTGCGTTTTTTAGGTTTGAGTTCCCTTTCGTAAACTAACTGACGTGTAGAGGAAAGACGGTTAAGATTGATCCCTTTGCTGTAGAATAATTCATCCACACCCGGCAAAGATTCAATGGCAGTGACGAGAAATTTTCCTTGAGGTGCAAACCATATTTCGGTTGCATCATCTATATAAGGTAGAATAGGTTTCCACAAAAGGTTTGTAAGATCTTCTGATTCATAGCAATTATCAAAGGTGGCATGTTCAGGTGTGGAAAAGAGAGGTACAATTTTAATGGTAGCAGATTTAGGTGAAAGGATAAGAGCAGTATAATTTATTGCTACGGAATCAGGACGACTGTAGTCCGGAGAAACAATAAACTCAATGGCTACTTCATTCTCCTTAAGTACGCGTTTTACATCTTCTGAGGTGAGAGCGAGAAGTCGGTTGTAGTTCCCGAACTTGTCATTTAGAAGTCTGAGAAGAGTACGTTCAGAATTTTTAAAATTTTCTTCCAAAGAGTGTAAGGTGTCTAAGACATCATCTGACGGATTTGCAATAGCGGATATTTTATTTTTAGCAAACGCAAATTTATTTTTTGAAGAAGTATAATCCTTATATGCACGCTTCACTTTGGAATCCTTGGATGAAGAAGCGATATTATCGATAGTAATTTCGGAGGAAAGAAGAAGAGAATTGGTAAAAAGAGCATTGTTGAACGATAGGGTAGCAAATTCAGAATTGTCACTGTTGGCTATCGCTGCCTGTGGGATAATAGTACGGAAGAAGCCATGCAAATTATTCCAGAACTGAGAACGTTCTGAGGATGACATATTCAGAAAATTGTCAAGCACATAGGATTTTGCTGTATTAAAGCCCTCCTTAAGCAATTGTGATGAAAGGATTTTTTCCCCCTTTGCAAATGCTAATTCGGAGCGTATTGAGTTAATTTCAACCCACTCCGGTTGAGAAAATTCTGAGGAGGAGATTTTAAGAATTTGATTTTCGATTTCTTCACAATCTTCAACAGTCCCGATCTGGGCAGAGGATTCGAATAAAGCTATCAGTAAGCTTGGTAGAATATGTGAAGATTGAGCTTTCAGAGAACGGAAATAGTCCAATCCTTCCTGATATTTTTTTCTGTCTTTGGAATTCCTAAGGTTTAAATTCAGCAACAGTGTGTGAATTTCCTGGTTTAGCGGAGAAGCGTAGTCTCGAAGATTATTCGTGGTAAGTTGTTGACAAAGCAGCTGTTCGATATCTGTTGGATCTAAGTTGGTAATATTGTTTTTTATATAGTCTATGAGGTTGATAATATCAAAATAAGGGTTAGAATCATTAGAAAGCTCTTTAAAACCGTTGATGAATTTAGTATAATATACCATAGATTCATCTATTCTGCTTAAATCTTGAAGTATATTTGAGAAAGTACTATAACCTTTGATAATATATTCATTTGAGTTTAATGACGGCAATTTTTCTACAATCCGGAAAGCCTGCTCAAACCAATTTGCAGCAATTCCTAATTTCCCTGAGGAGAAAGCGACTCCTGCTAATTTAACAAGGAAGACAGCTAAAAATTCTTCAGAAAGATCCGAGTTTTGCAAAGAAGAATATTCCTTATCAAGATCTGAGAAATTTATTTCATCACGTCTGTCTGTTTTTGATTTGGCCAACAGATAAGCCGGAAGCCAGGTATAATAGGCTGCTTTATTGTTTGATAAATTCGGAATGAGTTTCTTTACTTTTTCAAGAGTAATGAGAGAATGGTCATTGTTGTTGAGGTTGGAATAGAATGTAGCGAGTGTCATGAGAGCTCCCATAATCAAGGGCTCGGACATATTTGATATTCCATTCTCTAAAGATAACTCAAAAGCGTTAATAAGGGCTTCTGCCTTTTTTAATTCAGTTCCGGCGAGATAGGATGAGATAGTCTCATGTAAAGCATTAATCGTGGCAGGGTGTAGCTCTCCGAATTTATTTACATAATATTTATAAACACTTTCCATCAATTCTGCCGCTCCTCTAAAATCATGCTTTTCATTTAACACTTCCCCCTTTAATTTCATTAGTTCAAGAATAGCTGAAGAGTAGTAGGCATCATTAATGTCTGCAAGTTGGAGAGCCTGATCAAGAAGAGAAAGAGCAAGTTCCGTATTTTGGTCGTGGATTGCTAATTGAGCTCTTGTTCTAAAAATGCGTAATTTTACATTTAGTGAAAGATATGGCGAATAATAAGTGTCTTCCGGATTTTCAACAGGAATCTTGGATTCAAGCATGGTTAAAATTTCCTCTCTGTTTTCTTGATGAGGAGAGTATGCAAGAAAAGCGAGCCAAGCGTCATAATAGCTCAGAAGATAAGGATAATATTCTGTTATTTCAAAAGCGTCAATGGCATCTTTAAGCAACTTTATGATTTCCGTCTTGTCAGAATTTGTCCAGCTTAATATTCCACTTAAACCAAGCAAAAGATTCCCGACTTTTTCGGGATAACTATTCCTCATTGAATATATGACCGGTGTATAAAGTCTGATAAGTTCAATTGCCTCATTTGTCTTTACATTCTTTTGCAGGATTGAGCTTTTTAAGGGTAGAGCCTCTAAGAGGAGATATTGCCTGTGCGATTGGTAATCAGATGCTTTTGATATTACCAAATCTACATATTCCTCTGCTTTCTTCAGGGCTTCATTATCCTGTTCATGAAGAGTGGCATAAATTTGAGCTGCAGAAAGATACATATCCAGATATAGCTCTATGTCCAATCGGGACTTCTGGAGAAGGCTTAAAGCTTCTTCAATATATGTTGCCGCTTCTTGTATATTGTTGTTTTGCAAGTTGATATTTGCCCTGAATCTTAAGATTCCCCCTAAATCTTCATCTGCAAATTTATAGATGTTTTTGTCAAGACGACGAATTACATTGCTGTAATCTTCCAGAATTTTATCAAAATTCTTAAAATCCATTTGAGGATGTTCATAATAACTCCGAACGATAGGATAGAGAGATGTGTATGATTTCTCCTGTTCTTCGGGGGTAAGGGAGAAATATGATTTTGTGCTATAGTCCAGAAGTTGTTGAAGTTGCTTCAAGGCTTGTTCAGATTTTCCTTTGGCCCAATCTCCCCAAATCTGTATGCCTCCTTCATAAGTCAGGTTAGAAAAAAGTTCCACCATTCTTCCATATTCCAAAGGAGCTACTTTGATGTAATCTTTAAGTCCGTTGTGTGCAATCTTATACTCACTTAACGACAATTTGAACTGGCCCTGATTGAAATGAGCATTCCCTTTAATTAGATTGACGATACCTTCCCAATAGGGTGATTCCGGTTTGAGAACGGAAAGGATAGTTTCTATTTTTTTCGCATATTCCAGGCTTTTACTGAAGTCTTTTGTTTCGTTGTAAAAGAACATGAGCTCCGATAATATCGGTAGATGTGCAGAATAATTATTCTTAAACGTTTTCTCATAATTGCGAAGGATAGACTTAAGACACTCTTCTGCCATAACTATCATTTGATCGTTGGAATAGGAGATATAATTGTCAAACTCCTTATCCATTTCAACAGTTAGCCTGCGGTCTTGAGGAGTTATATCATATCCTAAAGGCGCAACATATTTCGCCAATTTAAGGTTTCCTGCTTTATACAGTGCATGACCCCACCATTCCTTTGCACTATGGTGGCGGATGGAACTTAGGGGTATGTTTATGGAGTCGTTTTCCCAACTCATCCTGAACCAATCGGCCGCTTTTTTATATTCATGATTCTCAAAGTGAGAAATTGCAATGTTATAACAGGAGTCTGAATCAGCAGTCTGTGCAGAAAGAGAAGATGAAAAAAAGATTACGGTGGCCATAAATATAGCCACCATAATGAAGATAGATTTTGTTGTTTCAGTATTAAGATATTTCGTCAAGGACATAAATCAGTTAACGGATTATTATCTTTTCGGGTGCTGTCTTGTCAGAAACCCTGACATAAATTCCCGGTATTGTAGGAATATTTGAAAGGGAAACACCATCTATTGTAAACCAACGGTAGGTCGTATCATTTTCATCTATAGATATTATATCCGTAGTAAGGTCCGTTTCTTCAATGTTTTTAAATGCATTCCAGTATGGAGCCGCCATGTATGCGTCTCGTGTACCTCTCGGGACGCTTAGAGTCGCAGTGCGGGGAATAGAAGAACGGAACGTATTTGACTCTATGACGGGGGGTACTGTTGAGTGAACTTCCACATTCATTACATCGGTTGAACCCATATTGAAGCCGGCAAATGCCATTTTTTCAATAGTCCGGAGGGTAGAGGGAAGAACAATTTTCTGAAGATTCATCCAATTGTAGAAGGCGGAATTTTCGATACGCTCAACACCTTCCGGTATTACAATTTCGGTTAGAGCTTCCGGATTATAGAAGCAATACGAGGGAATTACCTTTGTAACAGGAATATTTACTTGTTCAAGACTCTTACAAGTGCTGAACGCCCGCTCACCCAGACTCTCTAATTCTTCGGGGAGAGTCAGAACCCTGAGATTCTTATTTGTAGAGAAAGCGTATTTGCCTATATTCCGGACAGAAGAGGGGAGATGAAGTTCGGTAAGATTTTCGCAACTGTTAAACGCATAATCTGCAATGTCCGTGATTGGAAATTCAATGGTTAGAGAAGTCACGGTGGCCTTATCGATAATATCAGTCAATTTCGGTTGAATATACCCTACAATGTATTTTTCATCTTCGACGGTAATTTCTGCGGGAATCACAATTTTTCCTGATGCCTTTTCTCCGGAAATGGTGCCGGTCAGCACAGGTTTGTATCCGGGAACTATTGAATATGTGAAGGTTCCGTCATTAACATTTTTTATTGATGAAACATTGAAGACTTTAATTGTGACAGGATTGTCTGTAGGTATTTCCTGTGTGGTGTTAACATTGAAGAAACGGAGAGTATAAGTGCCTTCCTCAAGTTCCTTGTTGTTCTGAAGGGTATAATTATAAGTCCGGGATTGGTTTGGTGAAAGCTCAACACTGGTGTTGAAGAATAATTCAGACTCTCCGGCATCGTTAATTGCATAGCAGCGAGTAGCAATATATTCGTAATCGTTACTATGATTTGTTACTGATAAAGTTATGCTGTTGGTTAATCCTGAAATATAGTAGTCATTATGGTTAGCCAAAAGGGAGGTGACAGAGACATTTATCGGGTCAAGATCTGTTAAGGCAGGATAGAATGTCCAATTATTTTCGGAAAACACCAATGCTCCGCCGGTCTCTACAGGTGAGTACACCAGGAATCCGTCAGCTTCCGGTAGAACTCTGTTCCAGCCGGATGTTGCAGACGTGCGCCATACGAGTCTGAGTTCATAAATTTGCTCCTTGTCAAGAGAGGAAAAGAGGTCGGCAGGGATAGTCCAGGTCTGAGGATTGGAAACAACTTCGCCTAAAGCAAAATAGCTCATCTTCTCAGATTTAAAATCATTGACCGCTATACCGGCTTCAAATCCGTTTGATGTTTTGTTGGAAATCAGGGAGGCGGAAATGGTATTGTCTGAAATTGAGAGTTTAAAGTCTTTCCCAATAACATAGTTACAAATAGAATAAGATTCCCCGTCATCCGGATGAAGGTTAAGCATAATTGACTGCGTATAGTTATACCCGTTAATATAACCACCGGTGCCTGCTCCTGCAGGAACGAGGCAAGTTGTCAGGAAATATCCGTTATAATTCCCGTTCCAGCCCCAGTTGAAATGGAAATATCCGTTACCGTCATATCCGTCACATACGAAAGCGTGCCCTCCGCTACCTATCCATACAGCATCACGACCGGTGTAGTAAACAGGCATTCCATTTGCCAACATATTATAAATCATGGAATCCCATTCAGAACGAGTGGTGGATTCCCGTCTCAGCATAATGGCATCGTCGGAGTATTTGAAATAAGATTTCATCGCGTCCAATGCGTTGGCGTCGGTGGCACCACTGGAGGATGCTCCATAATTCATTTTTACGCCATAACCTACAGCTTTCATAAGAGAGGCAACGGCATCTTTTGAGGCGTCTGAAGACTCCTCATTGTATATATCTGTCATCAAATCCCAATTGAAGGACATTCCATCATACACAATTGAATAGTCATTGGCCGGGGTTGATGTGTCGGTGTAGGAGATTTCACCTTGAGGAGCAAGCGGCCAACGGTAATGATACATTATCTGCGTTAAAGCCGTTGCCACACAACCGGTCGGAGATTGCTTCTCCTTGATAATCGGTGTGTAGAGATTGAAAGGGTCCGTTTGTCCCCATTCTGCCTTCACCAAAGGATTGATTGCCGGACCTAAAGATGGGGGGAGATAAACGTCAGGCTCTGAAGAATCAGAGTCAAGAATATACTGAACCTCATCACTCATTTGATTCAACCACCATTGAAGTGACTCGGGCATTTCCGTATCCGAAATATTCCCGGTGTCGGAGTAGCCTAACAAGGGAAGAACTCTATCATCAGCTGAGAGCACGAGATAGCCGGATGAGAGATTATAAAGATAGAGAGCGGGAGTACCTTTTTTTGTTTTAATCTCACGAACGAAACGTGCCTTTGAGTTGAGAAGGCGTGCCCTGGCGGCAGCCATGGATGGTGAAGAGAGTCGTGACAAAGCCGCTGACGGTGATAATTGACGTCCGGATACCGGTAAAGAGCAAAGGAGCGTCATAGCTGCCACACAAAGCAGTGAAAAGAAAGATTTGTTCATAATAGAATTCGAAGACCCTTATGGGATGGTTTAATATTTCGCTAATTTATTGCAAAATATTAAGTTTTGCAAGATTCCGTGATTATTTTTACATAGGAATAATATTTTTCGGTTCTGATGATTGGTGGATATCCAAATTTTCACTAATGGAAGAAGGAGAGAAGAGAAGAGGAGAGAAGAGGGAAGATAAAGGTGGAGGAGCAGGGAACAGGAAGTTCTTATTTTTCAGCAGGAGTCATTCTGAGAATTGTGAGATTAGAGGGGAGAACGTAAGTTCTTATGAAGCTGGAGATGGTTGAAGGAGTGAGCCGTTGGACCGCGTCTTCATATTCAGTATCAAGATCAAGACCATATTTGTTCAGACAGTGCATGGCAACTAACCAATATGCGTTCTCATCTCTGTTTTCTTTGATATTTTTAAGAAAATATTGTCTCACTTTATTCACTTCTTCCTCCGAGATGTCACCGTTTCCCATTCGCTTAACAGTGGATGTAATTGCATTGTCTACATCTTCAACATGTTCCGGTGAGGTTTTGATATGAACGGGCATCATAAAAACTGAAGGGTCAACCCCATTAATGTTTTTTACGACTGCCCCATGACCTGTGATGGAATATGTCCATCCTTTGTCTTCGCGAAGATCTGACAGAAGTTTTGACTTCAATATGGAACCGGTTGCGGAAGCTCCCAAAATATTATCAAGGGTATAAGGACATTCAATATTTCTGAATTGGTAAACTATTCCTAAGGGATTCTCCATGTGCGCACTAAATTCATAAAGGTTATTTCCTGCGGGGAATCTGTAATTTATATCCTTAGGTGTTTCCACCCGGCCATTTGCCGGAAGAGAAGCTACATACCTCCGGAGAAGATTAACAATACGGTCTCTGTCGAAGTCTCCTGTGACATAGAATGTAAAATCGGAGAAATCGGAGAATCTGTCACGATAAATATCAAGTGCAGTGTCAAGATTGAAATTCTCAAGTGTGCTGAGATTTACTTTTCTACCTAAAGGATTATGAGAATAGATAATTGAAGTGATAGAGTCCCCCATCACCTGAATCGGGTTATTGTATATTCTTGACAAGGAGTGTTTCTTGCTTTTAGCAAATGCATTGAAGGCTGTACTATCCTTACGGATGTCTGTGGCTTTTAAATAGAGAAGACGGAATGCATCTTCAAGGTCAGCAGAATCTGAAGAGAATTCGAGTGTTTCTTCAGTATTGGAAATCATTGAGGCAACCTTCATATTTCTTCCGTGGGAGAACCTTCTAAGGTCTGAGGATGATAAGTTCCCAAAACCACAGAGAGGAATGATATCCTCTAATAGTTTCATGCTCGCACTTACTTCAGGCGAATAGCGTTGGGACAAACCACCGGAGCCGATACCTCTGACCAAAATTTCATCCTCTTTCAGGAGAGTTTTTTTAAGATAGACCTTAATCCCGTTTGAAAGGGTTATTTTCTCCATTCCGAAAGGTTCAGCTATCTCACTGCTTAAAACCGAACCCGGTATCGGTTCCTCATCAAGTAGGGTAAAAGATGTCTTATATGCTTCATATGGGAAGAGTTCAGTATCGTTGACAGCGAGAAATGCGGCCTTTAATGCTTCAGGGTCGGGTGTTTCAATATCGGTGCCATATTGAGGGGCATAACAGAGAACAACCATATTCTTTCCCTGAGGAGAAAGGAGAGTGGAAAGGATATTCTGTACATCCGAGGCTTTAATCACCGGCAAAATAACCTTTGCAGACTTAAGACGTGACTCGGGAGTGTCGAAACGTTCTCCATCAAGATAAGTTCTTACAAGCCGGTTGGCTAAATCTGTATTGGAACGCAAAGAAGATTTGGCAGATTGACGCGTAAGAGTAGAAAGGAGATTTGCTTTTGCTTCCTCAAGTTCTTCATCAGAAAATCCATAAATAGAGGCTGAACGAAGAATAGAATAAATGTCAGAAAGTCCATTTCTTGATTTTCCGGGGGCAATATTGCTACGAATCATCAAAGCTCTAACGGGAGAAGCCAGTATATATTTCTGGTCACCTATCCCGATATTTGAGCAAACACTGTTTTCAGCGAGTTCCATATCATCGAAACGATTGAGGAGCATATTTTGAAGAAGAGTGTAGGTCAATTCTCGTTTCATGTCCTCATTCATCTCCAAAGTGTTGGGACGCTTATATTTAAGATATAGGGTAAGAGACTCAACCGGTTGTTCGGGATCTGTCTCAACGACGGAAATCAGCGATTCATTTTCCGGAATATCAAAAGAGGGAGAGGGCGTATTTTTCGGCTTGGGAAGCGAAGCGAAAAGCTGTTTAATCTTTGTTTCAATAAGGGATGGATTTACATCACCGACAACTATTATTGCTTGATTGTCAGGCCTGTGCCATCTCTTGTAGAAATCTCGGATTGTCTTAGCCGAGCAATTATCAACTGTTTCCATCAAACCGATAGGCATACGATTCCCATATCTGCTTCCCGGAAACAGGGACGGTAGTGCTTTGGTAAGGAGGCGGTTATTAGCAGCATTCCGTTGACGCCATTCTTCATGAATCACAGATCGTTCAGCTTCAATCTCCCTTGAAGACAAAGTAAGATCTCCACTCCAGTCGCGCAGGATAAGGAGACATGAGTCAAGGGTAGACTGACGTGTGGTCGGCACCTTTGAGATGTTATACACCGTTCTGTCAGCGGAAGTGAAAGCATTCAGATTTTTCCCAAATTTCACGCCAACACTTTCCAGATAGGAGATGACTGAGTTTCCCGGAAAATGTTTTGAACCGTTGAAACATAGATGTTCAAGGAAATGTGCCAAACCACGTTCATCCTCCTCTTCATTAACTGAACCAACGCTTCTTGCAAGGAAAAAGTCGGCTTGATTCCCGGAGTTTTTAGAAGGAAGGATATAATAGGTCAGACCATTATCCAGTTTTCCGTGGATTACATTTTTATCTCCAATCGGGTTAATTTCTGCAAATACTGAACCGCTAATCAAGATGAAGATTGCGGATAATAAATACTTGATTTTCATTTTTTAAAATATTAATGACAACGATGATGAAAGGGAGAGATTATTGTTGAAGGATTTGATATGTTTGATAGTTCCTGACAAGGAAAGTTTGATTGCATACTTATCGGTGAATGAAAATAGAGCGGATGGCGTTATAGAAATGCTTACGGCTTCGCTTTGCAGTGCATTAATATGTGCCAACGTTGATTCTTCAAGGTTTACGATTTCCTCGTCTGATTTTTCGGAATGATTGAAAATGAGGTTGCTTTTCACAGGTTGACGGAAAGTTAAATCAGCTTGAGTAGAAAACAGCCAGCGATTTGACTTAATGGAAGCAGCCGCGGAGATATCAGCTCCAAAATTCTGAACAGAATAGAATCTTAAAGGTATATGATACTCGGAAGATATTGACTGATAAGATAGTTTTAGGGAGAGAGAGGGGAGAAATAGCGAATATCGGTTTTCTATAAAAGAATTCAATTCAAGGTATGAATCCATATTATAGAGCATATCCAACTCGCCGATTTTCGGATAAATGCCTGAAGAAGCATCCCCGAATATTGTTTCAGAGCCTGTGAGACTATATAATCTCCAAAGTGCTGAAATACCCCACTTAAGTGACCTGGAAACACATGTCCATCCGGAAGAGACTGAAATGTCATTAGCTTTATATGATGCGAGAGGAAGATTGTTGAGGTCGGAAATAATATTTTTGCAGTTGGTATACCCTCCTTTTATAGAACCGAAGAATCCCTTGTTTGAAACCGGAATGACATCAAAGGAACCGGAGAATCTAAAAAAGTCATTATATACATCGGAACCAGTACCGGCAAAGCGATCGTAATGAGAGCCTAAACCGGTAAGGTGATAAATCTTGGCTTGACCGAGTTCGTTTGTGAAGGAAAGTTCCGAGTGTTCTCTGATCTTGTTGAATTCAGCGGAAACTGCACATACATAATTTCGGAATACTTCATAACCGATTCCGGCAGATATATTTATGTCCCCTTTAAGATTCTTAGGACGAGGGTCTGTATTCCGATAAGATAATGAAGCTGTATAACCTCCGAATACACCCCAGGATAAACGATTTTTATGGTTTGCATATCCGCCATTAAAAGAGTAGGTTTCGGTGCGAAGGTTCCCGCCTACAGCATCCGCAAGGAGATATGGTGAGATAGGTGAATTCCCCATTTCGTTCCATCTCAGATTGAAGACAGTACCGGCAGAATATCCTGCACATCCCGTTATGAGAGAGGAATTATGATGCAGATAGGTTTCCGCCCAAAATTTTCCAACTCCTTCCCCTTCACCCGTAAATGCAGATCGTTTTTTCGACTTGGAGGCACGTTGAAATCCGATATTCAGGGATGAAATGGAAAAGGGAAGTCTGAAATTATAAAGGGCAGGATTATTTAACGCCGGTTCTTCAAACGAGACTGAAGGCATGGAAGCATAACGATACTTATCATTTACGGTAGATAATTGTTCGCCCACCGTATCGTTAATATCCTGAGCTATAATAATTGAAGGTGTCATCAATAAGATATAAAGGTAACAGGAACGCCACATGATTATCGGAACATGATTTATTTTGGATTTACACCATCATAGGTGATTACTGTGGCAGCACTGCCATAAAGATCAGTCGCTGAATGTTGCAGTTCTATTTCAGAGGGAGTGCAAAAAGGATTAAAATCATTAGTGGAATTATTGGTATCCTGAAGAATAGGGTTTCCGCTTGGAGAGAGAGCGACCATCTTTCTCCTTACACTATGGAAATATCGTGTCTTATCCTTATCTATCGTACCACAGTAGGTCCACCCTGCATCCAAAGAGGGATGACAAACGGTCCATGCAAACTCAGAAGCAATGGAGCAGTTGACCATATCCACAATCCATTCATTCGGAATACGATATGCAGAATCTGACATAGGAAAAGAACCTGCTTCTACGATTATATCATAATCGTAAGAATATCTGTAGTTTTTGAGATATTCCTGTTTGGGAATCGGAATCCTTGCGATGCCGTAGGCTTTAAAGCCGCGGTTGTGAAGCAACCAGAAAGATTGAGTATAACAATACCATTTATCAAGATTCGGGACCGTTGGGGAATCAATATCCATGAAGGATGGAACAGAAGAAATATCATACCATTCCCAATCAGCATGTGAGAGGTTAAAGGAATTTGGGTTAATCACTCTATGGTCAATGCCTGTGTCGGCAATCAATATATATTGACCGGGCAAAATCGGGAAATCCGTACCGTTCCCGGGAATAGTATATAAGGCCTGTACAGTGACGTCATTCTCCATTATGTCGGGGGTGTAATTGTATTTCTGTGTGGTTGTAAATTTAGACTCAAAGATTGTCAGTCCATCAGCATAAAGAGTCTTATCGGTGTTGTTATATATTTTGATATAATCATCTCCATAATATTGATTTCCTGAAGATTGCAGTGTTCCGGCAAAAAATATCTCAGATATAACGAAGTCATTGCTGACAGGTGCGATAAATATTGGAATATAGATAGTCATTCTTTCTCCGGTTACCTCAACAGACTGCATGAAACCTCGTAATTGCCTTGCTGAATTATCATGTGAATCTGTGGTAGCCGAAAAAGAAATGTTATACAGACCGGGAATCAGTTTTATTCCCTCTTCTGAACAGAAAGAATATGTTGTTGAGTTGGAGATGTTCGTAAACTCAAATTTCAAGTTGTCAAGAACGTACTGGTCAAGAGCAGTCGGCTTGTTGAACTCAACGTCGATTGTTACTGAGGGAAGAGAATGAGAAGGAACTTCGATACACCCTGAGAGTGTCAAGATTAAACACAGGAATATAAGAAATGAGATATAAGACTTCATGGATTTTTACTATAATGTTAGATTCAGTTCCATACCGAAATATGGATTTGAGGAACGACGTATTAATAAACCATTTGAATAATATGAGGGGAGACAATCAATAAGGCGTGTGACAAACAGTGCAATCCGCAAATACTTTCCAATAGTCTTTGTGGCTTTTATATTGAGGTATCCTGCGAAAGGAATTTTAAAAGTATCAAAGGATGCATCATTGTATTCCCTGATGAGATAAGAGAGTAGCTGATTATCATTAATATCATTTTTAAATTCATGAAGAAGACCATCCTTTGCATCAAGATAAGACACGGGTACGCCGTCAATTGGCAGGCGAGTAGTTTTTATATGCCACATACATTGCAATGTAGTCGTGAAAATCAGCCCCCATTTTTGTATCTGGGTGTCAAACATAAAATTGGTGTTCACTTGGTCGTTTACACGGCCGTCGGCATAGTCATAAAGACCGATATATTTACTGCTGACGGCTAAACCCTCAACCACATCATTCACGGGAGAGAAAATCATTCCAGAATTGGAATAAGTCGAATGGAACCAAGCTCCGGAAATGTTTAGTTTTGTGAGTATGGGTTTCCAACGAGGAGTTGACAACTGCCATTCTATCCCTTGTTTTGTGATTCTTGAACCATTGTCTGCATACCGATACCCCCTCAATGTAGAGTCATAAATAAACGGGAAGTCAGAAAGTGCAGGTTTAGAGGATGGGGATATGGAGGAGTCATATTTCTTATATTCATAAGAAGAGTAAAGGGTTGAATAACGGAAGCCGTCATTCATCTTTTCCTGGAAATAGGTAGTTGATACGGAGAATCCGTTCCAGGAAAGAGCAAGTCTTATTTCCCATTTATGATTTCTCGCAGGTTTTAAAGAGTAGTTGGTGGCATCATTAACATAAGTCATCAGGCTGACAATACTATTTTCTTTCGGATTATTTATATCATAATAGTTAAGTTGGATTATATCAGAATATTGGGCTTGCGGGAAAAGATAATCTGCGGTTGGCATCCTTGTTGTCAATCCCCACCCCCCGAAAAGACTGCCGGTCAGGAATCGACCCATAAAGTTCCCCTTGTAAAAGGTCCATTTTAAATTAATACGTGGATCAAGATAAGGACGATTCGCGACTTTATATTTTGAATCAAGGCCGGGTATCATAATTCCCCGTATACCGGTTTGGATTGAAAGTGCTGTTGTCCCAAAATCTATGTCGGTTTCATCTTCGGCGAATATTGATAAAATCTGTAGAGCCGGAATCTCAGAGAAAGAACGAGGGCGGGAAGTCCATGAAGCACTTAAGGGACGTGAAAGGTCATATAATTGTCCTTCTCCAAAATTTTTGGAAAGACTCCATTCAAGTCCTATTTTGTAATTATGATTTGATATTCCAGATGATTTATCTCCGGCAGCTTTTGCTTTTATGAATATATTAAAGGGTTTCCCGATACAGCGATAATCGGCAATATATTCAGACAGCAGGTATTCGCCCGGGTTTTCTCCGGCAGTCATTGTCGTGGGGGCAACGGAAGCGCGTTGAGGAGCTACTTGTTTACGGCGCTCCAGTATATCTTTCTGATAACCGAGGGAAAAATTAAGATTGTATTCACTCAGGAGATAAGTTCGGTAAGATTCATATGAGAAGTCCGAACTTAAATTAAAGCGGTTGTAGGAAGATTTATAATCATCAACTTTCAGTTGGGAGAGGTCTTTATCTGTCTTTGAATTGTCAAATGACCCGGTATAATCTGCAGCCACTGATATGTTAATGGAGGAGTTTTCATTGCTGTTGGAAAGAGCCATTCTCAATGAACCAGTGAGACGTTTATAATTCTCGAGAGAATTTCGGGGGTCGGTTTTGGAATCGAAATAGCTTAAATCGGCATTAATTACTATAGGGGAATCAGAGGAAGGAGCAAATCCTTTTCCTGCGGAGAAAAGTTTGCTGTAACCATCAGCTTTAAATCTGGCAATAAAAGGGGTCGCTTTGTCTATTCGTTTGATTTTTACCACTCCGGAGGAGAGATTGCCATATTCGGCAGAAGGTATTCCACGAATGATTTCAACACTTTTAATGTTATCGGTTGAAATTGTACGCATGTCAACGCCACGGTTGGTTGTGTTGCGTTTATCTGCAACAGGGTCAGAGGATATCCCGATACTCTGCATATTTGAATCGGAAGATATTGGAGAACCATCTACCATGAAGAGAGTGCCAAGAGATGAGATGTCATAATCGCTGTTGTCGGTCTTTACACCGGTTGCTCCAAGATTTCCTGTTTCACGTAATGAGATAGTATTAGCCTTTCCCATTTCAGGGTCTTTGGAAATGTTTCCGGGAAGGAGTTCCAAGAGGTCGGTAAAAGAAGAGGGCTGAAGATGATTCATCGCATCACGGTCAATTCTTGAACCGGAAGAAAGTCCTGAACCTTCTTTGGCGGTAACAACCAATTCCTGCAGCGTGATGTCTTCCTTTGACATAAGAGTATCATTTGGAAGGGTACGGTTACTATTCTCACTTCCATATATATTAAAAGGAAGGAGAATAAATGCGACAAATATGTTTTTTACACTAAACTTAGTCATGGTCATGCAGGGAATTGCAGTGCAAAATTACAACCGGATAAAAGGGTGTGAAATACTTAATTCGGGTTAATTTGAGGTAATGAAATACCTATAAATATGGATTTCAAGATTTACGTGGTAGGCATAATTTTGCATTGAAAATTTTAAAAAAAGCATTAAAAAATCAAGACATGAAGAAAGTATTACTGACATTTTTGTCAATTTCCTGTTGGTTAGGATTGAACGCACAAGTTCAGTCACCCGAATGTTTATGGGGAAATCTGTTTGACGGAGCGACTACTGCAGGAGATCAGGCAGTGGGTGCTACCGTTTCGATGGTGGATAGCTCAGTCTATTGGCAACTCACCGGAGGTAGTGATGGCAAAAGCCGAGCCATTGAGTATGCCGGACATACCCTTTTTGAAGGGGCCGAATATGACCCGTCCGGCACAAGTTATAATAACAACTTGGTGGTAATGAAAACTGATAATTCCGGAAGACAATTATGGAATCTTCATTCCATTACTTGTGACTTTGCCAACAATGAAGGTGGAGTCGCCTCCATGCCTGATGGAGGTGTGGTTTTCGTGACCAAAGTAAGGTGCGGAGATTTAGGTGGTGGTATTTGCCGTTGGGAGGCGATTACCCTTGTTGACGGTTTGGGAAATACTACCGATATTCAGTGGAATAATGCAGATAATGACGTGCGTCGTTATTATATGGGATTGATAGGAAGATTAGATGCTGACGGTAAATTATTGTGGGTTAGGGAAATTGAAACATCACGCAAGGCTGCCGCAGTAAATTCGGGAGTGGAGTTCATAGCCGAAGCGTTGAAACTTGCTTCAGTTATAACCGATACATCCGGAAATATATATGTAGGAGGAAATTATAGAACTGCGATGAGCTTTGCAGGGAAAGATTCAATTCTGATACCTGAAAACATTGAGTCATGGAATGGTGATTCGCAGAGTAATGTAGGTGATCTTTTTCTCTTGAAGATAGATTCTGAGGGCAATCTTGTAAAAACTTTAACATCAAAAGGGGATTATGAAATGGGAAATGTCCAGTCTCTATGTTACAATAACGGGGAACTCTACGCAGTTCTGGATATAAGAGGAATTTCTGATTTTGATATCTGTGGTAAAAGAATACAGACAGAGGGAGTTTTCAATCCTGTAATACTTAAAATGGATACTGATTTAGATCCAGTCTGGGCTACAGTGTTGAAAGGAGAGACAGTGCAGGGAAGATTCGGATTCCAGAATTCCCGAATATCAGTGGATGGTGATAATTTATGGTTCACATCTCAAATGAATGGAAAAATTTCATATTCGGCTGATGAATATGTGGAGAGTTTCAATGGTAGCACTCGTGAGGGAATGTTGTTAAAATTCAAAGCAGAAGACGGAAGCTGGCAGTGTGGAACTCTCAGCAGAGAATCCGGATATAACACTGGTCTGACAGGATATCTGTACGCATTTCAGACTCCGGAGGAAAAACATAAAGTCTATGTATATGGATACGTTATGAATGCCACAGTTGGAGTGTTTCTGAGGGCGTATGATGCAGAGACGTTAGCAACAGATGTGGCAACAGAATGGAGACTTGTGACCGGTGGTGGAGTCCCGACGGCACAATGTTTTGCATATAATCCGGTTGAAGGATATATTTATTTGAGTGCGAGGGGCAACAAATCATTCAATCTCATGGGTGGAGAGACTACCTCTGCACCCTCAGGATGGGGTGTGCTGATGGCAGGTTTCAAAATGCCTGAAAACTTCAGAACCGGAGTTGACAGTATCGTGCTTACTGAGGAAGATTCAACTGTTATTTACTCAGAAAAAGGGAAAATAGTTGTAGAAGGCAATTGTAATGCCACTTTGAAGGTATATGATCTGACAGGACGATTGGTTGGGATGATTCATCCTTACGGATTCTTAAATGAGCTGTCACTCCCTTCTGGTTTGTATATCTGCAATGGAAAGAAAGTAATGGTGCCTTAAAAGCATACTTCATTACTGAAATTTTGCAAGTTTGCCGGGATTTAAGTTAGTAAAAATATTCCTTATTATTATGCCCGGCAGACAGTACTTATGAAAAAAAGCGGCAAGTTGGAAAACATGCCGCTTTTTTGTAGATAGGATTGGTTATTTAGATTTCTTCGCAGTCTTTTTTGCGGGTTTCCTGGCTTTACTCTCTTTTACCCCCTTGTCTTCAATCAAAACAGCGGCATTCTGATTGTCATCTGCTTGAAGAATATTGTTGCGGAGAGCTTTCACTTCTTTGTTAAGGGAATTGATTTCGGATGCCTGATTACGAATTGTTAAAAGTAATGAATTCAATTCTTCGTTACCAATTTCTTCCGGATATTGCTCTTCGACTCTTACAAGGAAGTCCGCGAGAACGTTCATATAGTTTGTAAAAGCTGAGAACGGGGAATCATATGGACTGAAAGAGGCGTGCGATTCACCGTCTGCGAGATTCTTTGTGCTCATATAATAGAAGTGGTCGCTGCTTTGCAGATATTCCCAGTCCTGTTTGAGTCTGCGGTCATTGCAGAGATTTACACGTTCTCCGGCAGCATATAACTTACCGAGGGCTTCATTCTGCATAGCGTTGCCACACCATGCCGAAACATCTCTTGCCTCATCAATGACTGAAATGGGGAACGGAACGGCCAACTCATCAACCGGCTTCAACAGGGGAACAATTTCAGAAGGGATTGTAAAGCGAACGTCCTTCTCTTTTGCAAAGCGGGGAAGAGCCTTCATGAAGTCGAAGATCCCTGTATTGGCAGGTAAGAAAGTGCCAAAGGTGTCCATTGAGAGGTAAAGGTTTACAATCTGTTCATTCTCCGGAAGAGACGCAATCCAGTTTATATATTTGTCGGCGGTGAGAGGATATTCATGCCACTCCGGATTGTTAAATCGCATTGAAATATCTTCTGCAAGCTTGTCGTTCGTGAGCAGCAACTTCAATTTGGGAGCGGCGGCAGAAGCATATACATAATTTGGTGATTTCCATCCTAGGATATGTTTTGCACCTTCAGTCAGACAGGCTTTAAAGCCCATGGCTGCAATCATTCCGGAAATGTCATCATCGTAGATAAGCTCTGTGTTGGCAAAAAGTTTAGGACGCTTGCCAAACAGGTTTTCAATCATATCATCGTGCATCTTAACTTCACGGATAAACTCTTCCGGGTCCTGAAGAGACGCAAGAGAATGAGCGTAGGTGCCGCTGAGGAATTCAATACAACCTGTGTCTGAAAGTTTCTTCAGTATGTCGATAAATTCCGGTACATAGAGCTGAAGTTGTTCCAGTGCTGTACCTGAAATTGAGAAAGAGCACTTGAAGTTGCCGTTGCTTTCTTTAATCATCTCCAGCAGAGTGTTTGCCATCGGAATGTAGCTTTGTTCTGCCAAGCGGGAAATTATATCGTCATCAGCAAAATCATCATAGTAATAATGGTCGTTTCCAATATCGAAGAAACGATAACGTTTCAGTCGGAAAGGCTGATGGATTTTGAAATATAGGCAAACTGATTTCATATTTTGAAGTGTGATTATCGTGTTAATTATGTAATTATAAATTTCTTGTAGAAAGCATTTATTTGTTTATGACATTATTATAAATGTCAATAACCTTTTTCCCTGCTTTTTCCCAGGTGATTCCATGGATTTCTTCAATTCCCCTGTCTCGGAGAGTTTTGTGAAGTCCCGGGTTTGTGA
>CAMWXI010000009.1 GCA_947178175.1 uncultured Porphyromonadaceae bacterium | reverse complement strand
CTGCAAGTCCAAATCTGGCCAAAATCTGCGTCCCCTGCATTAACATTTTTTGTGGGAAGGAGTCTTAGACTCCTTCCCGAGATAAATAATAAATTCAGGGTAAATTTGTAAAAATTTGGTATAATCGTTAATTTATCATAATTTTGCGGGATAATGAGCTGGCCGTGGCTAAAAAACAGTAGTCGGGCAAGCCAACATCGTGAACGACAACAACAATTAACAACAAATACTTTAAATCTAAGAATTGCTATGTGGTTATCAAGCTCTTCAGTAGGACGAAAATTTATCATGGCGCTGACCGGCGCTGCCCTCGTCCTATTCGTGACATTTCACTGTTTGATGAACGCAGTAGCCATCTGCTGGCCGACAGCCTATAACTCGGTCTGCATGTTCCTGGGTGCCAACTGGTATGCACTGTTGGCATCGGCAGGATTGGCTCTGCTTATATTCATCCACATTATCTATGCCGTGATGCTTACCATTCAGAATCGTAAGGCACGCGGTAATCAGCGTTATGCGATCAGCCATCGTCCCAAGAATGTGGAGTGGTCATCGCAGAATATGCTCGTGCTCGGTATTGTGATACTTGCGTTCCTCGTGGTTCACATGATTCAGTTCTGGGCAAAGATGCAGCTTCAGGAGATTCGTGGAGTTGAAGAATCCATGCCCCCCGTGGCCGGAACACTCTTCATCCAGGAAGCGTTCTCACAGCCCTGGACACTTATTGTCTATGGCATTGGCTTCATCGCTTTGTGGTTCCACCTCAACCATGGTTTCTGGTCAATGTTCCAGTCAGTGGGTTGGGACAACACGACATGGATTCCCCGTCTGAAATGTATCGGCTGCTGGTGGGTAAGCATCGTAATCCTTCTTTTCTTTGCCGAAGGAATCGTGTTTACAGTAAAGGCAAGCGAAGGATATTACAAGAATGACCCTGCTCTCCGCGAGCAATACAAAGATATGATTATGCCTATGATTGAGAAGGACTTCGGTCCTGATGCGGATCAGATAGGTCTTCAGATCACCATGATGCCCTACGATCAGGTATCAATGGGATTCCGTCAGATGGAAGCTCAGGTAGACCAGCAGGCAAAATCCCTCAACACTCCCGAAGTTAAGGAGCAGATGAAGGCACATCCCGAGATGGCCGCACAGGTTGAGGAGATGCAGAAGAGAGATGAAGCCCTGAAGCGTGCTGTGAAATTCCTCGACTATCTTGAAGAAGGTGAGGAGAAAGCAGCTCCTCAGACAAATATGCCTTATGGATATTAATTCTTAAGCGATATGGAAGCAAATAAAGATAAAATTAAGATAATGAATCCCGCGGATTCCAAAATCCCGGAGGGTCCTATCGCTGAGAAATGGACCAACTATAAGGCACACCAGAAATTGGTGAACCCTGCCAACAAGCGTAAACTCGACATCATCGTGGTTGGAACCGGTCTTGCCGGAGCTTCAGCGGCGTCAACACTTGCAGAACTCGGCTTCAACGTGCTTAACTTCTGTATTCAGGATTCACCCCGTCGTGCGCACTCCATTGCAGCACAGGGGGGTATCAACGCTGCCAAGAACTATCAGAACGATGGCGACAGTGTCTATCGTCTCTTCTACGACACAGTGAAGGGTGGTGACTATCGCGCACGTGAAGCTAACGTATATCGTCTGGCTGAAGTGTCAAACAATATTATTGACCAGTGTGTGGCACAAGGTGTGCCTTTCGCACGCGAATATGGTGGTTTGCTCGCCAACCGTTCATTCGGTGGAGCGCAGGTGAGCCGTACATTCTATGCAAAAGGACAGACCGGCCAGCAGCTCCTTCTCGGTGCTTACTCTTCACTCAACCGTCAGATTCAGCTTGGCAAGGTGAAGAGCTACAACCGCTACGAGATGCACGATGTAGTGCTTATCAAGGATAAAGACGGTGTGGAACGCGCCCGCGGCATCATCGCCAAGAATCTTGTGACCGGTGAGTTCGAGCGTTTCGCAGCTCATGCAGTTGTAATCGCCACCGGTGGCTATGGCAACGCCTACTTCCTTTCAACCAACGCAATGGGATGTAACTGCTCCGCGGCTATGGCCTGCTATCGCAAGGGTGCCTACTTCGCAAACCCCGCCTACGTGCAGATTCACCCCACTTGTATCCCTGTACACGGTGACAAGCAGTCAAAACTGACACTTATGTCAGAGTCACTGCGTAACGACGGACGTATCTGGGTGCCGAAAAATATCGAGGACGCAAAGAAACTCCAGCGCGGCGAAATCAAGGGTAGCGATATCCCCGAGGATCAGCGCGACTACTACCTGGAGCGTCGTTATCCGGCATTCGGTAACCTCGTGCCCCGTGACGTTGCATCCCGCGCTGCTAAAGAGCGTTGCGACAAGGGTTATGGTGTAAACAACACCGGTCTTGCCGTATTCCTCGACTTCTCAGAAGCAATCAACCGTCTCGGCATTGATGTGGTACGTCAGCGCTACGGCAATCTTTTTGATATGTATGAGGAGATCACCGACGTAAATCCCGGTGAACTTGCCAACGAAGTCGATGGAGAGAAATATTACAATCCGATGATGATCTTCCCCGCAATCCATTACACCATGGGTGGTATCTGGGTAGACTATGAACTTCAGACATCAATCAAGGGTCTGTTTGCCATCGGTGAATGTAACTTCTCCGACCACGGTGCCAACCGTCTTGGTGCGTCAGCGCTGATGCAGGGACTTGCCGACGGATACTTCGTGCTTCCCTACACAATGCAGAACTATCTGAGCGACCAGATTTCCATACCTCATTTCCGCACCGACCTTCCCGAATTTGACAAGGCAGAAAAAGCATGTAAAGAAGCTGAAACCCGCCTTATGAACATCAAGGGGAAACGTTCTGTTGACTCTATTCACAAAGAGCTGGGTCATATCATGTGGGAATATGTAGGAATGGGTCGTACCAAAGAAGGACTTGAGACCGCGTTGTCCAAGCTTAAGGATCTCCGCAAGGAATTCGATACCAACCTCTTCATCCCCGGCACACAGGAGGGTATGAACATAGAGCTTGACAAGGCCTTCCGTCTCAACGACTTCATCACAATGGGAGAACTCGTGGCTTACGACGCATTGAGCCGTAACGAAAGCTGCGGCGGTCACTTCCGTGAGGAGTATCAGACAGAAGAGGGAGAAGCAAAACGCGATGACGAGAACTGCTTCTATGTAAGCTGCTGGGATTATGCAGGGTCAGACGACAAGGCGCCCGAGCAGATTATAGAGCCGCTCCATTACGAAGCAATCAAGGTTCAGACACGTAACTATAAGTCATAAACTATAAGGTCAGAGACAGTCGGCGGTGAGCCGTAAGTTACGACCGGAAACAGAAAATTCAAATGGAAGATAATATAATGAAAGTCAATCTCAAGGTTTGGCGCCAGGCCGGACCGAGAGCCAAGGGTGAGTTTGTGACTTATACTGACGTAGAGACTACACCCGACACCTCCTTCCTTGAGACTCTCGATATTCTCAATGAGCGTCTTATAGATGAAGGACAGGAGCCTATCGTATTCGACCATGACTGCCGCGAAGGTATCTGCGGTATGTGCTCACTCTATATCAATGGTCATCCCCACGGCCCGGCAACCGGGGCTACTACCTGTCAGCTCTATATGCGTCGTTTCGCCAACAACAGCACAATCACCGTAGAGCCCTGGCGTTCAGCTGCGTTCCCCGTGATTAAGGACTTGATGGTAGACCGTAATGCCTTTGACAAGATTCAGCAGGCCGGTGGTTATGTATCATTCAACTGTGGCGGTGCCCAGGATGCAAACAACCTTCCTATCTCAAAGGTTAACGCAGACGAGGCAATGGACTCCGCAAGCTGCATCGGTTGCGGCGCATGCGTGGCAGCCTGCAAGAATGGATCGGCAATGCTGTTTGTCAGCGCTAAAATCAGCCAGCTCGCACTCCTTCCGCAGGGTGAGGTGGAGAAAGATCGTCGCGTTCGCGCAATGGTAGACAAGATGGACGAACTTGGATTCGGTAACTGCACCAATACCGGAGCTTGCTCCGCGGAGTGCCCGAAGAATATCAAGCTCTATAACATCGGACGCATGAATCGTCATTTCATTGCAGCCAAGAGCAAGCTCTAAGTCCGGAACCCGGTGTTCCCACCCGAGAGGGGACATCCCGATATAAGATAAGCCGACGCTTTGCGCCGGCTTATTCTTTTTCTTTCCCCGCTTAATCCTCTTCTTCCTCCTCCGACGCTTCGGTTTTTGCGTTTTTCGGGAGATTCTTGCGGATTGCGTTGGGTTTCTGCTTGTCGACGGGGGTGGCGAAGATGTTCCACGTTTCCTCTTTGTCCCAGTTCTTCTTCAGGGTAATGCTTTTGGGATAATAGAAAGTAAGGTCGGGTTGTGTACCTTTTTCATAATCCCCCGGGTCATAGACACCATTGCCGTTAAAGTCAATGACTATGCGAGCATAATATTTCCCCGGCTTGAGATGGCGGAATATGACAGAGTTGTTTTTCACCATCATGGCTTTGACCGGAGAGTCATTGTTTAGAAGCTGCACAAAGGCAGGGATTGAATCGGGAATTCCGGAGATCCTGAATTTTATGGAGCTGTAGTCAGCCTGCGCCCCCGTCTTGAAAGCGAAGACAGAAGGTGCGTTCTGAAGCCCGTAGATCCCTGTGGCAGCCAGAGAATCGATGCGCACCTTATATTCGGTATTGTATTTCCATGGGTGGGAAATGCTGAAATTGCGAGGCTTGAGAGGGTCAGGCATCCGTATAGAGTCGATAGCGATAGGAATCCATACGGAATCCTTCATCATCTCCAGATGCACACCTTCCTTATTGAGAGAGAGGAGGGGTGTTTCAGTTGTGAAGGTCACGTCAGACTCTATATCCGGAATAGTGGATGAGGTGAAATTTATTGAGAGAGAGGGTGGGGTATTCAGCCGGGCAGAATCCCTGCGGTTTGCCTTGGCCTGTTTCATCAGGTCCTTGAGTGTTTGTGCCGCAACGCGTTCATGGAGTTTGCGATCGAATACCATTCTCAGAGTGTCAGTGAAGGGAGAAAGATTTTTCAGGGAGTCGTTGCGCATATATCTGACAGCGATACGTAGGGTGTCGGCAGATATAAGACTCCGGTTTTTAATCCAGAGAGTTATTGAATCATTGCTTTGTGAGGATTCACGGACATACCAGTCCTTGAGTTTCGGGGCTCCGACAACGCTGAATTCGGGAGGAGTCAGGGATATGGAATTAAACTGGAAGGATAGACGTGTGGTGTCAATGCGCTCATAATTCTTCAGGTATTGCTGACGGAAGGCCGAGGTGAAAGAGCGGATAAGGATATCATTGGGCAAAAAGACTGGGCGAATGCGTGACACGACGGTGTCTGCCTGTCCTGTTTTGGAATTGAAGATGGAGTCATAGGCTATGGTGGAAGAGACGGAGGGGGAGACAACGAAGTCGTAGAAACCTATTTCTTCCTCGGGGGAGGAATATTTTAGGTCATTGTCGTTGTCATTCAGGGCAAACACACGATAATGCCCGGGTGCCAGTCCGGCGATTGAGAATCTGCCGACGTCATCTGTTCGGGCCATTCTGAGGAAGGGAGTTTTAAGAAAAGAGGAATCGTTAAGATTGGAGTGGACTCCCACGAGCTTACCCCGGAGGGGTTCAAGGTCATTGGCACCGAGTACCATGCCTGAGATTCTGAGAGAGTCAATTGTCGGGCCGGTAGAGAAAGAGAAATTGAAATTTTCGAGTTTGTTCTGTTCGTTATTGTCTTCTATGGCGTCGGCAAAATCAATGGTATAAGTTGTGTTGGGCAGGAGAGTGTCTGCAAACTGCACGGAGACCCGTTTCCCGAGAGAGGATACACGAGGAGTCTGCGAAGATGGGGGAGAAACGATGACTTTAGAGAAGGCATCTTTGACGTTCACCAGTTCGTCGAAATAAATATCTACTCTGTCGCCTTTGAAATTCACAGTCCCGGGAGAGGGATTGGAGCGTACGAAAGAAGGAGGGTCTTCATCGCGCGGTCCACCTGAAGGATTTCCAATGGAAGCACAGGCGGAAGCAAGAAAGATGAAGAAAGCAAGAATCAGATATGGCGTATTATATCGGTTCATAAAGATAAAGAACAGGTCAGGTCCTCATTTCTGAAAGGATGGAAATTCCGGGGAATAATAGCAAAGGAGAGAAGACTGAGTTTCAAAGTTACAAAAAATCGTTTAAAACAAGGAATCGCCGTGGAGCATAGAGGAAGAAAAGTATAAGAAAAGGGGGATTAAAAAGGTAAAATTGCGGAAATAAGGTCAAAAAGATAAATATTGATTTCGTGGCTTGGAAAAAATGCACTATATTTGCAAGCTGAAACATACGTATAAAAATTAACAACAACAATAATAAAAAAACCAGAAAATGCAGAACAAAGGTTTTATCAGCACTATTGCTGTACTGTTGATTCTGATTTGCGGCTTTTATATTTCCTTTTCGTTCATCACTTCTCACTACGAGAAGCAGGCAAGGGAGTATGCACAGCGCATATCGGGAACAGATGACGCCACCAATGACGTCTATAAGCAAAGTCTGAAGCAATTCAATGACTCAATTGACAAGGAGAAAGTATGGTTGGGTCTTTACACATTCAATCAGGCCCGCAAGATGGAGATGGGTCTGGGTCTCGACCTCAAGGGAGGTATGAACGTAGTGTTGGAGATATCCGTCCCCGACATCTTGCGACAGTATGCATCCGGAGAGAAACAGCTTGCTCAGATCAACGCTGCCATCAAGAAGGTTGAAGACTCAAAAGTGAAAGGTTCAGACAAGAACTTTATATCAAAATTCGCTTCCTACATGCAGCCCGGCACCATGGCCGGCCTCTTCACAAGAGAAGGAGAGTTCCTTGGAAAGCTTAAGTCCAACTCCTCAAATGCAGAAGTGACAGCGGCTTTGGAACAGCAGGTCAACTCTCAGGTTGATGCTGCCTTCAATATCTTCCGCACGCGTATTGACCAGTTTGGTGTTGTTTCACCCAACATTCAGAAGCTTCAGGATAAGAATGGCCAGATTCTTCTTGAACTCCCCGGTGTGAAAGAGCCGGAACGTGTGACCGATCTTCTCAAATCTTCGGCCAACCTTGAGTTCTTTGAAGTCTATAAGAATAAGGAGATAGCTTCCGACCTTCAGTCATTCTCAGCTGCTTATGCTGCAGCCGACACAGTAGGTCATGCCAACCTCATGGCGCTCCTCGGCGGCGGTTTAGGAGCTGAAAGCCCCGTTATCGGTGTGGTGACACCCGCCAACCGTGCAATGGTAGACTCAATATTGAATTCTGACCTTGCCCATCAGATGCTTCCCAGCGATTTCAGCGCAGTGTGGGAGGTGAAGGCTACGGAATATCCTGTTCTTGATGAGAATGGTAATCCCAAGATGCGCGACAAAGACACCCCCGTCACCACTCCTTACTGGCAGCTTGTAGCCCTCAAGGGAGATGCGGCGCTTGAGGGAGATGCGGTCACAGGTGCATCTACAGATAAAGACAACTTCAAGGGCAACACAGTCAACATGACAATGTCCGACCGTGGAGCACGCGAATGGGCCACTCTTACACGTAACAACATCGGACGCCCGATAGCAATTGTGCTTGACAATGCCGTTTATTCATATCCTAACGTAAACGCTGAAATCACCGGCGGAAACTCAGAAATCACAGGTAACTTCACGGATGCCGAGGCCAATGACCTTGCCAATGTGTTGAAGTCAGGAAAGATGAGTGCCAAGGTAGATGTGATTTCAACCAACGTTATCGGCCCCTCATTGGGAGCAGAGGCAATCCAGCAGGGATTCATCTCCTTCATCGTAGCCTTGGTTCTCCTGATGATTTTCATGATAATTATCTATGGACTGATTCCCGGATTGGTTGCCAACATCGGATTGATGCTCAACCTCTACTTCACACTCGGTATTCTTGCATCTCTCCAGGCTGTGCTGACATTGTCAGGTATTGCGGGTATCGTGCTTGCATTGGGTATGGCAGTGGATGCCAACGTTCTTATCTTCGAGCGTACCAAGGAAGAGCTTAAGAGTGGAAAGAAGCTTCGTCAGGCTATCTCCGAGGGTTACAGCAACGCCTTCTCGGCAATCTTCGACTCAAACCTTACTTCAGTAATCACCGGTGTGATTCTGTTGTTATTCGGTTCAGGTCCTATCAAGGGTTTTGCCACTACACTCATCATAGGTCTTGTCTGCTCATTCTTCACAGCAGTGTTCCTGACAAGAATTGCATTCGACCTTCTTACAAAGAATGGCCGCAATGCCGGCATGACCTTCTCCACCGGCATCAGCCGCAATCTCTTCGCCAATACTAAAATCAACTTCCTGAAGCAGTCAAAGGGAGCAGCTGCAGTATGGGTGACACTCATCGTCATCTCTATAGCTTCACTTGCTATCCGCGGCATGAATCAAGGTATTGATTTCTCCGGAGGTCGAAATTATGTGGTGCAGTTTGAAAAGGATGTAAATCCCACAGAGATACAGCAGAAATTGGCTACACTTCTTCAGACAGAAGCAAATGACAAGACAGTCAGTGTAGGAGTTATCTCAATTGATGACCTCACCAAGGCTCGTATTTCAACCAACTATAAGATTGATCAGGAAAACGAGAATATCGAGAATGAAATCACCGACCTTCTTTATAAAGGACTGAAAGATGAACTTACAGTCAATGGAAAGGTTATGGATAAGAGCCGCTTTGCCGTGGCCGACGAAAGTCATGGTATCATCTCAATCCAGAAGGTAGGACCGAGTGTTGCCGACGATATGCGTCGTGATGCCTATTGGGCAGTCGGAATCGCGGTTGTCTGCATGTTCCTCTATATTCTTTTACGTTTCCGCAATATCGCCTTCTCCGTTGGTGCGGTTTGTGCGGTGGCACTGACAGCCTTCCTGATTATCGGATTCTATTCAATCTGCTGGGGCTTCCTACCGTTCTCCATGGAGATTGACCAGTCATTTATTGCGGCTGTGTTGACAATTATCGGTTATCAGATTAATGACACCGTAGTGGTATTCGACCGTGTGCGTGAGATGATGAAGATTTATCCGAAGGAAGATAGATATCTGACCTTCAATAAGTCGCTCAACACTACACTTACACGAACCATCATGACCTCGTTCTCCACATTGTTGGTGCTTCTCTGCATCTTCTTCCTCGGAGGCGACACAATCCGTTCGTTTACATTTGCAATGATCTTTGGTGTGATTGTAGGTACTTTCTGTTCGCTCTATTGTGCTGCACCGATAGCCTACAATATTCTGAAGCGTTCCGCCGGCAAGCAGAAAGAGGCAGCCGGACCGGCACTCCAGGGTAACCGTCGTTTCAGCTAAAGATAAATTTCCCCATATAACAGAAAAAGAGTTGCGGCAGACACTGCGTCTGTCGCAACTCTTATTTTGTCAATAAATGTATTTGTAATTAAGTTCTGATTGAATAAAACAACCAAAAATTATAATAATAAAAAAACGAAATGTTTTTTTTGCATTTTATTTTGAAAAATGAAAAATAATTATTAGGTTTGTGAAATAATAATAAATATTAACCAACTTAATTCAGAAGATATGAAAAGATTTACGACGATTTTTACATTTGTAGTGCTGATGGCCATGCCATCAATAGCGCATGTGGTGGAGATTGATAATCTGAAATATGATTTGACTGACGGAGCCGAAAAGGTTGCTACTCTCATAGGGTTTGCCGATAACGTATCGGTTAAAAATCAGGTTGAGCCCCCGGCAATAATACAATCAGACGGGGAGAGTTATACACTGACAGGAATAAAAGAGGAGGCGTTTATTAATGATGAAACGTTGCAGGTTATTATATTACCGAAAACCATCACATCAATAGGAGACAGAGCCTTTAAAAATTGCAAGAATCTGAAATCCGTCAGAATTGATAGTAAGGAGCTCGAAATCGGAGAGGAGACATTCTACGGTGCGGGAGATTCATTTGCTTTTAACTTAGGGTCATCATGCAAAAATTTTACAATAAAAGACAGAGCCTTCGCCAATTCGGGGATTAACGACCTTTACGTCAGTGCCGACGAGTGGAGACTGGGAGATGCGGTTTTTCAAAGCTCCGGGATTAAGTATGTGTTTATGGATTGTATTCTTGAGACAGGGAAAGACACATTCAAGGATTGTAAGGAACTCGTATATTTTGAAAAATCACCTGTCGAGAACGGATGGTCGCGTATAGAAGACGGTTTTTTTGATGGATGCAGCAATTTGAGATATCTGAGACTTGACAAGTCAACCAAAGAGATTGGTAGGCATGCTTTCAGCTCGGCTTTCCGGATAATTGAATTCGTTTATGACGTGATACCTTCATTTTCAAAAGATTCATTCGAGAATGAAGATGATTGGAAGAAAGTTGGTGTTGCTCTATTTTGTTTTGATGAGGATGTAGCACTTAATCCGGAATATTCATTATTATTTGAAGATAAATATTATACCACCTTTGAGACGGATGGCATATATGAGTTTTTGCCATTATATGATATTGATGACACACATTATGGATCCTATGAGTTTCTGCCCGGTTTAAATCTGGAGAAAAGAAATACGGTATGCTATTTCCCCGCGAATTCCAGGTGGATTCTTGCGGCTGATAAAGAGGGTGGAGACTGGAGAAGTGAGGTATTTGTAAATGACAAGGAAATTGCACAGACAATAATCAACGGATGGGTCTCTTACATCATTGATATTGAGGGAAAAACGGAGATTAGGGTTGAGTATTCAAATTCCGGAGTGGATACCATCGAGGGAATATCTGCTGATTGTGATGTTTACACTACGGACGGAGTCTGTATAGGTAAGTTGAGCGGAGCAGAATATCACGGCTTGCCTCAAGGGGTTTATATCCTGAGAGACTCAAAAGGACAGAGTAAAAAGATTGTGGTTAAATAGACATCCGCCAACAGGATTCGGGGAAATCACATCTTATCCCGAAATATTTCGATAACATAATATGATATTGGCCCGCATAGCGGGCCAATTGTTTAACAGACATTCCTTGTTTCTCACCTGCGGCCGGAGCTTATAATGATTGGAGGTATGAGGTAAGGTTTATATCCCGGCTGAGGTTCATTTTTTTTCGCATCCGGTAGCGTCCCATCTCCACAGAGCGTGGTGTCACATTGAAAAGAGGAGCTATCTCCTTGCTTGAAAGTCCCATCTTGATATAACAGCAGATGCGTAGTTCGGTTTTGGTGAGATCGGGATGCAGTTCGTTGAGGCGCTTTGTATAGTTTTCATATACAATATCGAAATTCTGGTTGAAATTCTTCCAGTCATCGTCATGACTGATGTTCTCACGGATTATGCTCTGAATCTTGTTGATATCCTTGTCAAGGATGCCGGTGGTGGACTCACCGCGGTTTTTAGCGGCCTGTAGCAACCGAGAGAGGCGAGTGGAAATGTCAGTCAGGATTTCGTTTTTGCGAATCACATTCATAGTGATGTTGCTGAGTTCGGAGCTTTTGTGTTTTATATCATGCTCCAGCTGATCACTCTTAAGCGCGGCAATTTCATAATCCTTCCGTAGAGCTTCCTTGTCGGCGGCCTCCTTCATGCGGTGGATCTCTTCCTCCTTGCGGATTTCAATCTTTCTGGCGGCCTTCAGAGAAGCAACCTTTATAAGACGATAGGCGAAGATGATGAAGAGAATGGAGAGGATGAGATAAACCAACTTCGCCCATACAGAGCGATACCATGGAGGGAGGATGGAGAAAGGGAATGAAGCGTAGGATATTTCTCCAGTCACGGGGTTCAGAGCTTTCAGCTGAAGGGTATAATCCCCCTCGTGCAGGCGCGTATATTCGCGGGAAGCAGCATCGGAGAAGGAAGACCAGTCATCATCGTAGTTTTCAAGCTTGCAGCTGTAGAGCGCACCGTTTTCATCGCGGAATTCCGGTAGAGCAAATTCAAAACGTATAGAGTTAAGGAAGAAAGGGATGGAAAGATTTTGTTTCTCTTTCCCATCAGGAATTTCCGCACGATATATAAGAGAGTCCTGATTGGCATAGATGGCATCAACCATGACTTTTGATTTCCAGGAATTATTGATTTTTTTTTCGGGATTCAGGAGAAGAAAACCGTCTTCGTTGGAGACAACGAGATTCTTACCGACAATCCCGACATGTTCAAACCCGGGAATAATCTTTTTTGCGACGCTTTTAAAGGATATGGAATCAAGAGAGAAATTGCCGTCGCCGGTTCTGCCTGCCATCCATGCCAGGCGTGGAGAAATTGCGAAGAGCGAGCCGTTGGGGAGGGGATAGAGGTGTGACGAAGAGAAGAGAGGAATGACCGAAGACAGCTCATTATCCCTTACGGCACGACCGTCGGTCCCTATACGATATAGGCCTCCATCACCGATAATGACGATCCGGTCATTTACAAGGGTGACGGAATTATTGCGGTCGGAGGGAAGTCCTTTGGCCGAATTGATAAGTGTGCAGTATGTGAATTTGCGGGCTTCCACATTCAGCTTAAGTTTAAAGATCCCTTTGAGCCAATGTGCAATCCAGATATTACCGTTTTTATCTTCCACGAATTTACCGCCGGCATCGGAATATCCACCGACTTTCCCGAGATTGATCCAAATCCCGTTTTCGTATTTGAGGAGATGGAAATGGTCGTATGTTGAAGCCAAGGCATATCCCGGATGAGCCTTCAGGGGTTTGACCTGCCATGTTCCGGGGATTCCCTCGATTTTGCGGGCTATGACCGTGGAATTTTTGGGAGAAGTGAAAAGCCCGGTGTCGGCACCTATGAATAGAGTTGAGCCGATGGTGTCAAGGGTCCATATCTGACCATTCATTATTTTGACGGGTGATGGAGGGAGAGGAGTGTTGAAAGTAGGGTTAGGGATAGAGAAAAGGGCCTGGTTGGTTCCCAGGAGAATATTGTTGTCGAGCAACATGGATGCATATCCGGCACCGGACTCATTGTCCGAACCGAGAAGATTCCCCACGGGGAAATCGGTGAGAGCTATGGACACACCATTGTCAAGGCATAGCCAGAGGGAATTGTTAAAGTCAAAACCGAGGTTAAGGACTGTATTGTTCTGCAGGCCGGTGCGACGGTTGATGAAAGATGATTTCCCGGAAAGAAAATTTGTCAGGACCGCACCGCAGTTAACGGTTCCGAAGGCATAGTCATCCTCATTGTGGGCGGCGCAGAACAGCTGGTTCTCCTTCAGGAAATCATTGATAGGAGACAGGAAAGGGACGAAAGAGTTCCCCTCAAGGATGTAAAGGCCGTTGAATGCTGTGGCAATCAGGAAAGGGTCAGAATTGTTTTGCGGAACGAGGAGGGAGACGATTTTAATTCCATGAAGAGGCTGGGAAGGGAGCAGGGGTGAGACCTTTGAGCCTGTGATTTTGAAGATGTCGCCTGATTCAAGGGCAAAGAAGGGTGTTGACAGGTCGGATGAGACCGCCGAGGCCGTCACCTTTCCTCCGGCAGGCATAACCAGGGTGTGGCGTCCGTCATAGCGATAGATGTTAAAATCTCCCTGAAACCATATATTTCCGTTATTGTCGGTAAAAATGTTCCAAATCTCGCTGAAGTTCCGGTCGGCTTCCGTGAGGGTCGGGACGAGGGAGGTATAGGATGATTTGGACAGGGAGAGGTCAAAGAAGCCGAATTCTCCGGAGCCACCGACATAGACTCGATTATTTTTCTCATCAATATAGAGGGAGCGCACTGAGGTATAGTTGGGAAGTCGGACGCGGCTCCATTTCGCTCCGTTGAAGCGTAGCAGACCATCGCGGTTGGCAATATATATACGTCCGAAAGAGTCCTGTGCCATATCCCAGTTCTGAGTTCCGGAATTGTATGCTGCCGGAGAGAAATTCCTGACCGGGGCAAACCCTTGGGCAGATAGTTCTGACGAGAGAGAGAAGAGAGAAAAGAGAAGTAAAATATAAATATATGTCAAGCGACTTCTTATGTAAGAATTCATATCCGGAAGAATGTGAACAGGTAATAAAAAGATAAGAGAGGAGGGGGTGATTGGATAAATGATATGCAAAGTTGAAAAAAACAATAGATATAGCAAGTGAGAAAAATATGTTATAAAACACATTTTTAATAAATGTTAATAAATCAAGGGAATAAAAAAGAGTTGTAGAGTGGTTGTAGGGGTAAAAATTAATATATGTTGAGTTTTTTTAGAGTGTTTTAGTTGCAGGATATATAAAGGAACAGTAATTTTGTGGCGTCGAATTTGAGCAGTTGCTTAGAATCGAAATGATTAATCGAGTCCGCAGTGCGAATCAGAAGCTGACCGAAATGTGAACAAATTTTAATTTCTACACCAGTCTGTTGGCGCCAACAGACTGACACCGGCAGGATAAAAAGCTGCCCCTCTATCCATCCACCCCTCCGAGCGGGACATTTAATCATGATGAGTCAAAGTCAACTGCCATAGACACCGGAGATGTTTACGCAGACAACAAGGAAACAACAAAACAACATAGAATTAAGCTAACCTTTATGAAGAAATTTTTATTACTGTTGGTTCTTTCAATGATGACCACATGCATGTGGGCACAATTGAAAGTGACAGGCACGGTAACTTCCGAAGAAGATGGTGAGCCGATGATCGGTGCCACTGTTCAGGTGAAGGAGAACCGCACCAATGGTGTGGCAACCGATCTTGATGGAAATTACAGTATAGAAGTTAAGCCGGGCCAGACGCTGATGTTTTCCTATGTTGGTTACTCACCCGTAGAGAAGAAGGTGACAGCCGCAGGGAAAATGGATGTAGTGATGAAGCCTTCCTCAGAGATGCTTCAGGAAGTAGTGGCCATCGGTTATGGCACAGTCAAGAAAAGCGACCTCACAGGTTCCGTATCCACAGTAGCTGCAGACAAACTGAACAAGACTCCTGCCGCTTCGCTTGCGAATGCATTGCAGGGTCAGGCAGCGGGTGTGACAGTCAATTCGCTGTCAGGGCGTCCGGGAGCGAGTGCGGAAGTCCGTATCCGCGGTGTAGGAACAATCAACGGTGCTTCCCCTATATATGTGGTGGACGGCGTTATCACGGATGATATAACTTTCCTTTCACCCAATGACATCGAACACACTGAAATCCTTAAAGATGCATCCGCAACAGCTATCTATGGTTCACGCGGAGCCAACGGTGTGATTATAGTAACGACAAAATCCGGGAAGAAGAATTCCAACGGACATATCACGTTTGATGCTTACGTCGGCATGCAGCAGCGTTGGAAGAAGATAGATGTGATGAACGCGAAGGATTTCGCCGACACATTCATCGGAATCAATGGAAATGCAGCCTCAAAGAAGATTTATGCGGAGCAGGGCCTCAACGGATGGATGAATATTTTCGGTTCAATCCGCAATGATTTCTTCCCTACCGTATATAATGAGACTACTAATCCGACAGGCTTCGACTATGCGTCAACCAATACAGACTGGCAGGATGAGGTGTTCCGCAACGGATTGATTCAGAACTATCATCTCAGTCTTGACGGTGGCGGCGATCGTTTCACCTACAGTGCTTCCGCATCATGGTTCGGACAGCAAGGTATTATCATCGGTTCAGACTATAGCCGCTTCACGGCGCGTCTGAACACCAGTTATCAGATATTCCCGTGGTTGAAGATAGGAGAGAACATCTCTTTCATGTCTTCAATTGCTAAGAATGCTTACGAAAGCGGTGACAACTCAGCGAGTGCCGGTGCCAATATCCTTTCGGCAGCCTTCGCCATGGCTCCCTGGGATCCGGCACGTTATCCCGCCGGCACTGTCAACCGTAACGGAAAAGACCTCGGAGGCCAGATTTCAGCGGCATCAAACTTCAAGAATGTCACCAACCCTCTGAGTATGGTGGAATATAGCAATCCTAAAGTGCGTAACGAACGCTTCGTAGGTAATGCTTACCTTGAACTCACTCCTGTTAAGTATCTGACATTCCGCTCCGCGTTCAACTTTGACTATCGAATCACGACAGACAAGAGCTTCTCCGAGCAGTATGCGATTTCAGCCTACGACAAGCGCGACAAGAACTTCCTCAGCTCGTCAATGGCACGTCATTTCTATTATAATGTTGACAACATCCTGACCTATGCACGTACAATCGGAAAACATGACTTCTCAGCAATGGTAGGTCAGACGGTTGAACAATACACATACTATAGCATAGGCAACAGCGGTTCGAGCATCCTCAATCCTGACGAGAAGAACTGGTATCTCTCACAGGTTACGGATGACTACGGTCTTCCTTCCGATGGTGTAGGCCGAAACCGCCGTTTCTCATGGCTGGGACGTGTGAACTATAACTTCGACGGACGTTACATGGCAACTGTCAACTTCCGTGCGGACGGATCTTCAAAATTCCCCGAACATGCATGGGGCTACTTCCCTTCATTCGCATTGGCATGGAGAATGAGCAAGGAGAAATTCCTCAACGACTTCACACCGCTCAACGATCTTAAACTCCGTTTCGGATGGGGTAAGGTTGGTAACGACAACATCGGTAACGATGCCTTCGTGCTCAATATGTTCAACAACGGCCCGACATTCGTAGACTATCCCTTCGGTGTCTCTCAGGCTCTTCAGGGAGGAGCTGCAGTGCTGACCTGGATTAACAACGGAGGCCACTGGGAGAATACAGAGCAGTGGAGTCTGGGTGTAGACTTCGGATTCTTCAACAACAGACTGACCGGTTCAATCGACGGATTTATCCGCGACACCAACGATATGCTCATGTCGGTAAATGCACCGGCCCATGTAGGTAACCGTTATGCCGGTATGTCAAATGTCGGTAAGGTACGCAACAAAGGTATTGAAATCACGCTTGAACACCGCAACACTATAAATCCCTGGTTCAGCTACTCGGTAGGTGGTAACGTATCATTCATCGACAATAAGCTGACGGCTCTTAACGGTGGAGCTCCGATTTATACCAACTATGATCAGGTGCAGGTAGTAAACCAGGGCTTCCCCTTGTATTACTACTGGGGCCTTCAGTATGAGGGCGTTTATCAGACAGACCAGGAAGTGCTTGACCAGCTCAGCGGTTACACAGCTGCCACCTCACCCTATAAGGCAGGTGATGCACGCTACACCGACACCAACGGCGACGGAGTCATTGACCGCTCGGACCGCGTATTCCTCGGCAGTTCGATTCCCAAGATTAACTATGGTATCAATCTTTCAGCTTATCTGAAGGATTTTGACATACAGCTCTTCTTCCAGGGAGTAGCAGGCAACAAGATTTATAACCAGATGCGCCATCGTCTCGAGAGCAACGGACAGGAATCAGTGCTTTCCACCGACATGATAAACGCCTGGACTGTAGACAACACCTCAGGTTCAATTCCCAACCCCCGTAATTCAGTCAACTATGAAGTGTCATCACGCTTCCTTGAGAAGGGAGACTATTTCCGACTGAAGAATCTCCAGGTAGGTTACACTCTTCCGGAGAGTGTGCTGGGAAGAAGCGGATTGAGCAACTGCCGATTCTATGTGCAGATTTCCAATCTCTTCACCGCCACCAAGTATAAAGGTTTTGACCCCGAGGTCAACGGCGGTGTTGATTATGGAAACTTCCCTCAGTGCCGCACATATCTGTTTGGTGTGAACATCACATATTAATCCACAGGCTGGAAAATTAAAAAGAAGAAAATCAATCATGAACAATATAAAGAACAGACTGATGATAGCCGGAGTTGCCCTCCTCACGCTTGGAGGGGCAACCTCCTGTAACGACTGGCTGAAGGAAGAGAGCCCGGCATCGACCAAGTTGCCCGACTATTTCACCACCGGAGAGACCTGTGTGCAGGTTATCAACGGATGTTATCAGCCATTGGAATATGAATATAATTCCACTTATTTCTCAGAGTTTTTCATTGGTGATGTAGTTTCTGACGATGCGCTGAAGGGTGGCCAGAATATAAAGGATATGGGCGTGGTCTATGACATGGAGAACTTTAAGACAACAGCCAGCAATACCTTACTTCTGGACTATTATCGTGCGAAATATCTGGGAATTATCCGTTGTAACCTCGCGTTGCAGGAGATTCCGAAATATGAAGTGGACGAGACATTGAGCCAGTCGCGTAAGGATTGTCTTCTTGGAGAGGCACACTTCCTTCGCGGACTCTATTACTTCCAGCTTGTGAAGGTGTTTGGCGGAGTTCCCATTGTGGATTTCATCGTAGACAGCTCAGACAAATGGCAGCAGCCCCGCGCTACAGCCGAAGCTGTCTATGCCAAGATAATCGAAGACTTTAAGATAGCTGAAGAACTTCTCTGGGAGAAGGCGGCCTATGACGATGAAGACCTTGGACGTGCAACAAAAGGAGCGGCCCAGGGTATGCTCTGCAAAGCTTATCTCTACAATCATGATTATGAGAACGCTTATATCTGGGGGAAGAAGTTTGTGGACGACCAGTATAAGAGCGGTAAATATCAGCTTCAGGGAGATTATGCTTCCAACTTCACTCTTGCCGGCGAGAATGGTCAGGAGAGCGTATTTGAAGTTCAGTACACGGCGGAACCCACTTCCGACTATGGTCAGGGCTTCGGATTCACCCGCGGAACATTCCAGGCTATCCTGACCCGTCCCCGCGCAGCGTCATGGGGTGCAAATTCCGGCTGGGGATTCGACCATCCTACAAATAATCTCTATGCAGAATATGAGGCGGGAGATGCACGCCGCGATCTTACGATAGGTCAGGTTGACGAGAGTGACCTCGTGAATGTGGAGGTGACATATTTAGGTTCTCCCTATTTCAATCTCAAGACCTCAATGTCTGAAGGTTTCACATTCCCGGCTCTTGACCATGCCACCCGTGGCCCGCTGAACTATAAGCTTATGCGCGCATCAGACGTGTTGCTCCTTTATGCAGAGGCGGCACTTGAGAGTGGAAAAGATATCAACGGAGCGAAATGGGCTCTCGAGGAAGTGAGAAGCCGTGCCCGCTCAATCTCAGAAGGAGGCGCACTCCCGACTTTCCCCAACTATCGCAATTACACCGACAATGTGGAATCTCTCAGAGATGCAATACGCCACGAACGTCGTGTGGAGCTCGCGATGGAGGGTCATCGCTGGTTTGACCTCGTGAGATGGGGAATAGCATACGATGTTATGGACCGTGATAACGGTTCTTACGGAAAGAATGAGAGCGAAGAGGCACGTGCTGAAATGGCAGCCTTCATCAAGGGTAAGCATGAACTCTTCCCGATTCCGGCAGAAGAACTCTCACTCAATCCGATGGAGCAGAATCCCGGATATTAATCGGGAATACGGATAATAACCGACAATCTTAACTTTTCAGGTTCGCAAGGACCTGAAAAGTTGAAAAAATAACTTCAATTTCAACCTAAAATTTTCAAATCATGAAGAAAATTTACCTTGCTGCATTTGCAGCTCTCGCAGCGTTTGGCGCAAACGCACAGTTTAATGCTCAGTCTCCTTATGTAGACGCTTCTGTAGCTTCAGAAAAGCAGGTTTTCGACGTATTCGTAGCCTGTGACGACGTAATGCAGAATCTTAAGAATGCAGGGAAGACTGTAAACGACTATCGTGTTGACGATGTGACACGTTGGTTCTATATCTGGGAAGGAACATTCATCGCAGGTGACGGTAGCTATCCCGGAGTAGGCTACAGCGGTCTCTCTTCTGAAGGCTACACTTCAGTAACAGTTGCCAATGTGGGATGGTCAGGTGCCGGATACAACGTTAACAAAGGAGCGGGTATCAACCTCTCACACTGGAATGACAATACTCGTTTCCACCTCTCTTACATGAGCTTCGGTACAGCTCCTGAGGCAGTAGCGCTCATCATCAACGATAATGACGATTTCAACAAGCCCGCCAGGGTAGCTCTCGGCTCAGGTTATGTTGATAATGGAACCGTATACCCCGGAGTAGCGGCTGCTCCCAACGATGACTGGCAGGCTGTAGATATTTCTTTCGCTGATCTCAAGAAGGTATGTACCGATTTCGATTATCAGCAGACAACCGAATGGACAGGTAACATCCTTTCAATCCTCTGTGGTCCTACATCAGGACGTTCACTCTCACTTGATGCTTTCTATTTCTACACTGCAGGTGATTCAGCTGTAGAAGGAGTTGAAGAAGATGCGGAACTCATCATCACTGCAAACACTGTAAACTCTACAGTTTCAGGTATCGAATTGTATGACCTTTCAGGTAAGCTCGTCAAGGCTTCAGACAACACCGTACTCGGTATCTCTGACCTTGCAAAGGGTGTATACGTTGTAAAGGCTGGCAACAAGACTCAGAAGATCGTTAAATAAACTCTTGTACAAGGAGGGATGACTGATGTCATCCCTCCTTACTACCATCTCCCCGACATCTCTCTCCCGACATCTACCTCTCTTCTATTTCTTATTCACCTCCCTCCGTTTTTTCTCTCTCTCTTATTCTTAACAAGGAAATTCTCAGAATCAAAACCTGACATCATAATTACAATGCAAAAATTTACTCTTATTCTTTCATCTATGGTATTGGCTCTTCCGGCGTTGGCGGCTCAACCTCAGACGGGGAGCGGTGAAACTGACGGTTATAAGCTCGTGTGGCAAGACCTCTTCGACGGGGAAGAGCTCAACCAGCTCCGTTGGAATATAGAAGTGAACGGCGCCGGTGGCGGTAACAATGAATTGCAGTATTACACAGATCGCAGCGAGAATGTGCGCGTCGGCGATGACGGCGAGGGGAACGGTTGTCTGATTCTTACAGCTCGTCGTGAAGAATATAAGAATAGACATTTCACCTCCGGACGAGTCAACTCAATGCATCTTGTGACTTTTACTCATGGAAAGATTGAAGCCTCCATCAAGTTGCCGGCAACTGCCAACGGACTCTGGCCGGCATTCTGGATGATGGGTAACGATTACTCGGAAGTGGGATGGCCGAAATGTGGAGAAACGGATATCCTTGAAATGGGGCATTCCGACGGTATAAAGAACGGCACCACAGACAGATATTTCAACGGTGCATGCCATTGGGGACAGGGATGGCCCCAGGCAAGCTATGCCAAGTCAGCAACCAAGTCTTATTCGCTGCAGGATGGAGAGTTCCATCTTTTTACACTGATATGGGATGAGAATAATTATAAAATGTATGTTGATTTAGACAAGAATCCGGTTCAGGTCCCTTACTATTCCATCGGTATTACATGCGATGATCCCGGCAACGAATGGTCTGCCGGCAACTATTTCCACAAGGAAAACTTCATTCTCTTCAATCTTGCGGTGGGAGGTAACTTCCCCGGCATCCACGACGCCGCCGGCATCACGGCTATAAATGAAGATAACGGTCAGGAAGCATCAATGTATGTCAACTATGTCAAGATATATCAGAAAGAGGGCGCTGAAGGGAACACCCTTTTCAGTGCGGTTCCTACAGATGCTCTCGACTCTGAATCTTCTGTAGATGAATTGGCAGCTGAATCCGAGGTTTTTCCTCAGATATACACGGTAGGGGGGCAGTTAGTCCGTACTCTTGCAAAGGGTATGAATCCTTCTGAGGCAGATATTGAAAAAGGTATATATATTGTAAAAAGCGGCAATTCCACCTATAAGTTTGTAAAAAAATGAGAAAAGCAGTAGCCATATTTCTGGCATCGGCGGCGGCCCTGGAGATGACGGCGGCAGTACGCACTTCCGCCGAGATAGACAGTTGCGTCAACTCCTTGTTGTCGCAGATGACTCTTGAGGAAAAAATAGGACAGTTGAGTCAGTATTCATACTATAAAGCGGATGAGGGGACTCTTGCCCAGGTAAGAAACGGCCTTGTAGGGAGTTATCTTAACATCTTCAATCCGGAGGAATGTAATCGGCTTCAACGTGAGGCTGTGGAAAACAGCAGGATGAAAATTCCCTTGGTGTTTGCACGCGACGTAATCCACGGCTTCCGCACAATTTTCCCGATTCCGTTGGGACAGGCCGCGAGCTGGAATGAAGATATAGTGCGCGGGGGTGCGGCAGTCGCCGCAGATGAAGCCTCGTCCACAGGCATCCGCTGGACTTTTTCTCCAATGGTTGATATTGCCCGGGATGCGCGTTGGGGACGTTGTGCGGAGGGATTCGGAGAAGATCCGCTTCTCACCTCACGCCTTGGAGCGGCAATGGTGGAGGGTTATCAGGGAGAAGACCTTACAAATCCCAACACAATGGCGGCATGTGTGAAGCATTTTGCAGGATATGGCGCAGTAGAAGGTGGTAGAGACTATAACACTACCTGGCTTCCCGAACCTTTATTGCGAGACATTTATTTTCCGTCATATAAGGCCGGCATCGATGCCGGAGCAGCAACCGTGATGTGTTCATTCAATGATATCAACGGTGTGCCCCCCTCCGGGAATGAATGGCTGATGAATGATATTCTCCGTAAGGAATGGGGATACGACGGTATGGTGGTCAGCGACTGGGGTTCAATCAACGAACTTGTTCCTCACGGATTTGCTGAAGACCGCAAGGATGCCGCGGTGTTGGCATCAATTGCCGGTGTGGACATGGATATGGAGGGACACTGCTATGACAATCATCTCCTGGAAGCGGTAAAGGAAGGAAAAGTCGATGAGAAGAGAATAGATGAGTTGGCAGGGAATGTTCTCAGGTTGAAATATAGACTCGGACTCTTTGACAACCCGTATGTAGACATGAGTCGTGCCAATAGGTTCTATGCACCTGAAAGCCTTGAATTAGCACGCCGCGCCGTGGAGGAGAGCGCTATCCTTCTGAAGAACGAAGGTGCGGTTCTCCCAGTGGATATGTCCAAGGTCAAGAAGATTGCGGTGGTAGGTCCGATGGCTGATGCCCAGCATGATCAGAACGGCACATGGGTCTTCGATCTTGAGAAGAGTCATAGCGTGACGCCTCTGACCTCACTGAAAGAGGTTGCCGGAGATAAGATTATTTTCTCACCGGGTCTGGCATATAGCCGCGATAAGAAACGTGCAGGATTTGCTGATGCGCTGAAAGCTGCCCGTAAGAGTGATATAGTGTTTTACTTTGCAGGTGAAGAAGCGGTTCTCTCAGGAGAAGCACACTGCCGCACCGACCTTACACTTCCGGGAGCGCAGAGTGAGCTGCTTGCGGAATTGAAGAAAGCCGGAAAGCCTATAGTGATGATTGTGCAGGCCGGACGTCCGTTGGTTCTCGGCAAGGATGCTGAACTGGCCGATGCCGTTCTTTATCTTTTCCATGGTGGCACAATGACAGGCCCCGGAGTAGTGAACCTGCTGACTGGCGCCGTTAACCCCTCCGGCCATCTCCCGATGACTTTCCCCGTCACCAGCGGCCAGACCCCAATCTATTATAATCAGAAGAATACAGGTCGTCCGGCACAGTCAATCACCTGGATTGACGATATCGAACTCGAAGCCGGCCAGACTTCTACCGGATGCCAGAGCTTCTATCTGGATGCCGGAGTTGCCCCGGCCTATCCCTTCGGCTACGGTTTGAGCTACACCACCTTTAAGATTTCCGAACCACGCCTTTCTGCAACAGAAATGCCGGTGGACGGACAGATCACTGTCAGTTGTGATGTCACCAACACAGGAGATCGCGAAGGTAAGGATGTGATACAGCTTTATATCCGCGACCTTGTGGGTTCGATGACCCGTCCGGTAAGGGAATTAAAGGACTATGCGAAGGTTAGCCTTGCTCCCGGAGAGACAAAGACTCTCACATTTACGTTGCCGGCATCTTCACTGAGCTTTACGGGAAGAGATATGAAGCCAATTGTGGAGCCGGGCGATTTCCAGCTCTGGATTTCAGAGGATGCACAGAGCGGCACTCCGGTAAGTTTTAAGGTTGTAAATAAATAATGACGATGAAGAAGAAAATAATATTGGCATTTATGGCCCTCGGCGTTGTTGCGGGTGTGAATGCAAAGAGTAACAAGCGTGGAGTCAGCGAAAATAATTTCATGTTTTCCTCTCAGCTTGAAGTGCTGAGCAAGGGAGTGACATGGTACTATAACTGGGGCAACACTCCGGGCTCCGGTTACAAGAATCAGGTTATTGATTGCGATGCTCTGGAGTTTGTGCCTATGGCATGGAATGGCAATTTCAGTGAAGATAAGATTCGTGAATATTGTAAGAGCCATCCCAATACCAAGTATATTTTAGGATTTAACGAGCCTAACTTCAAGGCACAGGCTAACATGACCCCACAGCAGGCTGCAGAGCAGTGGCCACGTCTTCAGGCCCTCGCCAAGGAGCTGAACCTTAAACTTGTTGCACCGGCACTTAATTATAGTCCGGATGCTCCCTACAATAACCCGTTGACATGGATGGATGAGTTTGTCAAGCTTGTAGGTAAGGATGCCTTTGACTACACGGCAATTCATAACTATGGCGGATTAGGCGTGATGAAGACACTTGCGGGTAATTTTCATGACCGCTATGGAAAGGATGTTTGGGTGACAGAGTTCTGCCTTTGGCCGGATGAGGGTAACGGCACTTCGTATGTGCATCCCTCCGCTCAGATTTCTTCAATGATCGAGACAGTTGAATGGCTTGAGCAGACAGAGTGGATTTTCCGATATGCCTGGTTCAAGGCTACAGGAAATTCAAGTGCCACTTCCGGGCCGAACTTCGGATTGCTGGTTGCTCCCAATCCCGTGACAGATCCTTGGAGTCTATCAGACCAGGGTGTGGTTTACACCTATATGTCGGAGTATGACCTATCACGCTCCCATCCCACAGAGCAGTTTGTGGCAGCCACCGATTATCTCCACAGCAGCAAGATTTCTCTCTGTGCCGGAAAAGACAGCGAGTTTGATGCTCCCCTTCATATCAC
>CAMWXI010000008.1 GCA_947178175.1 uncultured Porphyromonadaceae bacterium | reverse complement strand
ATGTACCATACAAGATAACGGAGTTGCCTGATGTGAAAAATGCAGGTCGGTTGCCGGAAGCAGAACAGAAAGAATTGGAGGGGAAACAGATTCTTAGCAAGCTTACTGCTTCCGACTATGTCATTCTATTAGATGAAAATGGTGAAGAATACACCTCGCGTTCATTCTCTAAAAAGCTTGAAAAATGGATGGGGATGGGGCGTAAACGAATTTTTTTTGTTGTCGGAGGCCCATATGGTTTTTCTGAGGCTGTATATGAACGGTCTGAGGGTATGGTGTCGTTATCAAAAATGACGTTTAATCATGAAATGGTCAGACTGTTTTTTACGGAGCAAATTTACAGGGCAATGACCATTCTTCGGGGGGAACCCTATCATCATGATTAAGTTCAATCTTGTTTATGAAGTGATGACTTGCTTACAGCTCTGTTTGTCATCATTTTAGCAATGGAGGGCGAATAAGAGATTGCTATCATGCAGGCTGTGAAGACTAAAAAAATCAAAGATAAGTTTTTCAGGATTCTGATATTATCTCTACCTAACAATTTAGCATCTTTCACTTCATAATTGTTTAGAAAATCAGCAACATTAAGCGCCTTCAAAGTGCTTTTCCAGATAATATTTCCATTCTCGGTATAAACAAGAGCCGGATTACCTCTAACAACCTCTTTGATAATCGTATCATCCGCCATATATATCGGATATTCAGCAAGGGATATATCCTTCCATTGGTCAATCTCTTCCTGATTCCCTGATACTACAGCTACCATTTCAATGTCATTATTGTGACACCATTGATTGAGTGAATTTATCTGCCAGGTAGTAGCCGTTGAAACCTTCTTAAGCTCCGGAATCATAAGAAACATCCTTTTCCCTTCAGAAGACATGAATTCATCTGTTATATCCACCTCTCCGGAGTCATCCCAGATCCGAATATTTTTTTCTGAGTCATCATTCGCTGTTTGCTTAGAAGATAAAATTTCTTTTCGCTCTATAAATTTCCAACCGTCAGCCTCATCAGGAAGTTCATCGTTAATGCTGAAAGAGGTTCTTTTTCCATTTTTTTCATATATAAATTCAAATTCCGGCACATTATCCGAGTCATCATTTTCAGAAAAAAGTAGTGTTCCGCATTTATAGGGACGGAAGTCCAGTAACGGTTGATATGAATATCCTACAAATGAAATAATAAAGATGAATGTGACTGTACCTAAAAGTTGAATCCATTGGAAATACGGCTTAATCAGAGAAGGGATAAACCTGTTGAATTTAACCAGCCACAAAGCCATTATCGTAAGCGCTACGTTTTTCCAGAAAGTAGCGGTATTGGATATTATCAGGGCTTCTCCGAAGCATCCGCAGTCACTTACCGGATTCTTTATTGCAATCCATAGTGTCAGCGGTAGCATGAAAGCCATCATGGCCATCATTAAAACAGGAGTCCCACGTCTGAAACATCCGAATAAGACACAGAATCCAATTAGGAATTCTATTATGATAAGGGAAAATGCTCCAAACAAAACAACCGGGTCTGGGATATTCCAACCCCAGACCGCCAGATAATCCTCCATCATATAAAAGGTGCCCCATGGATCAATTCCCTTGGCAAATCCTGAGAAGACAAAAACTCCACCTGCAATAAGTCTGCATAACCATGTGAGGAGTTGTTTCTTTCTGCTAATGGATTTTTCGGGCATAATCTGGCTGGTTTAATATAATCTGGCTGGTTTAATAGAGGTGTAGTGGAGGTAAGAGAGTTTAAAGATTAAAATTTTCTGCAGCTTCGTCAATTTTAATTAGAGCAAAAAGAGCATAGTTAATCATATCCATATAATTTGCATCAACACCCTCGCTCACTTCAGTGTGTCCTTTGTGGTCCTCAATTTCCTTGGTGCGGAGTAATTTCTGCAATATAATGTCAGTTAAAGAACTGATGCGCATCACCCGCCATGCTTCATCGTAGTCATGATTCTTATTGAACATAAGATTTGTGGAATTCTCGATAGCCTCATCATAAAGTTCCAGAGCAGTCTCAGGCTTTAGAGATTCACCAGGAGTAAGCTTAAGTTGAATAAGAGCCATTGCGCAATAGTTGACAATCCCTATGAATTCCGGTTCTATTCCCTCAGTGACAGCACCAACTCCTCCTTTCTCCTCAAGAGAGCGGATTCTTCTCGCTTTAATATAAATCTGATCAGTGAGACTTTCCGGACGCATAATCCGCCATGACGTACCATAATCGTTCATTTTGGCAATAAATAAATCTCTGCATTTCTTTATTTCAAAACGAAATTCCTCGCGCGTACGACTCATCTTGTCGCTAATGTTAGTCATAATGTAGATGAACTCTTGATTATTGAATTAGCAAATTTAACGAATCTTCATAATATATCAAAATGCATAAATTTCAGAAGTGGATTGCAAAGGAGGAGATTATTTTGTAACTTTGATTTTTCAGAAATTTATAGTTGTTTCTAAAGCTTAATGAAAGATATTCGATTATTACCGGAATGGGAAGACGTGCAGGGTATATTGGTTGCCTTTCCTCATAAAGATACAGACTGGAATTATATTCTTCGCGAGGCAGAAAGACAATATATAGACCTGATTTCGGCCTTTACTGCAAACATGATGCATGTAGTGGTCTTATGTCATGATAGGAAATATGTTGGCAAGTTGTTGCAGGATTGTGATTCTGACTATTTTAGTTTGGTAGAAATATCATATAACGACACATGGACAAGGGATTATGGATTCATATCTGTTGTAAGAGGTGAAAGAAGACGGGCTTTGGATTTCGGATTTAATGGATGGGGTCTTAAATTCCGTTCGGATTTTGACAACCTTGTAAATCTGAGGCTTCATGAATTGCAACTCCTTAGGAAAGAGAAATATCGTAATGAGCGTGATTTTATTTTAGAGGGAGGTTCAATAGAGACAGATGGTAACGGCACACTTCTTACTACTTCAAGATGCTTATGCTCACCGAACAGGAATGGGGGAAAAAGTAAGGAAGAGCTGAATAAAATATTGGAATCCAGGTTAGGCTGCGACCACGTACTCTGGTTGGATTATGGCGCTCTTGACGGAGATGACACAGATTCTCATATCGACACATTGGCCAGAATGGCTCCAAACGATGTAATATTGTTCACGGGTTGTAGGGATATGGACGATTCTCATTTCGAAGAGTTGTTGAAAATGAGAGCCCAGCTTACTCTCTTCCGCACTAAAATGGGCAATCCGTATAATCTTATAGAACTACCATTGCCAAATCCTATCTTTGATGAAGAAGGGAATCGTCTGCCGGCTACCTACGCAAATTATCTTGTGACAGATAATGTGTTGTTTATGCCAACCTACGCACAACCGGAAAATGATATGTTGGCACAACATACCTTGCATGTTGCATTTCCGGAACATAAAATAGTAGGAGTTGACTGCAGAGTGCTGATAAAGCAGCATGGGTCGCTTCATTGTGCCACAATGCAGATTCCCAAAGGGTATATGAACCCTGTGATTTTTGAATAATCAGATGGATTTTCCCAAAAAGCAATTAAGAAATCATACTCCAAAATGAAGAAAGATAATTTAAAAGTCGGAATAGTTCAACACTGTTTTAGCGAACATATTCCTTCCAACAGGAGGAGAAACATAGCTGCCATAGAAGAGTTGGCAACCAAGGGTGCGGATCTGATAGTGCTTTCAGAGTTGCATGATTCATTATACTTCTGTCAGACAGAGAATGTTGAAAATTTCGATCTTGCCGTATCTATCCCGGGTGAATTTACAGAAGTTTACGGAGAAGCGGCCCGGCAGAATGGTGTTGTAGTAGTTGCCAGCGCATTTGAGCGTCGTGCGCCAGGAGTCTATCATAACACAGCCGTTGTATTTGAGAAAGACGGCAGTGTTGCCGGCAAATACCGTAAAATGCATATTCCGGACGATCCCGGTTTTTATGAAAAATTTTATTTCACTCCGGGAGATTTGGGATTTAATCCAATCCGGACCTCGGTGGGGAAATTAGGTGTATTGGTCTGTTGGGATCAATGGTATCCCGAAGCCGCAAGACTTATGGCAATGGCGGGAGCGGAAATGCTCATATATCCAACCGCCATCGGTTGGAATCCTGATGATTCGGAAGATGAGAAAAGACGACAAAGAGATGCCTGGGTGCTTATTCAACGTTCTCATGCCGTGGCAAATGGAATTCCTGTGATAAGTGTGAACAGAGTGGGATTTGAGGATGACCCTTCCGGTGCAACATCAGGTATAGACTTCTGGGGCTCAAGTTTTATTGCAGGACCGCAGGGCGAGATAATTTTGCAATGCTCGGAAGATCATGCGGAAGAAGAGATAGGAATTGTAGACGTAGCGCATGGTGAAAACGTCAGAAGGTGGTGGCCATTCCTTCGAGACAGACGTATAGATGCTTATAATGATATTATACAAAGATATATAGACTAACCCGCATTGAGTTGTTTTTCCGGGTAAGGGATAAGTCAAAGTAGAATATCGTTTTAAAGCTTGTTAATTATATTTGCGCTTCGGGTTTTTAGGGAACCATCCTTTTTCAACACGCTTCCTCTGGTCAGTTATCTCGCGTATGCTCCAGAAACAACTGAATGCCGTCACTCCCAAGAGAGAAGAGATCATGATGTTGGAGGAGAAAAGCGAACCAATCAGAAAAAGGATTCCTACTATAAGAAACCAGACTTTACATTTCTGACCGAAATAATATTCACCCTTTATTACTAATGGATGAAAAAGACCGATTATAAGAAAGGTGCAGAGTCCGAGAATAAGTCCGCCGAATGTAACTGAGCCGAATTGAAGCATGTAAGAGGGGTTTGTTTGAAATAAAATGTAAACTTTGCATTTAAGGGATACAAATGTCGGAAATCTTTTTGATATTTTTCGTAATTTTGAAGAAAAATTGAAGGATATTTCGATAATTTAAAATATAAGATTAATTGCGTAATGAAAGATTTTGAGAAAGATGATGCATTGAAGATGGTTGAATATGAATATAACGGAGCAATTTTCAACGGATTCCTGATGTTGGGATTGTGGTTTTTATTCGTGTTTCTTTGCATAGCGGGAATTATAGGCTTTATGGGCAATAATGTTGCAGTTGTTATATTCGCTTTCCTGTTAGTATTTGTTGTGTTGCCTTCTTCAGCCGGATTTTTTGTTCAACAGCCTAATCAGGCACGAGTGTTTATTTTTGCGGGTAAATATTTCGGCACCTGTAGAAAGATTGGATATAACTGGGTCAATCCATTTTTCTCAAAGAAGACGATTACATTACGCATAAGCAATATGGATGTGGCGCCCATAAAGGTCAATGACAAGGTTGGCAATCCCGTAATGATTGGGATGGTAATGGTGTGGCGTGTGTGTGACACCTATAAGGTTATTTTTGATCTGAACTCTACTTCGAATGCAAGCGGGAGCATAAATATGAGCGGACTGGAGGACTTTGTAAGAATACAGAGTGATGCCGCGCTTCGAGAGGTGACAAGTTGTTTCCCCTACGATCCCGAGCACTCATCTTCTGCTGAGCTGACTCTTCGCAATGGAGGAGAGAGAATCAATGAGATTCTGGAGAGGAAGATAAATGAACGACTCTCAATGGCAGGTCTTGAAGTTGTTGAGGCACGTATAAATTATTTGGCGTATGCCCCGGAGATTGCAGCTGTCATGTTGCGTCGTCAGCAGGCATCGGCAGTGATATCAGCTCGTGAAAAAATTGTGGAAGGTGCTGTTTCAATGGTAGAGATGGCTCTTGAAAGATTAGATAAAGACAATATTGTTAAGCTTGATGAATCGGCTCGTGCTGCAATGGTAAGTAATCTTCTTGTTGTATTGTGTTCCGACGAACCGGCAAATCCGGTCTTGAACGCAGGGCTATAACAATAACCTCTTTGATTCAATCATGGAGAAAGATATTATAATAGACGGGTTAAAAATTCATTATGATGAGAGCGGGAACCCGGAAGGTAAGAATGTGGTATTGATGCATGGCTGGGGTTGTAATTTTTCAACCGTTGATTTTATTTCACGTCAGTTACAACCCGAGATGCACGTCTATAGTATTGACCTTCCCGGCCACGGACAAAGTGATGAGCCCACGTCGGTGTGGGGAGTTGAGGAATACACACGTCTGATAGAAAAATTTATCGAATCAAACAAACTTGAAGATGTCACTCTCATAGGTCATTCATTCGGAGGAAGAATTTCAATACTTTTGTCCTCTCGTAATGATGTGCATAAGGTAGTGTTGGTAGATGCTGCCGGTGTGAAACCGCGGCGTTCACTTAAATATTACGCAAAGGTTTATTCATTCAAGACTGCAAAAAAAATATTACCAATTCTGTTAGGGAAGTCTAAAGGACAGAAAGCGATAGATTTATGGAGAGGGAAGGCCGGCTCGGCCGACTATAAGAACTCCTCCCCTATGATGAGAGCAATTCTTAGCAAATGTGTGAATGAGGACCTCTGCAATGTTATGGGTAATATAAAGGCTCCAACCCTTTTAATATGGGGTGAAGATGACACTGCTACTCCCCTTTCAGATGCAAAAAAAATGAATAAACTGATTCCTGATTCAGGGTTAGTTTCATTTAAGGGTTGCGGTCATTATTCATTCCTGGACAATCCTGGTGGGTTCAAGGCGGTCATGAAAGAGTTTTTTAAAAACGAATTATCACAGAATTCCTGAATAGTTAAAAATCAATCTCAGATATGAGTATATTTTCAATTCTAATTTTTGTAATTTGTGCGCTTTATCTGCTTATAAATTTTAAGCATGATATTCACATGCTTCAGCAGAATTCTTACCGGATTCCCCGTTATTGGAGATGGCTTAAGAAAGATTATGGAAGTGATTGGCGGTTGGTAGATGTTGCTCTCATCTTTCTCCTTATGTCAAGCAACTTGATTGACAAGAGGATTGCTGCTATCGTAGTGGCAATAACATGTCTGGTGAAGATTTATCTTATATTTAGGAAGAAACATAAGAAATCCCTTGTATTCACCAAGAGAGTATGGCGAATATATTCAGTAACAGCCATATTGGCGTTAGGAAGTGCATTGGCGGTCATTTTGACTACTGCTCCACGTGAGTTTGCACTCGGGTTTTATTATGGTCCATTGGTGTGCATTGCCTTTATGTTATTAGAAGCAATATTCTCATGGGCAATTGTTATAGTTGCGGTTATCATCCTGATGCCGGTTGAGAAGATGATTAATAATCGTTATCGAAAGGAAGCGGTTGATATTCTACGTTCAGTACCGGGTCTTAGAATCATAGGCATTACCGGGTCTTACGGCAAAACAAGTACAAAACATTATCTACAGCGAATCTTATCAGAGAAGTATGAGACATTGATGACTCCGGGTTCTTACAACACACCTATGGGTGTTATTAGAACAGTAAGAGAGCAGTTGAAACCCTTTACCGAGGTTTTTATATGCGAAATGGGAGCAAAGCAGAAGGGAGATATCAAGGAGATATGCGATTTGGTGCATCCACACTTTGGAATTATTACAGCTGTAGGGCCAATGCATCTTGAAACCTTTGGTAATATTGAGACAGTTCAATCCACAAAGTTTGAGTTGGTTGATTCTCTCCCGAACGATGGGTTGGCAGTGATAAATGATGATTTTGAATATTGTGCGGAAAGAGAAGTAACCAATGTTTCATGTTTGAGATATGCAGTGACAAATATTGCAGGAGCTGATTATAGAGCGGAAAATATCGTTTATTCTCCGGAGGGAACAACGTTTGATGTTGTCGGGTCGGAAGGCTTGATAATGAAATTGAGAACACGCCTTGTTGGAGAATGTAATATTTCCAATCTTCTCGGTGCAGTAGTGATGGCAAAGAAGCTGGGTGTTGAGAATGAGAAGATTGTATACGCAGTTTCAAATATCCAACAGGTTGAGCACAGGCTTAGTATTAGAAAAACTCCTGGGGGAGTTACAATAATTGACGATGCATTCAATTCCAATCCCACAGGTTCCAAAATGGCCTTAGACGTTCTTGCGGGTTTTAAAGAATATGGCAAGAGAATCATAATTACTCCCGGAATGATTGAGCTTGGAAAAGAACAGACAAAACTTAACAAAGAGTTTGGCCGTCACATAGGGAAATCAGTAGATATAGCAATTGTTGTCGGAGAATATAACAGAGAAGCAATAGTTGCAGGAATTAAAGATACGGAGTTTCCTGAAGAAGATATAATAATTGCCGATAGTTTTAACCACGCTCAGCAGCTGCTTGGCAATATTTTAAGTAAAGGGGACGTAGTTCTTTATGAAAACGACCTTCCGGACTCGTTTAAATAGGATTCGCTTAAATAATTGTTATAGTAAAACTTGAAAATATGAAATGACCTTCATCCGACACTGGGTGAAGGTCATTTTTTAAGATATAATATTTTTATTTCTAATCCTTTGTTGAATCTTCGGGGGAGTTTCCGGCAGCTGCGGAAGTAGCGGCAGTTGAAGACGAAGGTGTGGTTGAAGAGTTTTGGGGTTTAGCCGGAGAGGGTGTTGCAGATGAGCCAATGGTTGTTCCGTTTGTGGTTTCATCATTTTTGTCGCCTCTGTCAATAAGTTCAACTGCAGGTGGCTGCGTATTTTTGTTTTTCTGAATCAGAGAGGTAACATAGACGGTAAATATGGGGAACATCATCATTCCTAACGCAGCGAGCACAACAGAAAGAACTCTGCCTTCAGGTGTTACAGCGACTATGTTCGAGCCGACGGTTGTAACGTCCATAGCCGCCCACCAAAGAGCATCGGTGTAGACAGTGACAAGTTTGTTGACGTGTTTTTCAAAGACATAAAACACCAATGAACTGAAATATACCGTGGCTAAAAGAGTAAACAGATAGGTAAAAAACAAGCCTGTAGCCTTATTGTAAGAGAACCAACCTACCACTATAGCCAGGGCATAACCTCCTCTAACCAAAGGAATATATTGCAGAAGATAGTATAGTTTTGGAGAAAACGTCCAGTTAAAGAAATCAATAATAGGAAGATATGGGATGGCAACTAAAAGGAAGAAGAAGTGTGTGGCGAAATAGTGACCCTTTTTTTCTGCCATTATCCATTCCAAAAAGAAATCGCAAAGGAATACAATACAAATCCAGAATTGCACTTTAAGGAAGTGAGGGGCGCGATAGAAGGCAATATTTTTAAAAGTATCAATAGAAATGCTGACTACCAAGAATATAGATAGAGCTAACACAATTATATGTAGAATATCATACAGTATTCTCTTCCCGCGTTCTTCTCGTCGTTTTAATAAGGCTGAATTAATACTCATAATCAATAAATTCAGATTTTGATATTATGCCTGCCAGTAGCTATATATATCCGACAGGTTATTAGGAAATCTATATTTTTAACAAGATTTAATAAAATTTTGTTCTGATGCCTTTAAGGAGTATAGCTATAATTAGAGTTAGGTGAGGAAATCATTTTGTAATTGTTTAAGAGGATAACTATCAAAGATATGGTTAAACTAACTAATCAGTCCTAATTCTCTCATAAGATCTTGGTCAGTGAAAATTTCGTCAGTCGGTCTATCAGCTATTATTCTTCCGTCTTTTAATACAATAGATCGTTGGCATACTCTCTTAACGAGATCAACATCATGAGAAGCGATAAGACAGGTATGAGTGAAAGAAGAGATGATTCTGATAAGATCTTCGCGCGATTTCCAATCCAGATTGGAAGATGGTTCATCCAGTACAAGCACAGATGGTTCCATAGACAAGACAGTGGCTATGGATACCCGACGTCTCTGGCCTCCTGACAATTGTGAAGGGGCTCTTTTTCTTAAGTCTTGACACCCCACGGCTTTAAGCGCCATATCAATCCTGTGCTCCACTTCCCTCTCCGGGAGTTTCATGTTGAGAGGCCCGAAGGCCACGTCCTCTTCTACTGTAGGCATGAAAAGCTGATCATCAGAATTCTGGAAAACTAAACCGACAGATTGTCGGATTAATGGAAGAGTTTTCTTCTCTACGGGTATATCCCCTACATTCACTTCACCTGATGTTGGAAGTAGCAGACCGTTTGTGTGAAGAATTAGAGTTGATTTCCCTGCACCATTCGGTCCTAAAAGAGCCACTTTTTCTCCATGAGAAATCCTGAACGACACATCATGTAGAGCTTCCACACCATTGGGATATGCATAACAGACATTTGAGAATTGTATATAATGATGACTCATAGTATTCTATTTTATTTCTAACAGATATTGTATTAACTGGAGAGTAACCATGATAATATTTAATATTCACTTCACAATATATGCGAAGCGGTAACCAAAGAAATATAATATGGTATGTTAATCAGTCTTAATATTAAAAATACAGCAATCCAACTGCACACATATAATGTGTTTTTATAACTCCAACCGAATGAGTAATTATTATATGTGGGGATTGTGCCGGAAAATCCACGTGAAATCATCGCTGCATGAATTCTCTGCGAACGGTCAACAGTCCGTATGAATAATTGGCCCATCATGTTTCCCCAGACCTTCAGAGGATATGTATCCCTCCCGTAACTTCTGGCATCTCTCGCTCTTCGCATATTCTGCAATTCTTCCATCATTACAAGTAGATATCTGAAAACAAATTGGAGTTGGGTAATTAGGAGATCGGGTACTTTTAATCTCCTCAGACTGTTGCAAAGCCCTAAAAATCCATCATTTGATATAAGAATAAGAATTGCCTGCATTCCCAAAAGACCTCTGATAATTACTGAGGCAAAAGTGACCCATCCCCTGCTGATATCCAATTCTCCGATTTTTAGAAATGCCTCTTTATCAAATATTGGATTGAAAATACCAATGAAAAGAATAAACGGAAGTACCCAAAGAGAGCGTAACATAATTTTCAGATAACTCTCGCCACATATAGGAGCCGTAATAATAGGGAAAATAGAAAAGAGAATAAGCATGGATATTCCTGTAGGACTCACACTCAACATCACAATGAGATAACAAATCGTAGTGATAAGCAACGCACAAGAATTGATGCCGGGAGGAACAGCCTGATCCCGGAATTCCATACTTTTAAGTTTATAAATCCCTTTTTCTAATTTATCCACTATTGTGAGGATTTTTTCGGTTTAATAAAGAGAGCTGTAAGAGCCCATACGAAAACCAGCACCATTATTGAACCAATGATTCCTGAGAGACTGTTTTCATAATCCGGCAGGATAGCGGTATTGCCCTGTACTTCTCCACAACCGGAAGCCAGTGATGACACTGATTCTGAAAGTTCGGTTGAGCCGGTAATCTGCTGGATTGACCATTCAAGACCATCGGGATTGGAAGATGCCAGAAAAGCAATCCCTCCGCCTATTATAACAGTAGCTATAGCAAATCCAATGATAATGGATTTAAGTCTTCGGATTGACCTTGTATGATTTTTTTTATAAATGATTTCCGGTCTGTTTTTGGCAATAAACGAGAGGATAGCAGCTGTGGCAACCCCTTCGCAAATACCGATTGCCAGATGTATTGAGAGCATGAGAGTAAGGAAAGTCTTGTAAGGAAGAGCTGTAACTCCCGAAATTACGGTTTCAGTTGAAACCGCAAAAGCTCCTAACTCCAGACCAACTACTGACGCGGCAACAGAAGCGGCTATAAGCCGGGGAAAGGAGAGTTTCGTGCCTTCAAGAGGTTTGAATACCAAAGGATAGGCGACAAGAGTCGTCATTACTGCCATATTCAGGATGTTGCATCCTAAAGCAAGTAATCCCCCGTCAGCAAATATCAGACATTGGATAATCAGAACCGAAGTAAGAGTGAGAAAGGCTGCCCAGGGCCCTAAGATTGCCGCCAGAAGAATCCCTCCCACAATATGTCCCGAACTGCCTGTGCCGGGAATTGCGAAATTTACCATCTGAGCTGCAAAAATAAACGCTCCCATAACTCCCATCAGAGGGATGAGTCCGGAATTATCTTTCTTTTTGACTTTAACTCCTGCCACTCCCAGAAGCGCGGCCGATATCGCACCACCGACGAGTGCAACCGGAGTTGATATTAGAGCATCGGCTAAATGCATAGCTTACTGAAATTTGATATGTGTTTATATTTGTTTATGATGGCCTTAAACCATCTTTATTATGTGTCCGCACAATATAATAACAAAAAAGTGTTAAAAATGGATATGTAAACCTTAGTATCCACTATATTTTTATCGATTAAATATTCCAATGAACTTTTTTTGACATTTAAGGGTTTAAAATGATAGATATTTTCCCTCACCGGAAATATCTATCATTTAACCATAGGCTATTTCTAACATACTAACAGCTATAAACTAAACTGATATGAAGGATAATACTGTTCCGGTTCCGGTCCCTTTGAAGGAATTTCCGAGAACCCTACTTAGAGGAGTAGGACAAGTGATGTTTCAGGATAATCCATGGACAGGATTGTTATTTTTAGCGGGAATATTCTGGGGTGCATATGAAGAACACCTGGCAATAGTGGCTTGGGGTGCACTTGTTGGTGTTATAGTGTCAACCTTGACAGGTTATCTACTTAAACTCCCAGACCAGACCGGAGCGCAGGGATTGTGGGGCTTCAATGGAGTTTTGGTCGGTTGTGCCCTTCCTACATTCTTAGGAAATACAGTTTGGATGTGGCTTGCACTTATCCTCTGTTCGGCAATGACTACATGGGTAAGAACCGGGCTTGACGTATTCTTGAAGCCATATAAGGTCAGTTCGTTCACATTCCCGTTTGTATTGTCAACTTGGTTTTTCCTATTGGCAGGAAGACTTTTTGAAGGAATGCCGGCGATAAATATGGGCACTCCCGAATTGCCGGGAGGAGTTCATGAGCATTTACTGATTGATTTTCCTAACTTGGTGATTTATTGGTTGAAAGGTATTGCGCAGGTATTTTTAATCAATTCATGGGTTACGGGAATTTTTTTCCTCGTTGCGTTGGCGGTAAGTAGTTGGAGAGCCGCACTATGGGCTGCAATCGGTTCCGCGATTTCACTCTTAGTAGCAATAATATGGCATGGGCCGGGTGCGGATATTGCAAACGGACTCTATGGATTCAGCGCGGTCCTTACTGCTATAGCTTTGGGTGCTACTTTCTGTAATTTCTCTTGGAAGTCTACAATCTGGTGTGTTATAGGCACGATAGCCACAGTATTCATTCAGTCGGCCATGAATGCATTCTTCTCACCGATGGGACTTCCGACATTGACAGGTCCTTTCTGTATTGCAACCTGGATTTTCCTTTTCCCGGCGTATAAGGCTTTTGCTCCTAAGACAGAGTGAGAATAAAGAAAAATGCCTATCCCCTAAAATGTACTCATCTGATATGAATAAGCAAAAATACCTGATAGCGAATATGCCCTTGACGGCACGTCATTATTGGATTGTCTTCGTGGCCTCTCTCGGACAACTTATTGGTACAGCTGTGGCTACTATCGCCGGCATAATAATTCCAATGATGAATATCATCATGCATCCGGAATTGTCGTCTGCCATGCAAGGACTGATAGGGTGTATGGATCTTTTGGGAATTGTATTCGGATCTGTTATTTTTGGTAAATTGTGTGATAAATACGGCTATATTTTCTTTTTTAGATTTTGTCCGGCTTTAATACTGATTTTTTCCGTGCTTGCCGCCCTGGTTCCGAATGTCTGGGTATTGTTGGCGTCACTTTTCTTTATCGGTCTTGGCATTGGAGGAGAATATAGTCTTGATTCCAACTATATATCAGAACTTCTTCCTGAAAAATACAGGGCCTTAATGATAGGAGTAGCCAAAACGGCTGCTTCATTCGGAAATATCATTGCGGCAGGTGTTTGTTTCCTGTTGATTCTTGATTGGAAGAATGCGGATCGTTGGCCTGATTTATTTTGGATAATTGCGGGTATAGCGATGTTAATGCTCATCACCCGCATATGGTATTATCAAAGTCCCAAATGGCTTGTCCTGCATGGGAAATATTCGCAGGCGGAAAAAGCCGCTGAGGAATTTTTAGGTCCGGATGTTGATATTGCCACACCTGTTGCCTATTCAAGTACCAATAGCGATATTAAGGCAAAAACCCGGCAGACCACCTCTGAAACGGAAAATTCTGAATCCTCATCTGCTTCCGGTCAGTCTTTGTGGAGTTTTATTAAGAAAAATTGGAATGCAGTCGTGTTAAGCGGTTTTCCCTGGGCGTGTGAAGGACTAGGGGTCTATGGAATTGGAGTCTTTCTTCCAATATTGGTCATGGCACTTGGTATAGAGCACAATTCAATGGGAGGAAATCCGATATTTCATGTCGCTAACTCAGTGGAGGTGACATTCTGGATTTCCTGTATCATACTTCCCGGATTTGTCCTGGGATTATATCTGATTCATAAAAAGATGAATATTCCTCGCATACAGACAGTAGGATTTTGGTTGTGTGCAATCATGCTGATAATTCTATTGTTAGCGTTCCATTATAATTGGAATAAATGGATATCCATCGGTGCTTTTATGTTGTTTGAGTTGTTCCTGAATATGGGACCTCATTTGGTGACATATGTATTGCCACCAAAGATATACCCGGTAGAAGTAAGAGGAATTGGTTCCGGGCTTGCTGCTTCAATCGGGAAGATAGGAGCAGTGCTGGCGGTGTTTATAATTCCTGTGCTTCTAAAATGGGGAGGGCCGGTATTGGTACTGCTTGTTTCCGCATGTGTGATGGCTTTGGGCGCGATTATGACCAGTGTATACTCAAGGAAAGTTTTCAATGAGGAAGTTGTGACAGAGAAATAATATCTCCAGAAGTAGTGACATCCATGATGATGGAATTGCCGAGATATTCAGTACCCGGTTGCTCTCCGGAATAATCATAAATTTTAATAAGAGTCCATTTCGTCAGCGAACCGGACTCTTTATTTTGAGGTAAAGGTAGCTGGTTAAAATCCGGAGAAAGGTTCTTTTCCGATTCAATTCCCAACTCTGCGACACACATTCTCTTAACATGGATGTGTCCTTGAATATTAATTATAAGCCTTCGACACAGTATTTTTCTAATGTTAATACTCGTCATATTTAAACCATTCAATAATTTAACAGGACTATGATTAATAACGAGCCATTCGCTGGGTGTTCATTTTATAATAATCTATAGAGTCATACGGGAATTTACTGAGTCTGATACTGTCAGCCCATAGAGGTGTGTGGCGATGACGGATTCTGATATTGCCGAATATCCTCTTAACAACTTTTCCGGTATCTGTGAATAATTCACATTGGAGATTTCTCGAACCATAATTTGAAGAAGAGTTAATAGTGTAAGAGCCGTCATCATAGTCCGCACCTAAATACATCTTTGTGTCAACAGGAGAGCTTAGCCTCACAGACCACTTAAGGCTCTCCCCTTTCACCACTCCCGGATTCGGGAGTGAGAAAGTAAGACCGTCAGATAGAGAGAAAGAGCTGAAATATAGATGGTCATTAAGTCTCCATAGATTACTGTTGTTAATATCATTTTCCAGATGATCTCCCGATTTTATAGCCCTTTGAGTTATCTCCTTTTCCACCTTATCGTGAAGGTCAAAGAAATCATCCATGTTCCTGCCATACCATTTCAGTGTGGAATCAAGTTGAGCGTAAGAGACTCCTCTCTTTGCAAGAATAGCTTCCGATAAGAGTGCCTTCACAGAATCTGGAAGTTTGCCGGGATTACCATTAAGAGTATAGGCTTCGGCTATTTTAAGGTCGGCCATCAACTGCACCATCTCCTTTTCGGACAGGACCCCATCAGGCCTTTTTGAGCATCCGGTAAGAAGTAAAAATGCAAATAGAATAGTGATAATTTTATTTAGTCCTGGAGTCATTCCTGCGAGCTTTGAGAAGATTTCCTACATAATTGGCAGCTTCCGAGACATCCTTGAAATAAAAGAATATAAGCAGAAAAACACCGATACAGATAGATGCATCTGCGATATTGAAGATATATTGGAAAAACAGATATTCTGTTCCACCAATCCCCGGCACCCATTCAGGCCAGGTGAAAGAGAAGAGGGGGAAGAACAACATGTCTACAACTCTCCCCATGAATATCGGAGCATACCCACCATCCGGTGGGAAAATCTCAGCTACTTGGGGAGGATAGGGATTGTTAAAGATAATTCCATAGAATACACAATCGAATATATTCCCTGCAGCTCCGGCCATAATAAGGGCCATTGCTGCAAAGAAACCGCTACGTAAAGAGGTATTATTGATAATTTTCTTCAGAAACCAGATAATTGCAATAACAACTATAATACGCCCTAAGGTCAGAATGATTTTGGAAGGGAGTTCCATTCCGAAAGCCATCCCGTTGTTCTCTATGAACTTAAGTTGCCACCAAGAGGTAATTGGATAATCCTCACCGAGATAGAAGTGGGTTTTAATCCATATTTTCATTGTTTGGTCTGCAACCAGAACAAGTAGGGATAATAAAATCACAAGGAGTCCAGGATTTCGGGATTCCTTGTGAATATTATTTGAAATATCAGCCATTTCTTTTAACTTTCGCCAGAACTTTAAGACCATCAATGTCGAAAATCTCACAACCCTCATCAGACATAGAATCAAGGATGATATTATTTGCCAATACTTGAGTTGCAATATAATCTCTAAAGCTTTCAACGGCTTCGCGTACCTCCGGGAGATTCTGCAGATAAACTTCGATCTTCTCAGAAATATCAAAGTCGTTTGATTTGCGGAGATTCTGGATCCTGTTGACAAGTTCACGTGCCATCCCCTCCTTCTTGAGCTCCGGTGTGAGAGTAACATCAAGGGCTACTGTGACATTTCCATCATTGGCAACTAACCATCCGGGAATATCCTCAGGTATAATCTCCACATCGGAAACTTCAATTTCAGGATTACCTTCAATTGTGGAGAATATGAATCTACCGTTTCTTTCCAATTCTGCAATGTCCTTCTGTGACATTTCTGAAATTGCCTTACCGAGAGCTTTCATATTCTTTCCGAATTTTGGTCCCAGTTTCTTGAAGTCAGCTTTCACCCTTTTTACAAGGCCACTCTCTTCATTATCTACAATTTTTATTTCCTTCACATTAAGCTCGCTCTTCAGAAGATCGGATACACCGGCAACGGCCTCCTTCATCTTATTATCAATAACTGGTACAAGAACGGTTTGAAGCGGTAATCTCACTTTGAGACTCTCCTTTCTGCGAAGCGCGAGAACATTGGAAGTGATGATTTGAGCCAATTTCATTCTTTCCTCAAGTTCTGGGTCAATCATTTCCGGGTCATATTCCGGGAAGAAGGCAAGATGCACAGAGGCATATCCTTCAGCACCCTCTGGCAGCTTAAGGTCATTATAAAGCCGATCTGAGAAGAATGGTGCAAAAGGAGCCATGAGCTTGGAAATTGAAAGTAGACAGATATAAAGTGTCTGATAAGCTGATAACTTATCTTCTGTCATTTCTCCGGCCCAGAATCGCTTGCGGTTCAGACGTACATACCAGTTGCTTAGATTATCATTGACGAAAGTGTCAATTGCACGTGCTGCCTTGGTAGGTTCATAGTCATTAAGGGAGGATTCAACCTCTTTTATCAGCGTGTGAAGAAGAGAGAGTATCCAACGATCAATCTCCGGACGGGAAGAGTATTTGACTTCCGGTTCTTTGCCGGTGAATCCATCGAGATTCGCATATTGAGCGAAGAATTTATACGTATTATAAATCGTTGAGAAGAGCTTTCGGCTTACTTCTGCCACACCCTCAATATCATATTTCAAATTATCCCACGGCTGAGAATTTGAAATCATATACCAGCGTACGGGGTCACTACCATATTTCTCGATGTTAGAGAAAGGATCAATAGCATTTCCCAGACGTTTACTCATTTTATTCCCATTCTTGTCAAGAACAAGTCCGTTTGAGATAACAGCTTTATAGGCAACGGAGTCAAAAATCATTCCGGCAATAGCATGAAGTGTAAAGAACCATCCACGAGTCTGGTCAACACCTTCTGCAATGAAGTCGGCGGGATATATTTCTCTTGAATCCAGTTCCTCTTTATTCTCAAAGGGATAATGAGCCTGAGCATAGGGCATTGCACCTGAGTCAAACCAAACATCAATCAGGTCAGTCTCTCTCTTCATGGGAGTTCCAGCAGAGGAGACGAGCATAATGTCGTCAACATATGGCCGGTGAAGATCAATTTTTGCGTAATTATCCTTAGAGTAATCACCGGGTACAAATCCCTTATCCTTAAGAGGATTAGAAGCCATTATGCCTGCCGCAACACTCTTATCAATCTCATTGTAGAGTTGTTCGTAGGAGGAGATGCAGATTTCTTCCTTACCATCTTCAGTGCGCCAGATAGGGAGCGGAGTGCCCCAATAACGGCTACGGGAAAGGTTCCAGTCCTGAAGATTTTCCAACCATTTGCCGAAGCGTCCGCTACCGGTGGAAGCAGGTTTCCATTGAATATTGCCATTCAGTTCAATCAGGCGATCGCGGGATGCACTCGTGCGGATAAACCAGCTGTCAAGAGGATAATACAACACCGGTTTGTCGGTTCTCCAGCAGTGAGGATAGTTATGGACGTGTTTTTCAATACGAAATACGTCACCTGCTTGCTTCATTTCCATGCAGAGTATTATATTAAGGTCCTCTGCTTTTGATGCCGCCTCTTCATTATATTTGCCACCCTTGTTGAATTTGGGGTCGTATGCGTTCTTAACGTAATCACCTTCATGTTCTGAATAAAGGGGGACATCTACACACATCTCAATAAAGGATTCCGCACATTCCTCAAGGTTGTAATATTTACCTTGCAGATCAACCATCGGACGTGTTTCTCCACGCTTGTTTATCATAAACAGCGGGGGGATACCTGCAGCTTTTGCAACCTTAGCGTCATCAGCACCGAAGGTAGGTGCAATATGCACAATTCCAGTACCATCCTCGGTAGTTACATAGTCTCCCGGAATCACCCTGAATGCCTCTGCCTCCAGTTCGACAAAGGTGTCGTTATTCACACTGAATGTCTTCTCAGGATGCATGGCTGCATAATTGCTTACAAACTCAGGAGAATTCTCATCAACCTTTTCACAAGGTTTCACCCAGGGCATGAGCTGACGATAGTGCATCCCAACAAGCTCTTTACCATTCCATTTGCCGACGATTTTCCATGGAATAATCTTGTCACCTTTCTTATAGTCTTCAAACGAAGCATCTTCACCCTCTTTCTTGAAGTAGGCGCTAACAAGAACCTCAGCAATAATAGCAGTGAGTGGCTCGCCTGTATAAGGATTAAAAGTCCGGACTGCTACATAGTCGAATTTTGGGCCTACACAAAGTGCAGTGTTTGAGGGAAGAGTCCACGGAGTAGTTGTCCAGGCCATGAAATAAGGCTTACCCCATTGAGTCATTTCCTCTTTAGGGTCAAGAACCTCGAAAAGAGCGGTTGCCGTAGTGTCTTTAACATCACGATAACATCCCGGTTGGTTAAGTTCGTGAGAACTCAGGCCGGTACCGGCAGCGGGTGAGTATGGCTGAATGGTATATCCCTTGTAGAGATACCCCTTTTTATATAATTCACCAAGAAGCCACCACACCGACTCAATATATGCAGTGTCGTAAGTGATATACGGATTTTCGAGATCAACCCAATATCCCATTTTGCGAGTCAGGTCTGTCCACTCTTTGGTGTACTTCATGACTTCTCTGCGGCAGGCAGAATTATACTCATCAACGGAAATCTTTTTTCCTATATCTTCCTTTGTGATACCCAGGCTTTTCTCAACGCCAAGTTCTACCGGCAGTCCATGAGTGTCCCAACCTGCTTTCCTCTTCACATGGAAGCCCTTCATGGTTTTATATCGGCAAATTATATCCTTGATTGTGCGCGCCATAACATGATGGATTCCGGGCATACCATTGGCAGAGGGCGGTCCCTCATAAAAAACAAATGTCGGACATCCTTCTCGCTCTTTCATGCTTGATTCAAACAACGAGGCCTTCTCCCATTGCTCAAGCATTTCTTTGTTGATTTCTGAAAGATTCAGCGGTTTTTTGCGCTCTTCGAATTTATTGTTCATCTTTTGAGATTCGTTATTTCAAATATATGTTTAATTTTTTGTGAGCTATTAATACGGAACGGTCAAAATAGCTCTCGGATTTAATCGGATCTAAAAATATTTCGATTTTTTGAATCAATTAAATCCGAAAAATCTGTAATAAAACCAATTATCTTTTTATTCCTTTTGCACCCTTGGCACCTTTGACGCCCCCTCCCATGTTGAAGATATTGGCATCGTAGGAGAATGTCTTTAACTCAGTTTCTCTTTTACGTTTGAATGCAAGCTGAATAAGTCTGTCCATTAGCGATTCAAACGATATACCGGAAGCTTCCCAAAGATAGTATGAGAGAGAACCCGGAATAGTGTTGATTTCGTTCACGTAGATTTTGCCATCTGCTTCATCAATCATAACATCTATTCGGCTCACGCCATGACAAGACAAAACTCGGAACGTTTCACGAGCCAGTCGTTGAATTTCTTCCGATTGAGAAGATGGAATTTCAGCCGGATTTCGTTTATCGCTGTTTTGCATACCATGATCGGTCTTAGAGCCCCCCATATATTTATCTTCATAGGAAAGGAAATCTCCGGTCTTAATAGGTTCCTCACACACTGAAGCCTCATTATCATCAGCGTCTCCCAGGACTGAGCAGTTTATTTCCTTAAGATTCTCAATCATTCGCTCCACAATAATCCGCTGGGAGAATTTCTCCGCATTGTCAATTCTCGCAATCAGCTCTTCTCTGTCGGCAGCTTTACCAATGCCGACACTTGAGCCAAGATTGGCAGGTTTCACAATTACAGGATATCTTAGTTTTGACTCTATACGGGATATAATATCTTCTCTTTTGCGTCCCCACTCCTTGTCGGTAAACCATACATAGTCAACCACGGGTATGCCCTCCTCTTTGAGAATCATCTTCATTGTGATTTTATCCATTCCGTTGGCGCTTGAGAGAGTATTGCAACCGGCAAAAGGAATTCCTATAGTTTCGAGAAGTCCTTCAAAAATTCCGTCTTCGCCGTTTGTGCCGTGAAGCACAGGTAGAACAGCGTGCAATTCGGCAACTACAGGGTTTTTCTTGGAGAAGAGGCCGGTGTGTGTTTTATAAAGGTTATAGTCACCATATTCCGGACGCATAAAGACCTCTTCACATTGTTCAGTAAGACGGTTCATATCCTTATAGTTGGAAAGCTCAAGTAATTGAGGGCCGGTGAACCATTTACCCTGCTTGGTTATATATATGGGAATAATATTGAATTTGTCTTTATTAAAAGCATTAATGGCCTGAATGGCAGAAATAACGGAGATTTCATGCTCAACTGAGCGACCTCCAAAAAAGACAGCGATATTAGTTTTCATCAGAAAGATTTGTTAGACTGATTTTTGAGAGATAAATTCCGACAATTCCATATCTCCCGTTATTATTGCAAAATTACCAAAATAACTGAAATTATGCAAATACTCCCGGTCACGGGTTGTCAGGATATCTTGGTGATTGACAATGCCGATATAGAAAAGGGCGGTTAGATTCAAAAACGATATTTGACCGTTTCCAATTTTTTTTGTAATTTTGGGAATGTAATCGTTAGCCTAAGAGTGCATCTGATAACATCCAAACTTATAGTTTTCTTTTTTATCAGATAGGCTCGGAAAAGAAATAGTCTTTATGTCGGAATTTAAACTTGAAGGACTTGGAGTTGCCATCGTCACGCCGTTTAAGTGTGATAAATCAGTAGATTTTGAAGCTTTGGGCCGGGTAGTTGAATATATTCTTGAGGGAGAAGCCGATTTTATAGTTGTATTGGGCACAACGGGAGAAACTCCTACCCTTTCCTTAACTGAAAGAGAGGAGATAAAAGATTACATCAAAGAGAAAGTAGATGGGAGAGTTCCTTTGGTTTTAGGACTTGGCGGTCATAACACGATGGGGATTGTAGAGGAATTACGGACAGGTGATTTCTCCGGGTTCTCGGCAATTCTATCAGTCGTTCCCCCTTATAACAAGCCTTCACAGGAAGGAATCTATCAGCATTATAAGGCAATCAGTGAGGCTTCTCCACTCCCCGTTATTCTGTATAATGTTCCCGGACGTACTGGGGTAAACATGACTCCGGACACTACCCTCAGACTCGCTAATGATTTTAAGAATATCATTGGGATTAAGGAGGCCTCAGGCAATCTTACCCAGATTGAAGAGATAATTAAAAATAAGCCGGAAGACTTTACAGTAATTTCCGGAGACGATGCCATTACTTTCCCGCTTATGGCATTGGGAGCAAAAGGAGTAATATCCGTGATTGGGAATGCCTTTCCGGCAGAATTCGGAAAAATGGTCAGATATACACTAAATGGAGATTTTGATAAAGCTCTGAATATTCATTATCATTTCACCGGGTTATTCAATCTTCTCTTTGTAGACGGCAATCCTGCAGGAGTAAAATGTACTCTCAATGCTTTAGGACTTATTGAAAATGTGCTTAGACTCCCATTAGTACCCACACGCCTTAGCACCAACGAAAAAATCCATGATATACTTCGCTCCTTACGAGCTTTATGATAGACAGACAAACAGTAGATAAAATTAAGAGCGTCGCTGACATCGTAGAAGTTGTCAGCGACTATGTCCATTTAGTGCGTCGTGGTGGTAATTATATGGGGCTCTGCCCTTTCCATAACGAACGTACGCCATCATTCTCCGTAAATAAGAGAAGAAATTTCTGTTACTGTTTCTCATGTCATAAGGGTGGTTCCCCTGTCAATTTTATTATGGAAAAAGAGGGAGTGTCATATCATGATGCTCTGCTGCACCTCGCAAAGAAGTATGGTATAAAAGTTGAGGAAAGAGAACTTTCGGAAAAGGAGCGGGCCGAAATCACGCGACGTGAAAGCATGTATGTGGCCAACCAATGGGCCATGGAAGAGATGCAGCGCCAGATGCGAAATACAGAAGAAGGCCAAACCGTTGGTCTTCAGTATTTCTATAATCGCGGCATTACTGAAGAGGCTATTAAAGAATTTAAATTGGGATATGTCCTTAATTCCGGGAATCATCTCACTGATAATGCAAGAAAAGCTGGTCATGACATCTCGGTCTTTAAGGAGTTAGGACTCACGGGGGTAAGCGGAAAGGGCAACGAGTACGATAAGTTTTACGGTCGGGTGATGTATCCGATTATGAACTCTGCCGGAAAAGTCATAGCGTTCGGTGGAAGAGATTTGAAGGGAGGTCCTGCCAAATATATTAATTCCCCGGAATCAGAAATTTATACTAAAAGCAATGAGCTTTATGGCATTTATCAGGCAAAAAATTCCATTGTACGCCAAGATAAATGCTTCCTGGTTGAAGGGTATATGGATGTTATCGGGATGTGGCAGGCCGGGATGAAAAATGTGGTGGCATCCTCCGGAACTGCACTCACCGACGGACAGATTTCACTGATTCATCGCTTTACAAAAAACATCACCATCCTCTATGACGGAGACAGCGCCGGTATAAAAGCAGCACTGAGAGGTATTGATATGTTACTGTCTCACAAGATGAAGGTGAATGTGCTTCTTTTACCTGACGGTAAAGACCCCGATGAGTTTGCACGCGAACATACTCCGGAGGAATTCCGAAAATATGTTGAGGAAAATGAGACAGATATTATACGGTTTAAGTGTGATATTCTTCTAAAGAATTCCTATGACAATCCCCGCAAGAAGTCGGAAGCCATAATGAGTGTGGTTGAGTCTATTTCACATATACCGGAAGAAGTAGAGCGCAATCTTTATATTCAGCAATGCGCCATACTCTTTAACGTTGACGAAAATATTGTTGCTCTAGAGGTTGGGAAAAGAAGAAGCCTTATTGAGGAGCAATTGCAGGCTGAAAGACGAAAAAAACATGAACGTAGGAGGATAGAATCTGAAAATGACATCACATCTTATGCTCAACCGGAGCCTACTCCGGAGTCACAGCCAGTTCGGGCTAATACCGGAGAATCCGTTTTCCCGAAAAGCGGTTTATCAACGGAAGAAGGAATAGAAAGCGGTAGGATTGAGAATATATTCAAGAGGGATAACCCTCTTGCACCTCTTGAACGAAAGGTGATAGAGAATTGTATTCGCTATGGCTTCATGGAAATCTGCAGATATGTGGATGAAAACAATGCCGAGTGTTCGTTGACGGTAGCTCAATATATAGAAGAGGAATTAGTAGCTGACGACCTCTATCTAACAGATCCTCTATATTCAAAAATATTGAAGATAATTCCCGGATATTACACTCTTTATCGCCAGGACTTGGCTAATTTTACTAAAAAAATTGAGGATGAGCAGAGAGAGGAGCGTCGGAGAGTTTATGAAGAAATAGCTCGGAAAGGGCTTGGTATGGCGGAAATCGAGCGCGCCGAAAAAAAGCTTGAGGAAAGGCTTACTCTGGAAAAGGAAGAAACGCTTAAAGAATATTCTCGTGATTATGTGGGGAATGTATTAGCGAGTCATGAGGATAATGAAGTAAGACGTTTCGTCAATGAGGTAATCAACGACAGGTATATACTAAGTCGGATTTATCAGAAAAATGAGATTGCTCAGAATAATGTAGTTGATTTCAACACACTCGTTCCCCGTTCGCTCGCTGAATTGAAAGAACAGGTACTTAATACAAGAATGCAGGAATTGCAGGAGAAACTAAAGGCTGTAGTGTCAGATCAAGGGAATGACACTTCGGCAATTACTGAAATCATGAAAGAGATGAGAGTTTTGCAAAGGATGCGTGCTGAATTTGCAAAGAATATAGGAGAAAGGATATTGGATCCCAGAAATGTAAAAATTATAAGTCGACGATAACAGCATGAATATATTGGAAATAAAAGACCTTCGCAAGAGTTTTGGCTCACTGCTGGCGCTGAATAATGTCTCTTTCGATGTGGAAGAAGGTAGTATCACTGGTTTGTTAGGCCCTAACGGCGCCGGGAAAACCACTTTGCTCAGAATAATTAATGCTATTCTGATAGCTGATAGCGGAACCGTAAAAGTTCAGGGTATGCCTGTTGACCGCCAGTCTGCATCTTTGATAGGATATATGCCGGAGGAACGTGGTTTATATGATAAGATGAAAGTAGAAGACCAGATTCTTTATTTCGGCATGCTCAAAGGAGGGGATAAACGACGTCTTAGAGAAGTTATGAGGACATATCTCAAGATGTTTAACCTTGAAGGTCAGGAAAACCGTCGCATAAAAGAGCTTTCCAAGGGTAATCAGCAGAAAGTACAGATTATCTCTACTTTAGTCCATGAACCGAAGCTCTTGATTCTGGATGAGCCGTTCAGTGGTTTTGACCCTATTAACGGCGCTATCCTGCAGGATATGATAGAGAAACTTCATAATGAAGGAACAACTATAATGCTCTCGTCCCACAATATGTCTGCAATCGAAGAGATGTGCAGTGATATTGCTTTAGTCAACCATGGAAACTTGTTGGTTAAGGATAGTATTGCGAATCTCAAGGAGGAGAACAAAGGTAACGATTTGTTGCTGACAACCTCTACGCCCTTAACATTAGATATACTCACACAAACCGGTATTATCCAATCTATTGAACCGTCTCAATCACGTGATTGGCGTAAAGGATATGGTTATCGTCTCACCAAAACACCGGGTAAATCTAATATGGATGTGTTGGATGCTGTGGCTATTCAAAGTGATATTCTCCAGTTTGAAGAAGCACTCCCCTCTCTCAAAGACATATTTTTTAAATATACCGTAAATTCTGTGCAGCCATGAATAAGTTAGGAATCATTATAAGTAATGAATATCGTACTGATATAAAGTCAAAATCATTTTGGATTTCGACCTTTGTTGTGCCTTTGATAGCCGTACTCTTCGGCGTGTTTGTCGGTCTCATGGCATCCGAATCCGACAGTTTTATTTCAATGCAAAAGAGCATTACCCCTACACCCAATGAAGAGGAAATGACGGGTCTGAAAGTCCTTGGAATGATGGCTGGTCTATTCCTTGTGATTTTCACAATGATGTATGGCTCTCAGATTTTCAATAAAGTGAAAGTTGAGAAATGCAATCGAATAGTTGAGGTTCTTGCCACATGTGTAGACGGACGAACTCTCATGTTTGCCAAAATTATCTCAGTGGCATTAATAGGATTGACACAGCTTTTATTGTGGTTTTTGCTGATTGCCGGAGTTGGTGTGGTGATTCTCTTCATATCACCGGTTGATTTCCCGTGGCACTATTTATGGGATTCAAGAGTAATCGCTGCATTTTTATGGAGTGTCGCATTCTTTGTGGGAGGATATATCTTTTATGGCTCTCTGTTTGCGGCAGTTGGGGCAATGACTGACAAAAATAATGAGAATCAGGAATATGTGGCTGTATTGACATTTCTGCTGTTAGGTTCATTCTATATCGGGGAATTTGCCGTAGATAATGGCAGTTCAGCCTTTGCTGTAGCTTGCAGTTACATACCCTTCACATCTCCTTCTGTTGGTGCCGTGAATGCAATCACGGGAGCTGTCCCATTCTGGCAGTCGCTCTTAAGTGTTTTCTCACTTTATTTTTTTGCCCTTGTTTCCTTATCGTTATCCGGGAAAATTTATACTTCTTCGTTGCTCTTGAAAGGGAAACGCTTCACACTCTCTGACATCGTGACCTTTCTGAAATCCAAATAACAACAGATTGATTATTGTCAGAGAGGATATTTGGATGCCGGAAGGTCGTAAGGAATGTGAATAAGGTTGAAGCCACGTCGTTCCATACCTCTGAACCATGTCATCTGCCGTTTGGCAAATTTATGAATTTCGATTTCCAGACGTTTTTTCATCTCCTCATAACTTAAATCTCCAACAAGATATAAGGTCAGATATTTATATTCAAGTCCGTAATATATAAGATCTACCGGGGGGATGCCGGATTCGAGGAGTTTTCTTACTTCTTCAATCATCCCCTCGTTAAGTCTTTTTTCAAGCCGGGTTGAAATTCGTTCTCGACGGAGGTCACGGGATATGTCTAAAAGGAATATTTTGGCGTTGCGAGGTTTGGCTTTGCGTCTGTCGGCCTTCTCCTTTGCCTCGGGATGCATCTTATAGTATTCTTCAATTTCTATTGCTCTTATAGCGCGTTGGCAAGAGTCAACGTCGGTAGTATTGTGCAAAACCTTATACTCAGAAAGAATCTCAGTCAGTTCTGTAAGCGATTTCCCGGATAATGATTTTCTAAGATTCCTGTTTTCTCCTACTTCAGGCAGGACAATGCCGCTTAACGCGGATTCAAGATACAGGCCGGTGCCACCACAGACTATTATCCGTTTGTTGCGGGCTTTGATGTCTGCTTCTGCCCTGGAGAAGTCGGCAAGATAATTATGAAGATTATATTTAGAACCGGCAGGTGCAATATCTATCAAATGATAAGGAACGTCGCCATATTCGTCCAGGTCTTTCCCTGTCCCCAGGTCCATTCCAGTATATACCTGGCGAGAATCAGCGCTTATAATTTCTCCATCAAGTATTTTGGCCAACTCCACAGCCCTTCCGGTTTTGCCACAGGCTGTCGGACCCGTAATAACGATTATTTCTTGTTCCATGACGGGTCATTGGAATTAACACCCTTGAGACTTCTCCACCATCTCTTAAGTCGATAGAAGGGAGTATCTGAATTAAACATTGATATTTTAATCCATTTATCGTCCTGGAAATCTAATTCTGAATCTCTCACATCCTTAAGCGAGAATGAAGGTGTGTAGCTTTTGATTTTATTCTTTCTGAAGCCACGTTCATCAAAAAGTTTCTCTGTCAGAAGAATGGTAGCCAGTCTCGAAATATCTGTTCTGAATATGTGTGTGAGTTTTTTTGGATTTCTGGAATATATGGTTTTTATCTTATTGAAGTCCATCCATTCTCCGTCAATATCGATTTCCGGTGCTTCACCATTCTCTTCATCTAAGAAATAGAAATATCGGAGAATATTATGTTTGTTCAGATTGTTGGCTTTTCTTCCGAAGAAGAATCGTAGTTCTCCCCCCTTGATTCCTGTCATTCTTTCAATTACTGTTCTTACTTCATCAACTGATATACCACTAAGGCTTCGATGGGAATAGAAAGGAGTATCAATGTGTTCTATAAATGGCTCTGCAGTGTCAACTGCCTTTGTATCAACAAAGATTTTGTTTCCACAGCAGACATAATATCGCAGATAAGTCTTTGTCGACATCTCCTCCAGTTCTTCAGATGATATAATCTCATTGTTTTCTTTAAGGTCAAGATAAAGATTATAATAGCGGAAGATGAAGTAAAATTCATCTAAGATAAAGAAGATAATAACAAACCATGTAAAAATATACCAGTCGCGATCATTAGGCGCTATGTGATTGTAGATAAGATAATAGTATCCCCATACAATAGCAGTCAGGACTCCGAAGATGATTGTCAGGTTCTTCAGCTGGAAGTGTGATTCATAGCTGAAGATTGCAGCTGCCTTTCCATGCTCAAGCATCTCCTGCTTGTTGATTTTGCAGTCTACACAGAGACTCAGCTTATTGCGTCGAAGATACATGACAAGCATGGTGAAGAAGCAACAAGGGCATATATACATTGAGGGGATAAAAGGATAGTTAAAGAATATCATCTCGCGAGGGAATTCTGACGGAATGATGATATTCCACATCCACAGCACATTAACAATAATACTGACAAAGGAATATACGATTAGCGAATAAAAGAGGGAATATGGTATTAATGCGCAAGAGAATTCCTCCTTAAAACGATTATTATATAAAGCTGTATATAGAACGGCGGTCGCTAAAATGGCAACAATGGGGGAAAGATAATATGGTAACAGTTTGCTGAAGGCTATCACGGCCACCAGCAATAGTAATCCCATCGAAAGGTTTCTCCAGAACCGATAGAATTGTGTACTGTTTATTTT
>CAMWXI010000007.1 GCA_947178175.1 uncultured Porphyromonadaceae bacterium | reverse complement strand
CCATACGTTTGCTCCTAATGAAAAGATTGAGTGTAGGTTCTTTCTGACCGTATCGGAGTATAATGACGACAGGATTAAGGGGGAACTTCAGGTGCAGTTGTCCCGTCCGGTGTATAACAGCACCTACACCACGACTCTCCTTAACTTTAAGGATAACAAGATAGATTTTGAATACAAGGAGGGGGATCCGTTGGTCTTTAACGAGACCTCAATGGACAGTAATCTCACTGCAATATTGAATTTCTATGCCTATCTGTTTCTGGCACTGGATTATGACAGTTTTTCCCCGAATGGAGGCCAGCAGTTCTTTGATAAGGCGGCTTCCGTGGTCCAGATGGCACAGTCAAGCGGTGAAGTGGGATGGCGTGCATTTGAAGATAACAAGAACAGGAGTGCCGTTTTGTCAAGTTTCACTGACAGCAACACATCCGGCATAAGGATGATGAATTATAATTATCACCGCAAGGGACTTGACGAGATGGTGACAAGTCCCGACAAGGGAAGAGCTGTAATCACGGAGAATCTCAAAGAGATGGAAAAGGTGTATAAGGTTGCCCCTATGTCAGTGGCGTTATCAATGTTCAGAGATGCGAAGCTTGATGAGCTCGTGAATCTCTATTCAAAGGCCGGAGAAACGGAGCGCAAGGAGGTATATGATTTATTGCAACCTCTTTACCCTACCGAGACAGAACGCCTGGAAAAGATTCGTAAGGGAGACGAGAACAGATAAAAACAAACCGGAAGATGCTTGATCGACTGACAGTAGATAACTATGCTTTAATCCGCCACCTCGAGATGACTCCGGGTAGCGGATTCATAATAGTGACCGGCGAGACCGGAGCCGGAAAGTCAATAATGCTTGACGCACTCTCCTTATTGCTTGGAGAGAGAGCGGACACCGGAGTAATCGCCGACAAGAGCAGGAAATCAGTGATTGAGGCGGTCTTCACGGATGTTGATGACACACTGAGGGAGAAGATTCTCAATGCCGATCCGGAATGGGACGGAGGAGAATTAATAGTGAGAAGAGAGATTTCACCTCAGGGGAGGTCTCGCGCTTTTGTCAATGACACTCCTGTGAAACTTTCAGAACTGTCGGAAATAACCACTCCTCTTTTTGATATCCATTCGCAGCATAGCAATCACCTTCTGCTGCAGCCGGAGCATCAGATCAGGGTGCTGGATATAATGGCGGATAATTTAGGAATCCGACACGATTATCAAAAGTCGTTCACAGATTATGTAACTCTCAGAAATCGGCTTCGCAGATTAAGGGAGCGGCAGGAGGAGTCACGAAAGAACCTGGAGATGTATAAGTTTCAGTTGGCCCAGCTGGAGGAGTTGAATCCTAAGCGCGGGGAACTGGAATATGTTGAGCGACGGTTTGACATTCTGAGTGACGCAGAGGAGATTAAAGAGCAGCTTTCGGAGGCTTCTTATCTGTTAAGCGGTGATGACCACGGCGCGTTGTCGAAGATAATAGAGGCCGAGGGATGCCTTCGCAATGTAGATTTAACATTGTTTGAAAAGAGAGATGGCGGGGATAAGGAACAGGCCGATTTGAGGGAACGTATCAGTCAGTTAATAATAGAGTTGAAGGATATAGCTGAAAGTGTGGGAGACATGGCTGCGGAGGTTGATGGCGATCCTGCGGAGCTGAGCAAGGTTACCCGCAGAATGAATGCTCTATATGAGGCGAATAAACTGTTCAGGATTTCAGAGGAAGATGGACTGGTGAAATTGAGGGAAGAGCTTCAGGAAAAAGTGGGAATGGTGGAAAGCGATGAGAATATCGAGGAGATTGAGAAAGAATTGCGAAAACTTGCCGGCAGATTAAAAGAGAAAGGAGAGAGACTGACGGAGAGCAGGATACGGGGGGCTGAGGAATTGTCATCGTTGCTTCTCTCCACAGCCCGTCCGTTGGGATTGCCGAACATGCAGTTTAAAGTGGGGATAGAGAAGGGAAAATTGGGGAAAGATGGAGGAGACATCATAGAATTCCTGTGCAGTTTTAATAAAAACACTCCATTGGCACCTTTCAGCAAGATAGCCTCGGGAGGAGAGATTTCGAGAGTTATGCTAAGTTTGCGCAGAATATTGGCGGGAAAGATGCGACAGCCTACCGTGATATTCGATGAGATCGATACGGGAGTCTCAGGGGAGATAGCCGACAAGATGGGACGGATGATGCGGGATATGGGAAGAGATATGCAGGTATTGTCAATCACTCATCTGCCGCAGGTAGCTGCCAGGGGTGATAGACATTTCAAGGTGTATAAGCATGATTTGGAGGATTGCACCGTGTCAGAGATGCGGGAGTTGACAGGTGAGGAACGTGTCAGGGAGATAGCCGGAATGTTGTCCGGAGAAGAGATAAATGATGCGGCACTCAGGAATGCCGGGGCGCTGATGAAAGATAACTAAGGGGAAAAGGATCTAAAATTCCGAAACAGTAACATGGAAAGAAGAGAAAGACAGGAAAGACAAGAATATATTTTCGGATTGCGTGCAGTCATAGAGGCGATAGAATCCGGGAAAAGTATAGACAAGGTATTAATACGTAAGGATTTATCCGGAGATTTGGCAAAGGAGCTTATTGCAGTCACAAGGGAATATGATATTCCGGTGCAGAAAGTTCCTCAGGAGAGATTGAATCGTGTCACAATGAAGAATCATCAGGGTGCAATCGCAATGATATCTCCTGTAGAGTATGGGCGTCTGGAACATTTGGTGCCACTGCTGTATGAAGAAGGTAAGTTGCCGTTGCTTATGGTGCTTGACGGAGTGACTGATACACGAAATTTCGGAGCTATAGCCCGTACATCGGAGTGTGCCGGAGCGGATGCCCTTGTCATTCCTGAAAAGGGGAGTGCAAGTGTGACTCCTGAAGCAGTGAAGACATCTGCCGGAGCCTTGTTTTATATCCCGGTATGCCGTGAAAAGTCAACATTGGAAGCAGTTAAATTCCTGAAAGAAAACGGTTATAAGATAGTTGGCGCAACGGAAAAAGGTAAAGGGGATTATTCCACCGCCGATTATACCGTGCCGGTTGCAATAGTGATGGGTTCAGAAGACACAGGCATCAGTAATGAGGTGCTCAGACAGTGTGACGAGCTTGTAGCCATCCCTATACTTGGGAATATAGGGAGTCTGAACGTGTCGGTGGCAGCCGGAGTGATGCTATATGAGGCGGTGAGACAGCGATTGGGTTCAGGCATGAATTTGGAGTAATGCTGAAAAAAGGCTAATTTTGTAAAAAAATCAGAAGCAGGAGCGGACCTATGGAACAATGAAAGAAGTCCGGCCTAAAAGGATAGAGGAAAATGATTAATAGGGTATTGATTCGCATCAAGGTAGTGCAGTTATTATATTCCCACTTGTTGGTGGAGAATCCGTTTACATTGCAGTCATTGACCGACTCTCCGACACGAGAGAAACGCTTTGCATATACGACATATCTCGATGTCTTGTTATTGATGATACGTCTGTCAGAACGTATTAAGCAGCGTGGGGGAGATATGCCGCTGTATTCCACAAGATTTATCTCACGACTGAGGGTTGATGAGAAATTGAAGTCTCTTGCAGCCCGATATAACACGGAAGATTTTCCTTTCAAGAATATCGAGAACGAACTTGCCGACAAGATTAAGGAGAGTGGTATTTATAAGAAATTTCTGAAGTCTGAAACACGGGGAAGTGTGATTGAAGACAATGTGTGGAAAGATCTATTGGATTTAATTATTCTGAAGGATGAGTCTATGCTTCAAATAATAAGAAATCAGGCAAACTATACCCTCAGGGGATATGACCGGTTCAGGGAGATGCTGAACGATACGTTTACCTCCTTCTTCGCTTCTGCCGACAATTTACCAGATGCACTCAAGACTTTGGAACTGAGTCTCTCAAAAGCGAGAGAACTCTATATGATGTTGCTGTATCTTCCCATATTGATTACCGATATGAGGAATCGTCAGATAGAGGATAGTCAGCGCAAGTATCTCAAGACGGAGGAGGATATCAATCCGAATATGCGCTTTGTCGAGAACGAGTTTGTACAGGCTCTCCGGGAGAACACTGAGCTTGCAGGATATATCAACAGCAATCAGTTGACTTGGGTGAGAGATGACGACACACTTGTGAGGAGTCTTCTTAATGAGATCATGCAGTCAGAAGTCTATAAAGAGTATATGGCTTTCCCTGCCACTGATTTCTCCAATGATTGTGAATTCTGGAAGGACGTTATCAAACATATAGTGCTTAGAAGTCCGTCGTTGCTTGAGACTTTGGAAGACCGGTCGGTTTTCTGGAATGACGATCTTGATGTTATCGGGACATTCGTATTGAAGACAGTCAGAAGATTCCAGGACGGACAGGCAGATGCCGTGATGCCTAAATATAAGGATGAGGAGGATGCCCGGTTCGGAGCTGAACTTTTCAGCCTTGTCATAAAGAATAAGGAGTATTACAGAGGCGTAATAGACAGCACTGTAGACCGTAGAATCTGGGAATCTGATCGGTTGGCGTTTATGGATGTGGTGATTGTGATGACAGCAATGGCCGAAATCCTCAATTTCCCCAAGATTCCGGTAACTGTCAGCATCAATGAGTACATCGAGATTGCTAAAAGTTACAGTTCGGCAAAAAGCGGAGTATTTGTGCATGGACTTCTTGCTTCCATAATAGCCGGATTTAAGAAGGAGGGAAAGTTGCAGAAGTAAATTCCCTCAAATAGATACAGAAAACGAAATAAAAAATAAATAAAGATGTTAACAGCAAATCTTCTTCAAGCCAATGCAGGTGGTGGCGGATACTCCGGCATCCTGATGATTGTAGCAATGGTTGTAATTTTCTACTTCTTCATGATTCGTCCTCAGTCAAAGAAGCAGAAGGAACTCAAGAAAGCGCGTGAGGCTCTCGAGAGAGGGAGCAAGGTCGTGACAGCCGGTGGAATACATGGTCGGATCAAGGATATAAAGGACGATGTAATGAGCATAGAGATTGCCCCCAATGTGACAATCAAGGTTGACAAGGCCAGCATCTATCCTGTGGCTCAGGCTCCCGCCGGAGACAAGGTCAAGGATGAAGACAAGAAATAAAGGAGAGTAATGAATGCACGGATAAGGGAGGTGACAGAAAGAATTGTTTCGTTCTTCAAGGGAATAAGATTGACGAAAGAATTCTTCACGTTCCTTGGTTTCATAGGTCTTGCCGCTCTTTTCTGGGTAGTGCTTGCCATGAACGATAATGTGCAGGAAAATCTCGAGGTGCGTCTGAATGTGACAAATGTGCCTGACACCGTTACATTCATCAACGTTCCTCCTGGGAAGATACATGTGACAGTGCGCGACAGGGGAACAACCCTGATGCGCACTTCTTTGTTTCAAATCCCGGTGATAAATCTGGATTTCAAGGACTATGCTCAGGATGGAGTGTTCCGTGTGTCAAAGGGAGACATTCAGTCTGCCTTAAAACATACGTTCGGTGCAAATGCTGTCTTCTCCGGTTCTTCATTGGATTCTCTCAGACTCGTCTATACCGGTTTGCCCGGAAGGAGGGTGCCTGTAGATGTAAAGCTTGATGTGAAGGCTAAGAGCGGTATGACAGTCGGAGCAAAAGTCCTATGCGATCCTGCATCGGTTGTCATCTATGGGACAGGGGGACTTGACACAATCAACAAGGTTTATTGTGAACCGATAATTAAGAGGAATATGGAGGAGACCATTGAAGTTCAGGCTAAGCTTATTCCTATCAAGGGGGTCAGAATCGTGCCGTCAAAGGTGAAAGTGACTATCCCCGTCGAGCCATTGGTCAAGAAAGAAGAGATGGTGAATATCCAGACTGAGAATATTCCGGCAGGATATGACTTGTTGCTTTTCCCTCAGAGCGTTAAAGTGGTTTATTATGTGCCGATGAGTAAATTTAACGATGAGACTCCCCGGATAGACGTGCGGGTGAATTATAATGACAGGAACATGGCAACCGGACGTCACCTTCCCCTGCGAATAGCCCATGTGCCGGGATATGTCTGCAATGTGTCATTAATGGATTCTGAGGTAGAATATACTTTAGTGAGGGAATGAGAAACGAAGAGGAGGATTTAACCTGTATCTGTGGAGGAATAGGATCAGGGAAAAGTGTGGTGAGCCGTATAATGCGTCTCAGAGGTTATGGAGTTTACGATTGTGACCACAAGGCGCGTCTTTTGATGATTGGCAGTCGGAAACTACTTTCAGATATGGAGTCATTTTTCGAAGAAAGAGTAGTTACCGAGGATGGGGTGTTAAAGCGGGATGTTATAGCAGCTCATATTTTTGGAGACTCCGCGAAAAGGGAGTGGCTTAACCAAAGGGTCCATGCAATGGTAAGAGATGACCTTACGGGATGGTTCGGGGAGGATAGAAAAAATCTGTTTGTGGAGAGTGCGATTCCGGCGGAGAGCGGATTGATAGGATTGGTGGGACGTGCCTGGCTGGTGACAGCGGATGAGGATATAAGAGTGAAAAGGGTAGAGAAAAGGAACGGACTAAGCGGGAGGGAAATCCGGGAAAGAATAGATAGTCAGAAAGCTGAGGAAGATAGAGTGCTTGACAGTGGAGTGCCTGTAGTTGAGATTATCAATCAGTAAGAGAGAATTACATTCCGTTGAATCCGGACTGAATAGCTTGTATACAAAGTAAAAAGGGATGTGTATAAAAAATGCGAATCGCAACACATCCCTTTAGATTGTAGTATAGATAAAAGAGTTATTATTTGTCGAGTTTTTCTTCCGGTTTTTCTTCTGATTCTTCAGCTGCAGGTTCTTCAGCAAATTTGGTGAATCCGGCATCAATCAGTAGATTATACCATGTGAAAAGTTTCTTAATATCGTTGTCGTAAACACGGTCCTGATCGAAATCGGGGATGATTTCAAGGAATTTGGGACGCAGCCCCCCTTCTTTAACGAGTGCTTTGACATCAATCTTCTCACCGTTCATGTTGGCATAAACGAGGTCAAGAATTTCGCCGAGGGGTTTGTCTCCGGAATCGGTATACATGGCAATATCTCCTAAGGAAACTACCTTATCACGGGTATGTGCCGGAAAGCGTTTGTGAGATATAAGTTCTTCAACGAGCAACATACGGTTGCCATGTGAAACTATTTTAAAAAGGCCCGGTTTCCCGGTAATAGACAAAATCTCTCTTAGCATTGTTATATAATTGTTGCCCTGTCTCATTCATAGGGGTTGAGGAAACCAAAATGAATGGAGCAGGAGATTATGGCGGATTATTCCAATCACAAAATTAATTAAAAAATTCGTAAATTTGTAGAAATATTAAACTATGGAACGTAATGAAATACCGGTTTTGCTTCTTACCGGTTATCTCGGGAGTGGAAAGACCACACTGCTGAATCATATTCTCAATAACAGGAAGGGTATTCGTTTTGCAGTGATAGTTAATGATATAGGAGAGGTCAATATTGATGCAGACCTGATTCAGAAGGGTGGAATTGTTGGTCAGGATGATGATCTTGTAGCGCTTCAGAACGGATGTATATGCTGCACCCTTAAGAATGATTTGATAAAGCAGATAGCAGAGCTGATAGACACCCATAAGTTTGATTATATCGTAATCGAGGCAAGCGGTGTGTGTGAACCGGAGCCTATAGCCCAGACCATTTGTGCGATGGAGCAGATGTTGGGACCGGTGGAGGGTTCTGTAGAGAAACCGCGACTTGACTGTATAGTCACAGTGGTTGACGCTCTCAGGATGAAGGATGAGTTTGCTACCGGCGATGCTCTCAAGGATATTAAAGATGAGGAAGATATTGAAAATCTTATACTGCAGCAGATTGAGTTCTGTAATATAGTGCTTCTGAATAAAGCTTCCGAAGTTTCAGAAGAGGAAAGACACCATCTTCGTGAGATTATCAAGGTAATAAATCCCGGGACCGTAATTATAGACACGGATTATGCCGATGTGGATCTTGAGAAGATATTGGATACCGGTCTCTTCAATTTTGGCAAGGTTGCCACATCCGCTACCTGGGTTAAGGAGATAGAAAGGGAGATGACGGAAGAAGAAGAGGAGGAGGCTCACCACCATGACCACCACCATGACCATCATCATGAGCATGACCATCATCATGAGCATGAGCATCATCATGAACATCATCATGATGAGGGGGAAGCTGAGGAGTATGGGATTGGAACATTTGTCTATTATCGCAGGGCTCCGTTTAATCTGGAGAAATTTGACCGGTTCGTTGCCAAAGACTGGCCGGGAGAAATAATAAGGACAAAAGGGGTTTTGTATTTCTCAGCTAATCCTGATATGTCATATCTGTTTGAACAGGCCGGCCGACAAAAAAGTATTAAAGAGGCAGGATATTGGTTCGCAACCGCTCCGGAAGAGGAATTACAGGAGATTCTGGCAAGAGAGCCACAATTGCGTCGTGATTGGGATGAGGAGATTGGAGACAGAATGATAAAGCTTGTATTTATCGGTCGCAATCTTGACAAAGGTGAGATCTGCCGTAAGCTGGATGATTGTCTCGACAGTGTGAAGACCAAGTAATTAATTAAAAATAGAAATAAACTATGAAGAAAGCAGGAAACAAGGTTGAGAATCTTCTGGGGGTTGATGCTGATGGAAAAGAAGTGAAACTCAGCGACTTTCCGGGGAAAAAGATTGCATTATATTTCTATCCCAAGGATAATACCTCAGGGTGTACGGCTCAAGCGTGTAATTTACGTGACAATTATAAAGAACTTCAGGATGCAGGGTATCAGGTTATCGGAGTCAGTGTTGACCCGCCGGCATCGCATAAGAAATTTATAAAATCCTATGATTTGCCTTTCCCCCTGATTACAGATACGGACCATAAATTAGTTGAGGAATTTGGGGTCTGGGGATTGAAAAAGCTGTATGGACGTGAGTATATGGGGACTAACCGCACGACATTTATCATCTCTCCGGAAGGAGTGGTAGAGCGAGTCATAACTCCAAAAGAGGTTAAGACAAAGACCCACGCATCACAAATTCTCTCTTTATGATAACGGAAAACTAAACATACCGTAAATGTGATTACATTGACGGAATATAAAAATACTCTCCGAGATGAATTCTCAGAGAGTTTTTTTATAGAGTTAAAAAATATGTTTTAGCTGAGAAGCGCTGTAGAGCGGGAAATGAAGTCGTTGAGTTCTGCTCCTTTGAGGAGGTTGCTTCTAAGTAATGCGAGATCAATAATCTGGCGCACTACAGGTTGTGAAGCTGCGTATTTCGCGATTAAATCATCCTTCTTTGTGCGTAGTTCGTTGACTTTTGTCTGAAGTTCTGAAGTGTCGGCTGACTCATTTTTATCCTTGGCAGCTTTATCGGCTTCGGAGATCCTGTTGTTAAGTGATTCAATCTCCTCACGTAGCGGTTTTACTTCACCCTCAAGGGCGGAGACTGCACTGTCAATTGTTTTCTTTACAGCCGGCTGATCAGTGTTGACGACTAAGGAATAGCTGTCGGGAAGGTTTCCGAACATCGCTGCGCCGGGTTGGAAAGCAGCCATATTCTTCATTCGTCGCATATATTCATTCTGCACCACGGAAGCCGGAGCGGAAGAAGGAGACAGAGCCTGGTATTCCACTATGAAATTCGCGTTTTCAATCTTTGGAATTTCGGAAGAGAAGAGGGTGATCAGGATATCAGCCTGAAGAGGAGAAATGTCGGCATTTTTCTTGTCGTCTTTTTCAATAAGACGTTCCGGGATGTCGGAATCAACACGCACGAAGTGACTTTTCTCTAATTTTGATTCAAGCAAGGAAATAAGGTGCTGATCCAATTCTCCATCAAGAAGGAGGACATTAAATCCCTTGTCTTCGGCAGCTTTAATGAAAGAGTACTGTGCCTCCGGATCTGTGGCATATAGATAAACTACAGTGCCGTTTTTATCAGTCTGAGAAGCTTCAATCAGAGTTTTGTATTCATTAAGCGTGTAATATTTACCGTTGACGTCCTTAAAGAGGAAGAATTTTTTTGCCTGTTCGAAGAATTTCTCGTCTGAGAGCATTCCGTATTCAATAAAGATACGGATATCATCCCATTTCGCTTCAAATTCCTTGCGGTTGTCGGTGAACATTTTGTTAAGTTTCTCGCCCACCTTTTTAGAGATGTAGCCGGAAATCTGCTTAACTCTTCTGTCGGCCTGAAGATAGCTTCGTGACACATTCAGGGGGATGTCCGGAGAGTCAATTACGCCCTGCATGATAGTCATGAACTCCGGAACAACTCCTTCAACCTGGTCTGTTACATATACCTGATTGCAATAAAGTTGAATTCTGTCTTTTCTGATATCAAGATTATTCTGAATTTTCGGGAAATAAAGAATACCGGTAAGTGTGAAAGGGAAGTCAACATTAAGGTGGATCCAGAACATGGGGTCTTCGTGGCCCGGTTCAAGTTCATGATAGAACTTTATGTAGTCCTCGTCGGTAAGGTCTGATGGTTTGCGGGTCCAGAGAGGTTCGGTGGCATTGACAACGAGGTCTTTGTCTGTATCCACGTATGCACCGTCTTTCCATTCTTTAACTTTGCCGGAAATGACGGGGACGGGGAGAAAGCGACAATATTTCTTCAGGAGCGTATCAATTCTTGCCTGTTCGAGGAATTCCTTGTTGTCATCGTCAATATAGAGAATAATGTCCGTTCCGCGTTCCGCCTTGTCACAATCACGCATCTCATATTCAGGAGAACCGTCACATTCCCACTCAACCGCTTTTGCACCTTCCTTGTAGGAAAGAGAGCGGATAACCACTTTTTTTGAAACCATGAAGGCGGAATAGAATCCGAGTCCGAAGTGACCGATGATGTTATTGGCTGAATCCTTATATTTGGCCAGGAATTCTTCGGCACCTGAGAATGCAATCTGATTTATATATTTATTTATATCTTCGGCATCCATGCCGATACCATGGTCAGAGACTGTCAAAGTTCCGGCTTCTTTGTCAACTTTGACGTAGACATTCATTTCTCCGAGGTCACCTTTAAATTCACCGAAAGCTGCCAGGGTCTTCAGTTTGCCGGTGGCATCTACAGCATTAGATACGAGTTCACGGAGAAAGATTTCATGATCGCTGTACAGAAATTTTTTTATGACGGGGAAAATATTTTCTGTTGTAACCCCAATAGTTCCTTTTGCCATAATCAGCTTATTAAAATTCTTATCAGGAGTTTTTATCCAAATTACTACTTTACGATATCAAATAGTGTGCCAAACTCCAATATTCAAAAACTAAACAAATAAGGAGCAAAAAATTCCTGACGGAAAGAATCAAAAATTGTTAAACTGATCAGGCGAGGATATTAGCGGGTGAAATTTTAGCAACGTAGCGGGAGGGGAGAATAAGAACTATATATGAAATAACGAGTACTCCCAGGTTTAGGATGATGACAGCAGGCCATGAGATAAGGACAGGAACAAAATCAATATAGTATGATTCCGGGTTGAGGGGAATGAAGTGGAAATGCTCCTGGAGAATAAGGAGGGTGAGGATGAAAAGGTTGCCGATAATCAGTCCGGTCAGTGCAACCCGCATGGCAAGGAGAAGAAAAATATTTCTGATAAGAGTATTACTTGCACCCAAGGCTTTCAGTAGGGATATGAAGTGTTTTTTGTCGGCAATAATGATAAGGAGTCCTGAAACCAGGGTGACCGCTCCCACAATCATCATTATGATCAGCACAATTATCACATTCATGTCGAGCAGGGAGAGCCATTGGAAAAAATTGCCGCTTGCTCTTCGTGTATTGTCTACTGAATAAGGACGAGGGAGCCATCCCGACTGAGTCGCCGAGTTAAGTCTGGACTGAAGGTCGGCGGTATAGAAGTCTATTTTGTTGAAGTCATCAGTGTTCAGTACGATAGATGTAGCCTGATTGGATTTAAGACTTCCAAGTTCCTGGAGGAGAGAAATGCTTCCGAAGGCATAAATATCGTCGTAGGTGTCGAAATGAGAGTTGAATACAGCAGCTATTTTCAGGCGACGTGCGTGAATCCGGTCTGTGAAGAAATAGATATTTATTTTTTCGCCGGGTTTCAGATTAAGTTTGTTTGCAACAAGGCTTGAGACCGCTATTAAAGAATCGGAGACGGGAGTGTTGAAATCGGGGAATTTGCCGGCGACCAGAGATTTACTCATAAGATTCTGAAGACGGCGGCCGTTTCCTGAACGTAGATAAACTCCCTTGAAGTCTTCCGGGGTCTTGATGACCGCCGGTACGGATAGGGAAAGGGAATAGTCGGTGACATAATCTACCGAATCAAGGAGAGTGGCAAGAGAATTATTTAGAGAAACGATATTGTCATCCTCGTTGCCGGAGGCAGGGATAGTCTGGATAGAGAGGTGAGAATTGAAGCCGATGATTTTTTCAGTGATCTGCTGCTTGAAACCTAAGACGATAGCAATGGATGCAATCATCACTGCCACAGAAAGAGCCACGGCGGCTGTGGCGACTTTCACCGCCGGAGAAGAATGAGAATTATTCCCGAGAGATAGGCGTTTTACGAAGAATAAGGCAGACATATAAAACTTAAAAAATCAAGACAAAATTATGAAAAAGGGAAGAGTGTTCAAAATAGGAAAAAGAAAAAGTTACAAAAGCGGATAAAAAGGGAATGAAAAGAGCAAAAAGATTTGGTGGAACGAAGTGTTAATATTAACTTTGGGGAGAAAATCGGGGGATGCCCCGAAGCCTTATATCTAAAAGCCATGCTACAGAGAGGGCATGCAAACAAACGAAACTAACCTTACAAAATAGAAGGACAAATGGAAGAAAAATTGGTAAAGACCTGTCTTCATGACCGTCATGTGAAGCAGGGCGCGCTTATGTCGCCGTTCGGCGGGTTTGATATGCCTATCCAGTATGTTGGCATCACTGAGGAGCACAATGCTGTTCGTCATGATGTAGGTGTGTTTGACGTCAGCCACATGGGAGAGGTCAGAGTGAAAGGACCTGAAGCCTACAAATTTGTGAGCCACATTTTCGTAAACGATGTCACAGGCGCACCCGACGGGCAGATTTTCTATGGCATGATGTGTTATGAAAACGGAGGAACAGTGGACGACCTGCTCGTTTACAAGGTGAATGACGAGGAATACTTCCTGGTTATCAATGCTGCCAACATAGAAAAAGATGTAGCATGGATTAAGCAGAATGCCGAAGGATTTGACTGCGTCGTTACAGACGAGAGTCCTAAATATGGAGAAGTAGCTATTCAAGGTCCGAAGGCGGAAGAGACTGTAGAGAAGGTGCTTGGTCTTGCAGTAAAGGAAATCCCCTTCTATAATTTCAAGACATTCGATGTAGATGGCGAGGAAATCATCGTAAGCCGCACGGGTTACACCGGCGAAGATGGTTTTGAGGTTTATGGTAGCCATGAATATATTGTAAAGGTTTGGGATAAGCTGATGGAAGCAGGAGTTCAGGCTTGTGGTCTCGGTTGCCGCGACACACTTCGTTTTGAAGTGGGTCTCCCTCTTTACGGTGATGAGCTTAGTGCGGACATCACTCCTATAGAGGCAAGTCTCAGCATGTTTGTGAAGCTTGACAAGCCAGAATTTATCGGGAAAGAGGCTCTTGCAAAGCAGAAAGCTGAAGGCGTCAAGCGTCGCATCGTCGGTATCGAACTTGAAGGAAGCGCTGTTCCCCGCCATGGTTATGCAGTGTTGGCAGACGGCAAGCAGGTAGGAGAAATCACCACCGGCTACAAGTCAATCTCAACAGGTAAGAGTGTGGCGATGGCTATGATTGAAAAGCCCTACGACAAGCTCGGAACTCCGGTAGAGGTGCAGATTCGCAAGAAGACTTTCCCCGGAAAGGTTGTGAAGAAACGCTTCTATGACAAAAACTATAAGAAATAATATTACTTAACGAACAAATAAAAACAACACAATAACAATGAGCAAGATATTAGAAGACCTCCGCTATGCGGATTCCCACGAATGGGTAAAGGTAGAAGGTGACATCGCAACTGTCGGTATCACAGATTATGCACAGCACGCACTCGGAAGCATCGTCTATGTTGACATGCCGGAAGAGGGCGACGAAGTAACAGCAGGTGAGGATTTCGGTGCAGTTGAATCAGTAAAGGCTGCTTCTGACCTTATCTCACCCGTCAGCGGCGAGGTTGTGGAAATCAACACAGCTCTTGAAGATGAACCTGAACTTCTGAATCAGGATGCATTTGCAAACTGGATTATGAAAGTTAAGCTTTCTGATGCTTCAGAGGTTGACGGACTTCTGACAGCAGATGCTTACGCAAAGATTTGTGAAGAATAAGATTAATCAACAAAGTCCCGTCTTTCCCCTGATACCGGGGGAAGTCGGGCTTTATCTTTTATATTGCAGACAATGAGCAATAAGTTTATGCCTCACACCGAGTCAGACATCAGAAAGATGCTTGACAAAATCGGTGTGGAAAAAATAGATGACCTCTACAGCGATGTTCCGCAGGAGGTCATTTTCCGTGAAGAATATGATCTTCCTTCAGCGATGTCTGAAATTGAACTTCGTCGTCATTTCGAGGAGCTTGGGAAAAAGAATCGCACTCTGACAGTGTTCGGAGGGGGTGGTGTCTATGATCATTATTCACCCTCAGTGATTCCCCATCTTCTGGCGCGTAGTGAATTCTACACAGCCTATACCCCCTATCAGCCTGAAATCTCACAGGGTACACTCCAGTATATTTTTGAATATCAGAGTATGATTTCAGAGTTAACCGGAATGGAAGCAACCAACGCTTCAATGTATGACGGTGCGACAGCCACGGCGGAAGCCATGTTTATGATGGTTGCTTCAGCCCGCAAGAAGAATCGTGTGGTGCTTTCAGAGACAATTTCCGAGAGAGTTCTGGAAGTGGTTAAGACATACGCTGATTTCCACGGAGTGGATTTGACAGTTGTGCCGGCAAAGGATGGTGTGACAGACAGAGAGGCTGTCAGTGCCGAGATCGGTAAGGGAGACGTTGCCGGAGTCATCGTGGCTTGCCCCAACAGATATGGTATTATTGAAGACTTCACCGGGCTTGCGGATGAGATTCACGCTGCGAAGGGTTACCTTGCAATAAATGCAGATCCCTCTACTTTGGCAGTGCTCCGCACTCCGGCAGAATGGGGTGCTGATATTGCAGTCGGTGACGGCCAGAGCCTTGGCATGCCGATGTCGTTCGGCGGCCCGTATCTCGGATATATGTCCTGCGGAAAAGATATGCTCCGCAAGATGCCAGGGCGTGTGGTAGGAGCAACCAAGGATATTGACGGTAAACGTTGTTTTGTTCTGACACTTCAGGCACGCGAGCAGCATATCCGCCGTCAGAAGGCTACAAGTAACATCTGCTCCAACCAGAGTCTTATGGCACTTTATGCTACTATTTATCTCTCACTCATGGGACGTCAGGGTCTTGTAGAGGTGAATACACTCAGCTGTGACGGAGCTCATTATCTTTATAAGAAGCTTATTGAAACCGGCAAATTCGAGCCTGCTTTTAATAAGCCTTTCCTGAAAGAGTTCACACTCAAGACAAATCTTGACGTAGAGAAGCTCAATGAATATCTGCTCAAGAATGACATCATGGGCCCGATATCCGCCGGAGAAGGGTTAGTGTCGTTCGCGGTGACTGAGAAACGTACAAAAGAGGAAATAGACAAATTGGTAACTTTAATTTCGGAGATCTGAAAAGATGAAATATTACGATAAAATGATATTTGAGTTGTCGCGTCCCGGAAGAAAGGGTTACGAACTTCCTGCCGACAAATATAATACTGACGGACTGAAAGATATCCCGGCTGATCTTCTTCGCACCCAGCCCCTGGATCTTCCTGAGGTAAGCGAGTTGGATGTAGTGCGCCACTACACAAACCTTTCCAACAAGAATTTCGGTGTAGACACCGGCTTCTATCCGTTGGGAAGCTGTACAATGAAATATAATCCGAAGATTTCAGAAGAGCTTTCAGCTCATCCGGCATTTGCAGGACTTCATCCTCTTCAGGATGCTGACTCAGCGCAGGGTGCTCTTGAGCTTTATTACAATCTTCAGCACGCTCTCTCAAGCCTTGCAGGTCTTTCAGAATTTACATTGAATCCATATGCCGGAGCACACGGAGAGCTTACCGGCCTGATGATCATGAAGGAATATCACCGCAGCCGCGGCGACCATAAGCGCACAAGGGTGATTATTCCCGATTCAGCACATGGCACTAATCCTGCTTCCGCCATGGTGGCAGGAATGGAAGTGGTTGAGGTTAAATCAAAACCGAACGGATCAGTTGACGTTGAAGACTTAAAGCCTCTTCTTGACGACACCGTAGCCGGCATCATGATGACCAATCCCAATACACTCGGTATGTTTGAGATTGAAATCATGGAGATTGCCAAACTGGTGCATGAAGCCGGAGGTCTCTTATATTATGATGGTGCTAACTTCAACCCGTTGTTGGGACGTGTCCGTCCCGGTGATATGGGCTTTGACATCATGCACATCAATCTTCATAAGACCTTCTCAACCCCCCATGGTGGCGGAGGTCCCGGCAGCGGCCCGGTAGGTGTTCGCAAGGGTCTGGAGAAATTCCTTCCCAATCCCCGTGTGAAGAAGGGTGAAGACGGCAAATTCTATGTGGAATTTGATAAGGATAGCCTTGGCAGCGTTTCTACATTCTTCGGCAACTTCAGTGTGATGATGCGTGCATATGCCTACATTCTCAGCTTGGGTAAGGAAAATATCCGCAATGTAGGTCCGATGGCGACACTCAACGCCAACTATATTAAGGAGAGTCTTAAAGATGATTATCTCCTGCCGATTGATGGTGTCTGCAAGCATGAGTTTGTGTTTGACGGTCTTAAGGATAAGTCAACCGGCGTTACTACACTCAATGTGGCAAAACGTCTGCTTGATTATGGCTTCCATGCTCCGACAATCTATTTCCCGCTTCTGTTCCATGAATCAATGATGATTGAGCCGACAGAAACAGAGAGTCTGGAGACTCTGGACGAATTTATCGAGGTTATGCATAAGGTTGCAAAAGAGGCGCGTGAAACACCTGAAGATGTGAAGAATGCACCTTTGAGCACTGCAGTCCGCAAGCTTGATGAGACATCAGCGGCTAAGAATCCTATTCTTACATATAAAGGAATGAAATCTCAGGATTGATCATGAACAAGACCGATCTAATAATCATCGGGGCAGGCCCCGGAGGATATGAATGTGCACTTCATGCCGCTAAAAGCGGCATGAGTGTCACACTCTTTAATGGTGATAAGCTTGGTGGTACATGTCTTAATGAGGGTTGTATACCGACCAAGTGTCTTTGCCGTAATTCTGAGGTTATCTCTCAATTTAAGGAGGGTGAGGAATTCGGTATTGATGATTTCACGTTTAGCGTTGATTTCAACAAGATAATGGAGCGCAAGAACAATGTGGTGGAGACACTGCGTGGCGGAATTGACGCTTTAATGAAATCGGCAAAAGTGAATGTTGTCAATGCAAAGGCTTCATTTAAGGATTCCAAGACAGTAGTGGCAGACGGGGAGGAATATACTGCCGATAATATTATTATTGCAACCGGCAGTATATCAAAATCACTACCTATCCCCGGTCATGACGCTGAATTTGTGATGGATTCCACTGATATTCTCAGTATTGATCATATTCCTGAATCCCTGACAATTATCGGCGGTGGTGTGATAGGAATGGAGTTCGCTTCAATTTTCAATGGTCTGGGCTCGAAAGTCACTGTAATTGAATTTATGAAGCAGGTGCTTCCTCCTTTTGACTCCGACATTGCAAAGCGCCTTAAACAATCTCTGACCAAGAAGGGAATAAAGATTATTACTTCAGCGGCTGCGAAGAAGATTGAGCAAAACGAGAACTATGAGATTGTCGTGACTTACGAAACCAAAGGTAAGGAGGACTGTGTAGTATCCTCAGATTTGCTTATGGCTGTCGGCAGAGCAGCCCGGGTTGACGGATTGAACCTTGAGGCAGCCGGAGTGGAATATTCTCCAAGAGGAATAGTGGTTGATGACAACATGCAGACGAATGTCTCCGGCATCTATGCCATCGGCGATGTTAACGCCCGAATGATGCTCGCGCATGTAGCTACATTCCAGGGTTTCAGAGCTCTCAATCATATTCATGGAAAGAGTGATGAAATCCGCTTTGATATCACTCCGTCAGCAGTTTTTACTGTGCCTGAATGTGGTATGGTCGGTAAGACTGAGGAGCAATGTAAAGTCGAAGGATTGGAAATAATGGTCGGTCAGAGCTTCTTCCGTGCCAATGGTAAGGCTTTGACAATGGCTGAACCTGACGGCTTATGCAAATTGATATTCCGTAAGGACAATGGTTTATTGATTGGCGCTCATATCATGGGTGTAGAAGCCGCAGATCTGGCTCAGCAGTGTGCCGACATGATGAACGGAGATATGACACTTGAGAAAATGCAACAGATTATATTTTCTCATCCTTCTGTCAGCGAGGTAATTATGTCTGCTCTATATAACGTCAAGTAAAGAGATGGTATTTCTGTTCGCGTTTATCAAGGCAGTGTAAGCAAATTCTTATATGACCGGGTACAAGCGAATGAGATATTGACTTATTAAAAATAGTGAACCGTGGCTCCCAAAGGGTCACGGTTTTTTATTGCAATTGTATGGATTCCCGATCATAATTATCCTGTAAGGAATCTTTACATAACACTTCCAACAGAGAGTTACTGTGGAAAGTCATTATCGGCAAGGATTAACGAAGAAATGGATTGTAAAGTTTTTCCTCTCCGATAGTGGTTGGTTCGCCATGTCCCGGATAAACAATAGTGTTGTCCGGGAGGGGCATAAGTTTGGTTTTAATACCTGAAATGAGAGCCGAGTGATTACCACCCTGCAGGTCAGTACGACCAATGCTCCCCTTGAACAGAACGTCTCCGGCAATCAGGAAGTGGTCTGACTCATCATAAAGCACAATACTTCCCGGTGAGTGGCCCGGGACATGCAGGACTTTCAATTCACCATCGCCAACTTTGATAATATCTCCGTCGTTGATGAAAGATGTGATTTCGGGAGTTTGAGGATTTGTTGTCAATCCGAACATTTGTGCCTGCTGTACAATCCCTTTCCCAAGGGGCAGATCGTCCTCATGGGCTAAAACGGGAGCCTCGAATTTTTCGGCTACGATTGAATCGCCGATAGCGTGGTCAATATGAAGGTGAGTATTGATGATGTTTGTGATTTTCAGATTCTCACGATTAATAAAATCAATGAGGGCTTTTTCTTCACGCGGATTGGAGATTCCCGGGTCGATAATGACACCTTCATGTTTTATGGGGTCGAAAACAATGTATGTGTTGATTCCGAAAAGAGAAAGCTGAAAAATAGCGATTTTAAGATGTTTTTCCATAATAATCAGTGTTGAAAAGGGACTCCGTCGGATTAAGCCGAGGTTGTGTAAACAATCTTTTTAGTATTGAAGAAGGGCTCCTCAAACCAGTCGGAGATATCTACTGTTTCAGAAATGTTCTGAATAGGAAGAAGTTCTGTTGAGAGGTCTCCGCCCTTCAGTGTTATAACACCGTTAGGGAGTCCATTTCTTTGAGTTTTGGAAATATTTTTCTTTGTAAGCTTAAAAATATCAGCCTGTGGCATAACCGCCCTGCTCACGACAAAATCGAATTTCCCGTTACATTCACCGATGTCTCCATGTTGAAAGGAGACATTTTCCAATCCGATTGCTTCGGCTACGGCCTGAGCGACTTTCAGTTTTTTCCCGATTCTGTCAATAAGATGAAATTTCACGTCAGGGAAAAGGATGGCAAGCGGAATTGCCGGGAAACCGCCGCCGGTGCCGAGATCAAGGATTGATGAGCCGGGGAGGAAGGATATAAACTTACCGATAGCAAGGGAATGCAGGATATGGTTTACTTCGAGGTTATCAATGTCTTTCCGGGATATAACATTGATTTTATCATTCCATTCCTTATAGAGAGGGAAAAGAGCCTCAAACTGAGCTATCTGAGACTCAGAGAGATTGGGGAAATATTTTTTTATTGTTGAAATCATAAACAAATTTAGTAAAAAAAAAGGAAAGTTTGTTTTAAAGGAAAATAATTGTTAATTTCGTTGTTTGAAAAAGGAAAATTAAATCGAAATAAAATGGAAATCGAAGGTAAGATAATACTTGATATCCCGATGATGGAAGGTGTGGCGAAGGCATCCGGAAAGCCCTGGAAAAAGAAAGAATGGGTGATGGAGACAATCAACACACAATATCCAAGAAAGATACATTTTCATGCTTTCAATGACAGGGCAGACAGTCTTAAGTTGGAAGTGGGAAAGGTATATGCAGTAAGTGTGGATGCCGAGAGTCGTGAGTTTAACGGTAAATGGTATACTGACTTACGTGCGTATGCAAGTCGTGAGGTAGGGCAGTCAGTTCCTGAAAATAATTTCGGAGGAGGCTTCCCTCAGGGAATGGCACCGGCTTCTCAGCTTGGAGGAGGCTTTCCGGAAGCTCCGGCAATGCCCGCGGCTGATTCAACAGATGACCTTCCGTTTTAATCGCGAAGTATTTTTGCGTTATCACTTCAAATATATAAATATAATCAGGGGGTGTGCCGGAACAGGCACATCCCCTGATTATATTGGCAGTAGGCAGCGGGGTAAATTGTGATGTTGCATAAGACGCTAAAAATTATTAACTTTGCGCTTTTAAAAGAGGAAAGATGGCCATGAGGATGGTCATGTTGAAATTTTAAGGTAAAAAACAGGTTGCTCCGAACATGGAAAGGGTTGGAATTGTTCTAAAAAACGGGAACATCCTTTCAACTTATATCCGGATAATGTTGATTAAGTATCATCCGGATCTGTCGGTTATGGAGGATTTAAACATTTATTTAGAAATTGATTAAATCTTTAACCAAGATATTCCGGCAGAAATGTTGGACGGAGCAAGACGGCAATATATCAGGAAAAATTGCCGAAAAAGAGATTATTATGCAGGTTGATCTTACAAAAGAGCTCTCATTGGTCACTGAGACAAGTTGGGAGGTTTGTAATAAGATAGGTGGAATATATGCAGTTTTATCCACTAAGGCCAAAGAGTTGAAAGCTCAGTTTGGTGATAACTTAGTCTTTATTGGTCCGGATGTATGGACAGATGAGACTCCTTCGAGAGATTTTATAGAAAGGAAGACGTTGTTGAAGAGATTCTCTTCAATCACTCTGCCATTCGATATAAAGGTGAGGACAGGACGATGGGACATTCCGGGATCTCCCCTTGTTGTACTCGTGAAGTTTGACGGTGTCTATCCTCATCTGAACGAGATATACGGCAAGATGTGGGAACTCTTCGGAGTAGACTCCTTACATGCATACGGAGACTATGCCGAAGGATGTGCATTCGGAATTGCCTCAGCCATCGTAAGTGCGGAACTTTGTCGGCATTTAGGGATAAACCCGAATAAAATGTTGTCTCATTTCAACGAATGGACCACGGGTATGGGTCTGTTGTATCTCCGCATGATATGTCCGGAAGCTGCAAGTGTGTTCACCACTCATGCCACCAGCATAGGACGAAGTATTTGTGGAAATGGGAAAGCGCTGTATCAATATTTTACGGGTTATAATGGCGACCAGATGGCTTATGAGCTGAATATGGAGGCCAAACATTCCCTCGAAAAGCAAGCGGCAAAACAGGCTGATTGTTTCACAACTGTCAGCGAAGTTACAGCCAGGGAATGTGCCCAGTTGCTTGACACTCCACCAGCCGTAGTTACCCCAAACGGGTTTGAGCCGGCTTTCGTGCCGGATAGCAAAAAGGGTGGGTTGCTTCGTAGGGCAGGAAGGAAACGTCTTCTGGATGTGGCCCGTTCATTGACCGGAAAAGAATATGATAAGGATACCCTTATTATCGGCACATCCGGGAGAAATGAATATAGAAACAAGGGTTTGGATTTATTCATAGACTCAATAGTCAGCCTTAATGACCAAATCGTTTCGGAGAAAAGAAAAGCCGTGGCATTCATAATGGTTCCCGCGTGGGTGAAATCACCTGACGCATCTCTGGAGAAGGCCCTCAAGGATAAGGGCGTTTCTCACGGGGAACAGCATTTCATGACCCACAGGCTCCACAATGAAGAGAGTGATTCAGTGTCTTGCAGAGTTAGAGCTATTTATGCAGAACGAGGAGAGCTGAAAACAGATATCATATATTTGCCGTGTTATCTTGATGGAAAAGACGGAATAGTCAATATCTCGTATTATGATTTATTGCCGGCGCTTGATGTGACCGTGTTCGGCTCCTATTATGAGCCTTGGGGTTATACACCGCTTGAAAGCATAGCATTCGGCGTGCCGACAATTACAACAGACAAGGCGGGCTTCGGGCAATGGATTCTTGATAATTTTCCAAACAGTCTCGAGGAAACCGGTGTTTGCGTGATTCCCAGGAACGATGATGATTACACGGATTCTGTGGCAGACATCGCAGGGGAACTGAGAGAATATTACTTTGCGAAGGAATGTGTGGTGAAAAAATCCAGGGAGGCAGCTATGGCGACGTCAAGGAATGCTGACTGGAAATATTTTATCACTACATACGACAAAGCTTTTTCAATAGCGATAGAGAAAAGAAACGAAAGAGAAATAACTAAATAAATTCATATAAAGAATTGGATATGAAACTACAAGTGAGCCATTCAAACCAGCCGACATGGCATAGTTTGACAGTAAGTGCAAAACTTCCGGAGGAGCTTAAGCCCCTTGAGATTTTAAGTAAGAATTTATGGTGGGTATGGAACAGCGATGCAAAGAGCTTGTTTCGTGACCTTGACCATGATTTATGGCGAAAAGTAGGAGAAAACCCTGTTATGTTGCTCCAGCAACTCTCTTACGAGAGATATCAGGAGATACTTCAGGACGATGAGTTGAAAGCACGTATACAGGGAGTATATGCCACTTTCCAGGCTTATATGAATGAGCCTATGCGTGACGATCTTCCCTCAGTGTCATATTTCTCAATGGAATATGGTCTGTGTAATTGCCTGAAGATTTACTCGGGAGGCCTCGGTGTGCTTGCCGGTGACTATATCAAGCAGGCATCAGACAGCCGGATAAATATGGTTGCAGTAGGCTTCCTTTATCGTTATGGATATTTTACCCAGTCACTCTCCATTGACGGACAGCAGGTCGCCAACTATGAAGCACAGAATTTTGACCAGCTTCCCATTGAGGCAGTGTTGGGCGAAGACGGCCAGCCAATGATATTGGAGGTTCCCTATCCCGGCAGAAATATTTATTGTCATGTATGGCGGGTTAACGTTGGTAGAATGAACCTGTATCTCCTTGATACAGACTTTGAGATGAACTCAGAGTATGATCGTCCTATCACACACAAACTGTATGGTGGCGACTGGGAAAACCGTCTGAAACAGGAGTATCTGCTCGGAATCGGAGGTATATATATGCTTAATAAACTTGGCATCAAGACTGATATCTACCACGCAAACGAGGGACATGCGGCGCTTATGAATCTTCAGCGTCTTGCCGACTATGTGCAGAAAGATCACCTTCCCTTCAATGTTGCGTTGGAAGTGGTGAGAGCTTCTTCTCTCTATACCGTGCACACACCCGTTCCGGCAGGACATGACTATTTTGAGGAGTCATTATTTGGTAAATATCTCGGTGAATACCCGGCAAAGCTCGGCATTTCATGGAATGACCTCATCAATATGGGTAGAGAAAATCCCGATACCAATGAGCGCTTCTCAATGAGTGTATTTGCACTTAACACCTGCCAGGAGGCAAATGGAGTGAGCTGGCTTCACGGCGAGGTCTCCAAGAAGATGTTTAACGGAGTATGGAAGGGTTACAGCCCGGAGGAATCTCATGTAGGATACGTCACTAATGGCGTTCACATGCCTACTTGGGCTGCTTCTGAATGGAAATCATTCTATGCTGAGAAGTTAGGTCCTCAGGTATTCGAGCATCAGAGCGATCCTGAAGCATGGAAAGGAATTTTCGATGTTTCAGACGATGAAATCTGGAGCATGCGAATGACACTTAAGAATAAGTTTATTGACTTTGTGAAGAAAGACTTCAAAGAGAAATGGCTTAAGAACCAGGGTGATCCCTCAGCGGTGATGAAGATTGTCGATAAGATTAATCCCAATGCGCTTATTATCGGTTTTGCACGCCGTTTTGCAACTTATAAGCGTGCACATCTTCTTTTCACCGATCTTGATCGTCTGGCTAAGATTGTTAATAATGAGCAGTTTCCCGTGCAATTCATATTCTCCGGTAAGGCCCACCCGGCTGATGGTGCCGGACAGGATCTGATAAAGAGAATTATTGAGATTAGCCACATGCCCCAGTTCTTGGGTAAGATTATCTTCCTGGAAGATTACAATATGATTGTAGCCAAGAGACTGGTGACAGGCGTAGATATCTGGCTGAATACACCTACTCGACCTCTGGAGGCTTCCGGTACGTCAGGCGAAAAAGCAGAGATGAACGGAGTGCTCAACTTCTCAGTGCTTGACGGTTGGTGGTATGAAGGTTATAAATTTGACAGGGAAGCCGGCTGGGCACTCACTGAAAAACGTACCTTCCAGGATCAGAGTCAGCAGGATAAGCTTGATGCCGCCACTATCTACAGCATGTTGGAAAATGAGATCATTCCTCTCTATTTCAATAAGAGCTTCAAGGGTTATAGCCCCGAATGGATACAATATATCAAGCGTTCAATCGGCAATATTGCACCTCACTTCACGATGAAACGTCAGCTTGATGACTATATAAGCCGTTTCTACGAACCCGAGACAAAACGTTATGAAAAGTTGATTGCCGATGATTATGCTCTTGCGAGAGAGATTGTGGCTTGGAAAGAGAACTTTGCAGAGAAATTTGATCAGGTGGAAGTGCTTGAAGTTACCGGGAACGATGCTTCACATAATGGCACACTCCGCACAGGTTCAGAATTTGAGATTTCCTGTAAGCTTAACACAAAAGGACTTGGTGACGGTCTTGGAGTAGAGCTTGTATCCTTCCAGGATAAAGACGGAGAGAGCAAATTTGACGGAGCAAGGGAACTGAAGGTGGTTGCAAGAGATGGCGACGTATATACCTACGACCTTAAGTTTAAAGTTACTGATGCCGGAACGTTCCGCTATGCATTGAGAATGTATCCGAACAATCCTGCATTACCTCACCGTCAGGATTTCGCTTACGTACGTTGGTTTTAACGGATAAAGTCCGGGGAAGACTTCCCTGATTTGGATAACCCTGTTATGCAAACACGAATAGTGTGCATAGCAGGGTTTATATGTTTTATAACATATAGACAAATATACAGAAATTAAAGATATTTTATTAAATTGCAACGCAGTTTAAGCGATAGGAAATCAAAAAAGATTGAAAATCTGACAAAACTGCAAATAAATAAAAAGAAATAATCTTTAAATTGACCTATATGAAAGTCTACAAAACCAACGAAATCAAGAATATCGCCTTGTTGGGGGCCAAAGGTTCCGGAAAGACCACGCTTGCAGAATCAATGCTTTATGAATGTGGAGTGATTAAGCGTAGAGGAACCATAGAGGCAGGCAACACGGTAGGAGACTACTTCCCGGTAGAAAAAGAATACGGATATTCAGTATTTTCAACAGTATTGAATGCCGAATTTAATAATAAAAAGCTTAATATTATAGATTGTCCGGGAGCAGAGGATTTTGTAGGCAACGCATATACAGCTCTTGGCGTGTGTGACCTTGGTGTTATAGTAGTTAATGCTCAGAATGGAGTAGAGGTCGGCACACAGAATATTTTCCGCACTACCGGCAAGCTTCAGAAACCGGTAGTCTTCGCCCTCAACCAGATGGATGGTGAGAAGACAGACTATGAGAATGTAATGGAGCAGATGCGAGAGCATTTCGGTCCGAAGATTGTGGCTGTTCAGTATCCTATAGAATCAGGTCCCGGTTTTCGTTCAATCATTGATGTACTCATCATGAAGAAGCTGGAATGGAAAGCAGAGGGAGGTGTGCCTGAAATCTCAGAAATTCCGGCAGATCAGATGGAGAAAGCTAAGGAACTCAATCAGATTCTCGTGGAAGCGGCAGCGGAGAATGATGAGACCCTCATGGATAAATTCTTTGACAAAGGCACACTCACTGAAGACGAGATGAGAGAGGGAATCCGCAAGGGACTCTGCGATCGTTCAATTCTTCCGGTGGTAGTATTATCCGGAGAAAAAGATATGGGAGTCCGTCGTCTTATGGAATTCCTCGGGAATGTATGTCCTTTCGTTAGTGAGATGCCGGCTCCTTTCACCACTACAGGTGAAGAGGTAGCACCGGATTCCAACGGTCCGTTGTCAGTATATGTGTTTAAGACATCAGTGGAACCGCACATCGGAGAGGTTTCATATTTTAAAGTGATGAGCGGAACTCTCCATGCGGGAGATGATGTGGAGAACGTGACTCGTGGAGGGAAAGAGCGTCTTGCACAGATATTCACAGTCTGCGGCCAACTCCGAACAGCCGTTGAGACATTAGAGGCGGGAGACTTCGGAGCGGCAGTGAAGCTCAAAGATGTGCGCACCGGCAACACACTTGACGCCAAGGGTTGCGAATATCAGTTCGATTTCATCAAATATCCCGCACCTAAATATACACGTGCCATCCGTCCCGTGACAGAGAGCGATGCAGAGAAATTAGCCGGAATCCTTACTCGTATGCACGAAGAAGACCCGACATGGCTTGTAGAACAATCCAAAGAGCTCAAGCAGACAATCGTAAAGGGTCAGGGAGAGTTCCATCTTCGCACATTGAAGTGGAGAATTGAAAACAATGATAAGCTTCCCATTGAGTTTATCGAGCCGAAGATTCCTTATCGTGAGACAATTACAAAGGCATCACGTGCTGACTATCGTCATAAGAAACAGTCAGGTGGTTCCGGACAGTTTGGTGAAGTGCATCTGATAATAGAGCCTTATACAGAGGGTATGCCTGAACCGGACACATACAAATTCAATGGTCAGGAATTCAAGATGAATGTAAGAGACAAGCAGGAGATACCTTTGGAATGGGGGGGCAAGCTTGTTGTCTACAACTGTATCGTTGGTGGTGCTATTGATGCACGATTCATTCCGGCAATTGTCAAGGGTCTAATGGATAGAATGGAACAAGGTCCGCTGACCGGTTCATACGCACGTGACGTACGAGTAATGATTTATGACGGAAAGATGCACCCGGTAGATTCAAATGAAATTTCATTCCGCCTGGCGGGTAGAAATGCTTTCCAGGAGGCATTCCGCAATGCAAATCCGAAGATTCTTGAACCTGTCTATGATGTAGAAGTTTTGACTCCGGGTGACGTAATGGGTGATGTGATGAGTGATCTACAGGGGCGCCGCGCACTAATTATGGGTATGAATTCAGAGAATGGACTTGAAAAGCTTCAGGCAAAAGTTCCTTTGAAAGAGATGTCAAGCTATTCCACTTCGTTGAGCTCAATCACAGGTGGACGCAGTTCATTCTCAATGGAATTCTCAGGATATGAGTTAGTGCCGTCTGATGTTCAGGAGAAACTTCTGAAAGAATACGAAGCAACTCAGCAGGAAGAATAATATACTGAAAACAGGAAGTATCATAATTCAGACACTGTAAGTAGGACAGCTTAAGAAAATTGTCCGGTTATTGAAAGAGTTCGGTAAAGCACCGGACTCTTTTTTTTATCAGTTTTAACAATTATCATTTTATAATGTACATCAAATTTTCAGGAACATGACAAAAACTAAACAAGAGTCAAAGGGGTTATACTATTATTAGGGCAAATTGTCGTAAAACACAGGATTAATAAAAGTTGTGGGGCGACACATAAAGCCCGGCGATTTTTACTATATGCTATGAAGAAATATATTTTCAGTTGCTTGATAATGCTCGGTGGTATATTTCAGATATCTGCTGAGGATAAAGGAAGTGATGTCTGGATAAAGGAACCGTTGCCTTCCGGCTGGACCCTTGACAGCATTTCTCAGAATCAACTCCCTTCAACCGACAACTGGTGGCGTTCATTGGGTGATCCCACATTGATAACTTTGATAAATATGGCTGAGGATAATAACTATGACCTCAGGGCGGCTGTCAAAAGAATCGAGGCCTCCAGGCAAACTTTAAATTCCGCACGAAGCGGATATTTCCCAACGATAGGGCTACAGGCGGGATGGACAAAGGAACAATCCTCCGGAAGTGAAAGTAAAGAGACTTATAAGCCTTATCCTGACACTTATTTTAATTTCGGATTAAATGCATCGTGGGAAGTAGATTTGTTCGGCAGAATCAAAGAGAAGACCAAGGGCTTGACGGCTAATCTTAATGTGTCTAAGGCAGACTATAATTCAGCAATGATTAGTGTATGTTCGCAGATGGCTACAAACTATATTGTATTGCGGACCTATCAGGAACAGCTTGAAGTTGCCATGGACCATATAGACTCACAGGAAAGGGTGGTGAATCTTACCAAGGCTCGTTTTGAGGCAGGACTTGTGTCACAGCTTGATGTGCTTCAGGCACAGATGGTGCTTCAATCAACAAAAGCATTGGTGCCAGGATTGAAAAAGTCAATTTCAACTACTTTAAATGCCATTGCAACCTTATGCGGTATATATCCGGACCAGTTACCTTCTGAAGTAAGAGTTCACGGGAGTATACCGGAGTCGTCGGCATTTACAGAACTGGGAGTTCCGGCAGACATGATACGTCGTCGTCCTGACATAATTGAAGCTCAATATAATCTGGAGGTTTTAGCTTCTCAGGTTGGAATTGCAAAGAAGGATTATCTGCCGTCCTTAACAATAAACGGAAGTATAAGTAGCAGTTCCCATAAACTTAATGGTCTTTTTACAGAAAACTCATTGAACTATAGTATATCACCACAGTTGTCATGGACAGTGTTTGACGGATTGGACAGGAAATATGCAGTTGCCGAAGCAAAGGCAAATTTACAGGCTGCGGTTGATTCATATAACCAGACTGTAATTTCCGCAATTCAGGATGTCAACAATTGTCTGCTGCGTTATGACTCGCTGAATGAAGAGATTGAGCTGGACAAAGAGGTTTGTGATGTATCATTCAAAACACTTGACCTCGCGGTGGAACGATATAAATTAGGTCTGTCGGATTTTACAAATGTGGCAAACGCACAGATGAGTGTGTTGACAAATATAAATTCGTTGATCAGCGCCAGGTCAAATGCATTGACAACGTTAGTGTCTCTTTATAAAGCATTAGGAGGAGGCTGGGAAGTCCCTGCAGTGTCAGAATAGTGGAATTGTTAAATTGAATTTAAAAGAAAGATCGAAAAGGTATGAAAAGAAGAGTATACAGAATAGGATATCTCACTGCGGCAGTGCTGGCAATTACAGCAGTGTCCGGATGCAATAAAAGTAAAGAGGCAGATAATAGCGGGAAGGAAAAGACTGTGGAAGTCAGTCTTCCGGTAGTTGATTCCGTAGTGCTTTATAAGACTTATCCGGGGACAGTATATTCCACCGACGCGGCAGACGTAGTGGCACGTGTGAATGGAGAAATACTCAGCACGCATTTCACCGGAGGTAAACCTGTGAAGAAGGGTCAGTTGCTGTTTGTAATAGAGTCGTCAAAATATAGAGATTTAGTGCAGCAGGCAGAAGCTAATCTGGCAGCGGCCAAGAGTAAATATGAGTATGCCACAAAACAGTTGGAGGCATACGAAAAGGCATATAAGTCGGCCGCAGTTTCACAGATGGATCTTATACAGGCCCGTAGTGATAAAGAACAGGCATTGTCAACGATAAGGAGTGCAGAGGCCTCGCTCAAGACAGCACGTCAGAATTTAAGCTATTGCAACGTCATCGCACCTATAAGCGGAACAATCATGGGAGCGTCATACGATGTCGGTTCGTATGTAGGTGGAGAGGGTTCACCAGTAGTTTTATCCACAATATTTGATGAAAACGCATTGGCGGTTAAATTCCATATAGAGGATGGACAATATCAGCAGATGGTCAGAAATAACGGCGCACTGTCAAATCCGATTTACCGGCATGTTCCCTTGACTTTTACAAATTCCCTGCCACATGATTATTTCATTGATTTGTATTACGAATCTCCCCAGGTTGATGTGTCCACCGGCACATTGTTGATGAAAGGAAAAGTGAAGAATGTAAATGAGGAGCTTAAGGATGGTATGTACTGTACTGTGCATCTCCCTTACGGCAACGATTCAAAGGCCATTTTAATAAGGGATAGTTCAATCGGTACAGACCAATTGGGAAAGTATGTATATGTAGTAAACGATTCCAATAAAGTAGTCTATCGCCATATAGAGGTAGGAGAATTATACAAGGATACATTGCGCATTGTGACAAAAGGGCTCAATGTCAAGGACAGATATGTCACAAAAGCCATGCTGAATGTTAGAAATGGAGAGAGTGTAACACCCAAACTTGTGAAGTAATGTTTTCTAAATTTTTTATAGACCGTCCTATCTTTGCCACGGTTTTGGCGGTAATAATGGTGTTGGCGGGAGCATTATGCGTGTTTACTCTACCCATTGCGCAGTATCCTGACATCACTCCTCCGACAGTAATGGTCAGTGCTTCATATCCAGGAGCTGACGCTTCTACCGTAGCCAGAACCATCGGTGTTCCGGTGGAACAGGCTGTAAACGGCACTGAGAACATGCTCTATATGAGTTCAACTTCATCGGATGATGGCAGCTATTCTTTGACAATAACATTCGAGAATGGAACAGATTTGGATCAGGCGGCTGTAGATGTTCAGAATAAACTGCAGACTGCCACAGATCAGTTGCCGGCAGCCGTGACGGAACAGGGCTTAAGTGTAAATAAAGAGTCATCGGATAATGTCTTGTTCTGTGCTTTGGAAGGGGATGATTCAGGAAGATATGACGCCTTGTATCTCACTAATTATGCACAATTGAATCTTGTAGACCCACTATCCAGAGTAAAAGGTGTGGGAGGTGTTCAAGCCTTCGGGTCGGGAAAATATAGTATGCGTATATGGTTAAAGCCGGAAGTGATGCGCATAAGGAATCTAACGCCTGAGGATGTGGTGAGTGCCATACAGGAACAAAATATGGAGGTTTCTGCCGGATCGGTAGGTTCTCAGCCGGAGAATGGAAAGGCACAGTTTGAATATACTTTAGTCAGTAACGGACGGCTCACTACACCTGAGGAGTTCGGGAACATAGTGTTGAAAAGCGACAGCAACGGGATATTAAGATTACGCGATGTTGCAGATGTTGACCTCGGAAGCGAGAGCTACGGAGTTGTATCAAAAGTTAACGGGAAGGAAGTAGCGTTGCTTGGAATCAGTCAGTTGCCTGGAGCCAACGCATTGGATGTTGCGAAAGGTTCTATTGCAGAGCTTGATCGTCTCAGTCAATATTTTCCGGATGGAGTGCATTATAGTGTGATTCAGAATTCAACAGACTATGTCAATGCATCTCTGGAGGATTTGCTGACCACTTTTATGCTCACTACACTTATAGTGATGGCAGTGATTCTGATATTCCTGCAGAACTGGCGAGCGGTGATAATACCGATGATAACGATTCCGGTGTCGTTGATTGCTACCTTTGCCGTCATGAAGCTTTTGGGATTCAGTCTGAACACACTGACTTTGTTCGGACTTGTCTTAGCGATAGCCATAGTGGTGGATGATGCTATTGTAGTGGTGGAGGATTGTTCACGTCTTGTAGACAAGGGAGAATTGACACCGCGTGAGAGTGCCGAAAAAGCAATGAAAGAGCTGACTGGACCGGTAATAGGTGAGGTCTTGGTGCTTCTATCCGTATTCATTCCTACAGCATTTATAAGCGGGATAACAGGGCAGTTATACAAACAGTTTGCATTGACGATTGCTGTATCTACAGCATTTTCAGGTTTTAATGCACTGACATTGACACCTGCTTTGTGTGCATTGTTCCTAAAGCCGAATAAACCCACCGGCAATATCATATATAAGGGCTTTAATAATGGATATAATAAAGTGCTGAATCTTTATGAGAAAGGTATTGGCGTATTATTATCAAAGCCGAAAATCTCAATGACAGCATTTGTAGTGATAGCCGGTGTTGCTATCTGGGGTTTCACCATGCTTCCTTCGAGTTATCTTCCCGAGGAGGATATGGGTTATTTCATGACTTCCGTAAAACTACCGAATAGTGCCTCGCTTGAGAGGACACAGAAGGTTGTTGATGCTTTATCTGCGGATATCAAGAAGATAGATGGAGTGAAAGACGTGATGAGTATTTCAGGATTCTCCTTCATGGGAGGGGGAGCATCGTCAAATGTCGGAGGAGTGAATGTGATTCTTGAACCATGGGGAAAGCGGGATCGTTCTGAATCCCTGAATAATATAATGGGGAAGGTTGAAGAATTGTCACAGAAATACCAGGAAGCTGAAATCTACTCGATCAATCCTCCATCAATCCCGGGACTTGGAATGACTTCCGGATTGCAGATGCAGCTCCTGGATATAAACAATCTGGGGGCTTCCGAAATGATGAAAGCCCTTGCGGAGGTTGAAAAAGAAGCGAAAGCAACCGGTAAGTTCCAGCAGGTCACAACAATGTATCAGGGCGTTGTCCCGCAGTATAGGTTGAAGTTTGACAGAGACCGTGTAGAGATGCAGGGGATTTCCATAAGTGATGTATTCAGTTCACTGTCCAGTTATATGGGAGGAAGTTATGTTAATGACTTTGTTGAATTTGGCAGAGTATATCAGGTTAATCTTCAGGCACAGGGAGACTCAAGACGTGATGTTTCCGACATAATGAAGCTGACAGTCAGGAATTCAGACGGCACAATGGTTCCCTTCTCCGCTTTTACTACTGTTGAAGAGACGATGGGCGAACCGAGTGTAAGCAGATATAATCTATATAACACGGCTTCACTTACTGCTACACCAAAGCATGGAGTCAGTTCATCAGAGGCCCTTCAGGCAATGGAGACCTCCGTTAAGCAAGCTCTTGGGAATAATTACTCCTACGCATGGACCGGAGAGGCCTATCAGGAAACTCAGGCCGGCACAACAATTTCGTTTGTTTTTATATTTGCAATCATCATGACGTTGCTTGTCTTGTCTGCACAATATGAAAGTTGGACGAGTCCGATTGCTGTAGTGTTGAGTATGCCCATTGCGGTATTGGGTGTTGTGGCCGGGTGTTTTATCATGGGTCAGAGTGTAAGTATCTACACACAGATTGGCCTTATATTATTGCTTGGAATGTCAGCTAAGAATGCAATTTTGATTGTTGAGTATGCCATGGATTTCAGGAAGGCGGGAGTTTCTATAAGGAAAGCAGCACATGATGCAGGAGTCATACGATTCCGACCTATAATGATGACGGCAGCGGCGTTTATATTCGGAGTGTTGCCAATGATGTTCGCCACCGGGGCAGGTGCCAACAGCAGAATTGAGCTCGGAACGGCAATTGTGTTCGGAATGTTGCTCAATGCATTGGTTGGAACCTTATTTGTGCCGACATTCTGGGAGATAATGCAAGGAATCCAGGAGAAATATTTATCCAAATTATTCCCACAGCAGAAAAAAGGTGGAAATGCAACGGGTGGAACTGGCTCGGATAATACCTCCGGCGGAGCAACCTCAATCTGATAAGAAATTAAAAATGAAATATGGCGAGTGTGGATAATTTCAAACCTCACTCGCCTTGTTTGTGTAATGTATATTCAATAACGAAAAATTTTACACATATTATTGGAATCGTCAAATAATATTGAGAGAATAAATTTGGAGGAGATGAAAAGTTTTCTTAAATTTGCGAGGTGAATAAGGGGCATTAGCTCATCTGGTAGAGCGTTTGACTGGCAGTCAAGAGGTAACGAGTTCGAGTCTCGTATGCTCCACTCCCACGAAGCGAATTCAGAGTAAAATCCGAGTTCGCTTTTTTGCATTTCATGGAAGAAGGAATTTAATATGGAAGTTGTGACATGTCTTAATTGTGGCGAAGATAATCCCGAGGCAGCAAAATTCTGTGTTGGTTGTGGGTCTCGGCTCGAAAACAAATCCGGAGGAGCGGCTTCGTTACCACCTTTGCCACCTTTGCCACCATTGCCTAATGAAGGGGCAATTCTCCCATCGCTTCCAAATACCGGTAAAACGGATGAAGAAAAACCGGAGTTAAACCTTCCTCCCCTCCCTATTGAACAACGGGATATCTCCGTCAGTGAAGATGACACAAAAGACGACACATTAAAAATGGAGGAAGCCCTGTCAGTAGAATCTGAACCGATGCTAAAATCTCGTGAAGAAGTAAATCTGCAGGAAAAGGTAATTGATGAGGATAAAAATAATAAAAAGGGTAAGAAAAAGCTGAAGGAGGTTGTAGGAAAGGATGGATTTATAAGATATGTAGAGGAATATGAAACCGAAGAGAAGAAGGAGGAGAAATTCTTAGGTAAGAAATGGATAATCTTAGCGATAATTATTATTTTTTTAGCGCTTATTCTTATTGCATATTTCTTATTAAGTTATGGCCGTCATGCAGATACTCAGAGGTTGATAGAAAGAGCTGCCGGGTATAACTGATACAGTAAAATAACAATCATTTACGCGAAGAGGAGACAAATACAGAAGATGAGACTGACTAACTTTGGTTGTTAGACAGCCTCATCTTCTGTTTTTGATAATGGGATACATCCTTTATCCATCCATATTCTTGCGCTTCATACTGTATTGAGAACCGTTATGGTTCGGACAGCAGTATGGTTGTCTGCGGGAACGGAAGGATGGAAAGTTGTCAGTAAGTTATTTGCCGAGGATTCCGCTTAATTTATCTTTCGCCACATCCACCATATCTTTGGCCTTGTCGGCTAATTCCTTACCTTTGCCTTCATTCAGGAATTCCTTAGCTTTGTCAATGCCGGCTTTTACTTCCGGCTTATTAAGGAATTCTTCTGCCTTAGCAGCTAAATCTTTTCCTTTGCCTGCAATATCTTCTAACATAGCATCATCTGTTAAGAGGTTATTTTTATAAACTTATCATAAAGTTGATCAGAAGGCGGTGATTGCCAAATCAGTCAACCAAATCCAGAGAGGACAGAATCCCATGAATAAGATAACACTAAGAGTTAGAGAAGATGTTCCGGTTGCAACGTAAGTGTTGTATTCGTCAGCGATGATAATGCCTGAGAATGCAGGGGGAAGAGCGGCTGCAACAACGAGCATCTTAAGGTTCAGGGGATCCATGTGGAACAGAAGACCGAGACCGAGGACAACGGCCGGCATCATAATCATTTTGAGGATAGAGCCAAGCACAGCCTGCCAGTTGATTTCAATCTTGATTGCAGAGAGAGTGAT